>CAYLNK010000272.1:0-9555 GCA_964384675.1 uncultured Holophagales bacterium | reverse complement strand
CGCGCCGGGACCCGCCCCGCGCGTACCCGAGGCCCAGTCCCCGAGCGCCCCTCCCGACGCGGACCGGGTAGCGGTCACGGCGTACCTCGACGCGGTGGACCAGATCCAGCCCGGGAAGATGAGCGGCGACGCGGAGGGGATGGCCAGCGAGATGGCGGCAGCCCTCGTGAGGGGCGACACGTCGAGCCTCGACGACCTGATCCGCGAGACGGAAGCGGCGAAGGTGAAGCTCGCTGCCCTGACGCCGCCCGCCGCGTGCGCCGCTCACCACGGCGAGAGCCTGGGCAGCCTGGACGACGCGCTGGAGATGCTCCGCTCGCTGCGGGCGGCGATCGGATCTCCGGATCCCGCCGGCCAGCTCGCCAGCGTCGCGGGCCACGCCAACGCCCTGAAGTCCCGCGCCGAGGCGGTCAAGAAGGAAGAGCAGGCCCTTCGCCGGCGCTACGGTCCGGGGCGCTGACCGGGCGTCCCGAGGCCGCGGCAGGGGCCCCCTCCGCGGCGCTTCGTCCGCTACGGCTTGACCGCCGGCAGATGGTCGGAGCCGGCGGGCCGCAGCTCCAGGGCCGGCGCGCCGAGCGCGAACCCCTGCCCGCACTCGACTCCGAGCTCGACGAGGGTGTCGACGCAGGCGAGGCTCTCGACACACTCGGCGATCGTCTCCTTGCCGAGCGTGTGAGCCACGGTGTCGATCGCCCGCACGAGGGCCCGGGCTGCCGGGTCGTTCTCCACGCCCCGGATGAACGAGCCGTCGATCTTCACGTAGTCCGCGGGCAGGCTCTGGAGGTAGGAGAAGGAGGAGAAGCCGATCCCGAAGTCGTCGAGCGCGAACCGGCAGCCTCGCTCCTTGAGACGGCGCATCCACTCGCGTGCCGCCACGATGTCGCGCACCGCCGTCGTCTCGGTGATCTCGAAGGCCAGGTGCCCGGGCGCGAGCCCGCTCGCGGTCACGAGCTCCTCGATCTCCGAGAGGAGGTTCTCGTCACCCAGGCTGGCACCCGAGAGGTTGACGAAGATCTCCACGTCCGGACGCCTCGCCAGGAGCCCCAGGACACGCCTCACCACCCAGCCGTCGACGTGCGACATCAGGCCGAATCGCTCCGCGGCCGGAAGGAAGACGCCCGGGGCGATGACGTCCTCCAGCCCCTCGCGCATCCGGATGAGCGCTTCGTAGTGCACCGCCTTTCCGTCGTCGAGCCGGAAGATCGGCTGGTAGTGGAGGACGAAGCGGTCCTCGCGGAGGGCCTCCTTGATCAGAGACGCCTGGCGCCCCGCCTCGGAGAGCGGGGAGGTGGCGCCCGCCGCGTTCTCCACGACGATCACCCGGTTGCGACCCTTCTCCTTGGCGGAATAGAGCGCCGAGTCGGCCACCGCCATCAGGGAGGGAGCGTCGGCCGCGCCATCCACCGGGACCACGCCGACGCTGACCCCCAGGTCGAAGGCACGGTCGCCGACGAGGAAGCGGTGCTCGTCGACGCCGCGACGGAGGCGCTCGGCCGTCAGACGGGCCCCCTCGAGGGGAGTCCCCTCGAGGAGGACGGCGAACTCGTCGCCGCCGAACCGGGCCACCTGATCGCCGGGTCGCAGGAGCGTCACGATGAGGCGGGCCAGCTCGATCAGGACACGGTCCCCGGCGGGGTGCCCGAGGGCGTCGTTGACGACCTTGAAGTTGTCCACGTCGAGGAAGAGGAGCGACGAGGGCGCCCCGCGCCGCGCCCGGTCCACCGTCCGGGCCAGGGCCTCCTCGAACGCGGGGCGGTTCGCCAGGTCGGTGAGCGGGTCGTGCAGGGCCAGGTGGCGCACGCGCTCCTCGTTCTGCCGCCTCGCCGTCACGTCCTGCTTGATCGAGACGAAATGACGGATCTCGCCGTCGGCGCCGCGCACCGGCGTGATGGTCTGCTCCTCGGCGTAGACCGCGCCGTCCTTGCGCCGGTTGTCGAGCTCCCCCCGCCAGACCTTCCCCGCCAGGATCGTCTCCCAGAGCGTCGTGTAGTAGTGGGAGGCCTGGACGCCGGACTTGAGGATCCGGGGCGTCTGGCCGAGGACCTCGCCCGGCAACCACCCGGTCAGCTCGGTGAACGCGGGGTTGACCCACTCGATCCGGCCCTCCCGGTCGGTGATCACGACCGCGTTGGCCGCCGCCTCGAGGGCAGCCGTCTGGAGCTCGATCCTCTCGTGCTGCTCGGCCTCGACGAGGGCCAGGGCCGCCTGGTCGGCGAAGCGCGTGAGCAGGTGGGTCGTCTCCTCGCCGTACGCGTGCGGGCGGGCGGAGTAGCTGGCGAGCACGCCGAGCACCGCTCCGTTCACGACGAGCGGGATGGACAGGCCGGAGCCGAGCCGGAACTCCTCGACGCCGTCCCGCCAGGCGGAGACCCGCTCGTCGGCCCTGGTCGCGATGACGACGGGCAACAAGGTCCGGATGGCCTCCCCGCTCGGGCCGTGCCCTTCGGGCGTGTCGTCCCAGCGGAACCGGCGTTGCCGCACGAAGTCGCCCAGGGGCCCCGCCACCGCACGCTGCCGGATCGCGCCGTCCGCCTCCTTCGAGCCGATCCAGACGACCGGAAGCTCGAAGCGGGCCGCCACCTCGTCACAGATGAACTGCAGGATCCGGTCGATCGGCTCGTGCCGGAGGATCCTCCGCTCCGTCTCGTGGAGGACGGCGAGGACGGCCTCGGCCCTCTTGCGGGCCGTGACGTCGCGCGATCCGAGGACGAAGGCCTGCGGCAGGCCGTCGGTCCCCCGCAGGGTGTTGGACACCGTCTCGACCCAGATGTAGCTGCCGTTCCGGATCCGATACCGGTACTCCGCGGTGCCGGCCTTGCCGGTCGCGGCCCCGCGCAGCAGCTTGTCGCGGAGCCTCTCCCGGTCGTCGGGATGCACCAGGTCGAGCGCGCTGGCCCCGAGGAGCTCTTCCGGGGGCCAGCCGGTGATGATCGCGTGCGACGGGCTCAGGAACTGGAACCGGCCCGACAGGTCGACCTGGCTGATCACGTCGACCATGTTGTCGGTGAGGCGCTTCAGGTCCGCCTCGGCGGCACGGAGCGCCTCGGCCGCCCGCGCCGCTTCGGTCACGTCGCGGATCACGGTCATCACCGCGTGGGCCATGTACGGCACGATGCGGGCCTCGAAGTTCCGCGGCCCCGCCAGGACGTCGAGCGAGTACTCGAGCGCCCTCGGGGTCCCGTCCCGGAGACAGGCGTCGATGGCCTCGAGCCAGACGGCCGTGACGGGAGCCGGCAGGAACTCCGGGATCGTGCGGCCCAGCAGGGTCTCCTTCGGCAGGATCAGGTTCTCGGCCCGGGGGGCGTGGATCTCGAGGTAGCGGCCCTCGCGATCCAGCACCAGGATCAGATCGGGGAGCGTGGCCACGAGGGTCCGCAGCCTCAGCTCGCTCTCGCGCAGGGCCTCCTCGGCACGCTTGCGGTCGATGGCGTGCGCGATCTGGGAGGAGACGAAGACCAGGAGGTCGCGGTCCTCCTCGGTGTAGCGCACCTGGCCCGAGTACGACTGGACCGCGAGGACGCCGATCGTCCCGTCGCGGCCGAGGAGGGGGACGCCGAGCCAGTCGACCGAGTCGCTCCCGATCCTCTCCACGTCCCCGGAGGCGACGAGCTGCTCGAACACCTGCGGAGAGGCGAGGAGGGGTTGCCCCGTCCGGAGGACGTACTCCGTGAGCCCCTTCCCGAGCGGCTTGGGCGGGAACGGCTCGTCCACCTCGTCCACGAAGTACGGGAAGCTCAGGAAGTCCGGGCCCGGACCCCGGAGGGCGATGTAGAGGTTGGCGGCTTCCATCAGCCCGCCCACGATGGCGTGGATGCTCGCGTACAGCTCCTTCAGGCTCTCGGTGGCCGCCACCGCCTCGGCGATCCGGAAGGTCGCGGCCTGGACGCGCTCGGCATGCTCCGGGGGCCGTTCCGACGCCGGCGGCATGCCCGCTTCTCCTCTCATCCGGTGAGGATGATAGGCGCGGGGGCGCGGTCAGCCGGTGGTATGTTGAGGGTGAAGAGATGGGCCGGAAGAAGACGATCTCGGACGAGGCCGTGCTGTCGGTGGCCCGCGGGATCTTCCGGGCGCGAGGTCACGCCGCGTCCACGCGAGAGATCGCCGCCGCCGCGGGAGTCTCCGAGGCCGTCCTGTATCAGCGGTTCGGGACGAAGGAGAGGCTCTTCCACGCCGCCCTGTCGCCCCGCCCTCTCGACCCGGCCGAGATCCTCGGCCCCGAGGAGGCGGCGGGCGACCCGCGGGCGTGGATCCGGTACGTCGTGGAGCGGATGTCGGCGCACTACGCCGAGATCGTCCCGATGGCCCTCCAGATGGTCCAGCACCCGGCCTTCGATCCGGCGAAGGGCGGTCCGGCGGAGGCGGCCCGGTCGACCGACGCGCTTGCGGAGGAGCTGGCGCGGCGCCTCCGCGGGCTCGAGACGAAAGGGGCGATCGCCCCGGGCTCGGCCCGGTCGGCCGCGCGTCTCCTCGTGAGCCTCGCGCACGATCGGGCCCTCACCAGCGTCCTTCGGTCCCGGGACCTCCACGCCGACCGGCGCCGGCTCGCGGCCGTCGTCGATCTCCTCTGGCGGGGCCTCGCGCCCGCGGGGCCACGAGCGCGGCGCGGCGCTCAGGCTGCCGAGCGGCGCAGGAGCGTACCGGTCGCGAGGTAGTGGTTCATGGAGCGCTCCCACCACTCCATGGACGCCCGGAACGCCTCCCCGGAGTGGCTCGCCGCGACCTTCCGGGCTCCCTCCTCGCTCGTCGGTGTGAGCTCGTAGGTGACCCGGACCGAGCTGGCGCTCGCTCCGTTCGCCTTCACCTCGACGAGGAGTCGTGTGGCCAGGAGGCCCGCGGTCACCCGGACGAATTCCACGCGGCCGCTCGCGGGCTCGTGCCGCGTCACGATCCAGACGGTCTCCGGCTCGCCCGCCGGGCGCGTGCGGAAGACGCAGCCCTCCTCGGCATGGCCGGAGGAGGAGCGGAGCAGGTCGCACCTCCAGCCGTCCAGCCAATCCGACTCCCTCACCGGGCAGAGGAGGGGGAAGACCAGGTCCGGGGCGGCCTCGATGCGCTGGGTGAAGGTGCGAACGACGGTCTCGAAGGCGCTCATGCCCTCGAATATATGTGAGCGCTCGCTTATGTCAAGCGGGCTCGTGGCGCTCGGGCCCGCGGTCAGCGTCCCAGGAGCCGGCGGGCCAGCTCCGCCAGCCAGCGTCCCACGGGGCTCTGGTCCCCGTCCAGCGCCGCGGCGTCGGGAGCGGCGAGGAGCTTCAGGATCTCCGGGCCGGGCGCCGGCAGCCCCGCCAGGACCTCGTGGAGCGTCGCGTGCTCGTGGGACACCCCCCGCGCCTCCTGCCACGAGCGAACGCGTGCCGCGAAGGCCGGATCCCCGGGGAGCGGCTCCTCGACGGCGTTCGGGACGCCGAGGCCGTTGATCGCGCGGACCACTCGCTCCTTGCGCGCGCCGTAGTGGTGGGAGGCGAGGTCCTCGGGCATCAGGGGCTTCCCGAGGTGGATCTCCTGCCGGCCCATGCCGAGCGGGAACTCGAGGCGGGTCCGGACCGGCTCGGCCGGAAGGCCGCCGACGAATCGCACCGGGACGACGGGCGCGCCGACCGCGAGCGCCAGATCGAGGAACGCGCCGCTCATCTTCTCGACCGGATTGCGACAGCTCAGCGAGCGGGTGCCCTCCACGTGGACCATCACCGAGCGGCCCGGCCCCTTCATCTCGGCGGCCAGCTCTCCGATCACCCGGACGAGGCTCGCCTTGTCCTCGCGGTCGAAGAACGTCATCACCCGCGGGTCGGTGACGCCCGGGTAGGAGAAGCAGTGCGCGATGAGCCGGCCGAGCCACGTCTCGCGGTGCTCGACCTTCGCGAGCGTGACGGTCGGGACCTCGTTCAACGCCGAGGCGAGGATCGAGAAGAGGAGCGATTCGACGCCGGTCTGGTGGTTCGCGAGATAGAGGACGCTCCGGCCGCGGAGAGCGGAGTACGCCTCGGGATCCTCGACGAGGACACGCCCGACGAAGCGGTCGACGAGCCCGTAGTAGAGGTCCTCGACGGGCCACGGCCCACGGTCGAACCAGCGGTCCCAGAAGCGGCGGATCGGGGCGAGGTCGAGCCGTCCGCGCCCGTCGCCCGAGACGCGCACCTCGCCGTCCGCGCGGGCGGCTTCCAGGTCGAAGCGGGTGAGCGGGAGCTGCGCGAAGACGCGCGCCGGGTGGAGGCCGTGGGCGGCGGCCGCGTGCTCGGCGCGGGCGATCTCCCCGGTGTCACGCGTGCCGTAGATCGCGACGACCGTACCCGGCAGCCAGTCGGTCGCCGCCACCTCGGCGTCGCTCAGGAGCGTGACTCCGTCCTCGACCCGCGAGAGCCGGAGGCCGTCGACCGGTTGGTGGTCGCGAAGGAACGCCCGGCGCGAGAGAGGGTCGCCGGATCCGAGCGGTCCCTTCGGGAAGCACGACTCCACGAGGAGCAGCTGGCACCAGACGCCGTCCGGCCCGATCAGCTGGATCCGGAAGACGGGGTAGTCCGGGGTGCGGAGGAACGGCTGCTGGCGCACCTCGCACCGCACGGTGCCTTCGACGGGCGTCGGGCCGAAGAAGTCGATCTCGGGAATGAACGCCGGGTAGGCGACCTTCCCGGGATCCGACGCCTCGTTCCAGATGTGGAGGTCGGCATGCGGGATGCCGTGCGTGGCGCCGTCGAGGAGGCCCGGGCTCAGCAGGCCGATGGGGACTCCGGTCTCGGCGCGCAGCACGCTCGACGACTCGCCCTTGCCCATCACCAGCCGTTCCAGCGACTGGAACGCGGGTCCGTGAAAGAGCGCGCCCGTGTCGTACGGGAGCGGGACCGGGACGCCGTCGGCCGCCGGGAGCGGCTCGGGGCGCGGCGCGTACGCTCCGCGGAGCACGCGGGCGCGGGCGATCTCCTTCCCGCCGTCGGCGGTCCCGTCGAGCAGGCGGACCCGGTCGCCGCGAACCTCACGGAAGAGACGCCGCGGCGCGTCGACGACGCACCAGCCGCCGACGCGCACGTCGCGGAGGCCGGTCACCGGGCGGTCGCCCGCCGCAGCGCCGGCCAGGAGATCGACGAGGCTCATCATCGGGAGGGCCGGAGCGGCCCAGGTGGGGCGGTGGTCGAGGAGCCAGCGGTCCCGCGCCGGGTCGAGGACGACCTCGTCGGGAGCGACGGCCCCCGGGACGATCCGCATCCCGAGGCCCGTCGCCTCGTAGATCCGCTGTCCGTCCGCCCAGAGGCTGGCGAGGCATGTGGCCCACGCGCCCCGCTCGTCCCGGCCCGCCGCCGTGATCTCGATCGTCGTGTGGACGGTCCGGTGGTGCGGAAGGACCTGGCCGCGGTACTTCCAGGTGAGGTCCATCCCCGTTCCGAGGCTCTCGAAGCGAGGCCCGGCGATCCCCTCGTCCATCCGCGCCTCGAGCATGAAGACCTGCAGGGCCTGGACCATCGCCTCGATCCCGAGCGAGCCGGGCTGCACGGGGTCCTGGAAGAAGTGAGCCTTGAAGAACCACTCGCCGGGATCGACGTCCTTCACCGCCCGGAGCTGGCCGAGTCCCGCCTTCCCCGCCGTGGGCCAGAGGCCGTCGACGCGATCGATCATCAGCAGCATCGGCCCGGCGAGGCGCGGGCGCCTCGGATCGAAGAAGGCGGGAGGCCGCGCGGTGAGGTCGACGCGGACGTTGCCCGGCCTCTCCAGGAGCTCGCGGTGAGCGTCCGGAGCCGGCAGCCCGGCCTGGCTGGCGAGGGCGGCCGGCGGGAAGAAGCCGAAGACGGTCTTCATCTCGTAGACCGGCGTCTCCCCCAGGGAGCAGGTCACCTCGAACGACTCGATGATCATCGTCCCGGACGCCGAGACGGAGGTGAGCTTCGCCCGGGTGGTGAGCGTGCCGCTCTCCGGAAGGACCTCGACGAGGAGCTTCCCGGTGCCGTCGAGGTTGCGGAAGCCGAGCTCCTCGCCGACGCTCAGCGCCGAGCCGACGTAGCTCGCCAGCCAGCCGCACGGCTGGAGAGCCGCCTCGAGGAGGACGGCGAACGGCATGGTCCGGCAGCCGTTCTCGTCGAAGTACCAGACGTCGCGCGGTACGTCGTACTCCACGGTGACGGCCGCGCCCGCCTTCATCACGCCGATCGGACCTTCGATCTCCCGGATCCGGCTCATGAAGTGGTAGGGCGGCCCGGGCAGCCGGGCGACGCGCGTCGGCCCGTCGAAGCGGGAGTAGATCGGACCGAACGCCTTCGACGGCTTGCCCCACGCGCAGGCGAGGAGGCTCGCCTGGTCGAAGCGGAAGCCGTTCACCTCGGCCGTGGGCCGCGGGTCGGCCGCACCTTCGGCCACGAGCTGGGGCATCGCCTCGAGCGGCCAGTCGGGCACGAGCTGCACCGCGACTCGGCGCGCGTGGAACGCCTTCAGCCCGTCGACCGTGCAGAGGAGGTCGGCGAAGAGGGTGGGGACGGGACCGTCGAGCACCTCCTCGACGAACACCTCGGTGACGAGGCTCCGCGAGGACGGCGTGACCTGGCCGCGGCACTGGAGCTGATACGGCAGCTCGGGAACGGGCTGGAAGCGCCAGCCGTCGCGCGAGAGCGTGAAGCCCAGCGCGGCGAGATAGAACCCCATCGCCTGCAGGCACCCCTCGAACATCAGCGTGCCGGGCATGCACGGGTCGTTCTTGAAGTGGCCGTCGAAGAACCAGAGGTCGGGGCGGATGTCGAGCTCGGCCCGGAGATACCCGCGCTTCCACGGCCCGCCCCGCGGGTCGAGCTCCGTCACGCGGTCCTGGAGCAGCATTCGCCCTTCCTGGAGGCGCGGGCTGCGCGTGTGCGTCCGGGCTCTCTCGAAGCCGGGTCCGAAGCAGGCAAACGCCTCGCCGCGCGCGAACGCCTCGAGGTCGGCGCGCTCGAACGACGTGCGCCGGCAGACCACGGCCGGCGGCGCGAGGCGGGGCTCCGGGACGACCTTCTGATCCTCGGGGCTGAAGAGGCAGCCGGCCGAAGCCGCCAGCTCCGCGTCGGTGAAGAAGCCGGCCTGGCCCTTCCTCACCGAGAGCTGGGGACGGTCGCCGTTGGCGCAGTCGTAGTGAAAGAACATCAGCCGGACGTCGCCCTGCGCCGCATGGCCGTCGAGGTGGATGTCGAAGCGAAGCGTGTCGCCGGCGCGCGGCAGGTCACCGTGGTAGGTCAGCTCGCAGCCGAGGAGCCGGTAGACACGCTCGCCGCGATTGAGCAGGTCGACGCCCAGATACGAGATGAGCATCAGGTCGGCCTGGCCCGCCTCGATCATCACGCCCGGCGGCATGTAGCCCTGGTGCAGGTACCAGGAATCCCAGCGGACGTCGGTCTCCGTCCAGATCGTTCCCTTGCCCATCGAGGCCGGCTCGGCGTGGAGGCCGACGACGCGGTCGGCGAGGAGGAGCGGCGGGAGAGGCATCCGGACCTGCCGGGTGTAGCCGTCCTGCGCCGCGAAGGCAGGACCGAAGATCGTCGAGATCGCTCCGCCCGCGTGGATCTCCAGCTCGCGCCGGTCGAACCGCGGTCCCGTGGGCGCGCCCGG
>CAYLNK010000271.1:0-9627 GCA_964384675.1 uncultured Holophagales bacterium | reverse complement strand
CGGCCGGGCTCGCTCCGGCTCCGTCGGTCGAGACCACGCCCGTGAAGCCGCCGCCCGACACCCGCACGTCCCGCCGGGTCACCCGCAAGCCGCCCCAGCAGCCGGCCCTCGACAGCGTCGTCTTCGAGGACGTCGCCCTGTCGCCGTCCGAGACGCTGGCGCCCCCGCCCGAGGTTCCCCCGTCAACGGCGGCCACCCGTGTCAGGACGACGCCCGTGAACCACCACGCGGACCTCCGGATTCCCCGGGTGCTGGCCGAGCTCCGCGAGATCCAGGCTCTCCTGACCCGCGACGTCGACGGGCCGGAGGAATGAGCCGCTGGCGCCTCGGCGCCGTTCTCGCCGGCGTCGTTCTCCCGCTCGTTTCGCTGCCGGCAGCCGCGTGGCAGCCGATCGTGCACGAGTCTGCGGTGCGCGCGGCGATCCGGATCTCGCCCGCGGCGGAGGCCAGGCTGCCGACCGAGCACCGTAGCGCGATCTTCGAGTCGGCGCGTGACGCGGATCCCCTGGACCCGCAGTGCGAGGAGCATCCCGGCCTGGCCCCGAACGACGCGGCGGCGCAGGCCGAGAAAGCGTTGGCCCGGATCCTCCTCGGGCGGGGGCTCGAGCGGCCCTATGCCCGCGCCCAGGCGATCGGCCAGTACCTCCACTTCGTGGCGGACTGCGCGGTGCCTCGCGAGCTCGGGCGCGAGAGCCTGTTCATGAACCGGAGCTTCGTGGTCCTGCGGCAGCCCCGTCCGCTCACGGGGGCGCCGCTTGCCGTGAAGCTGCGCGAGCGTCTCGCGGAGACCGCCTGGGCGGACCCGGGTGATTCGGCGCGCACCATGGCTTTCCGCGGCGCCGTGAACCTGATCGCCGATGCCCTCCTGCTGCTGCCGGTGCGGGCCGGGGCTCCGGCGTCACCGAAGGACGAGGGACCTGCCATCTTCATCCTCGACACGATAGACAACGGTCGGGGGAGCGACCTGGTCAAGCAGGGCACGAAGGTCCGGGTCGGGATCAGACAGCAGTCGACGGGGCTTCTCGTCGCGACGCTCGAGCTGCCGGGGACCTGGGACGTCTGGCGGCGCGACCCGGCGAGCCTCCGGCTCGCGGGCCTCAATACTCTCGCATCGCGCCGGGGGGTCCAGGTCGCCGAGTGGGCTTCGCGGGGTACTTCGGTCCGGGTCCTCCTCGTCAACAACGACCACGACTGCGCGACGGGAATCCGTCTCCAGGCCGGCTCCTGGTCGGCCTCGCTGCCCGGCACCCTCGCTCCGCTCGCAGCGAAGGTCTTCACGATCGAGGGTCCCCCGGGCTTGAGCCCCGACCAGCTCCGCGGATCGGTCCAGTCGTTCCCGTGCTCGGCGCCGTTCCCGTCCGACTCCGGGCAGCCGACCGACCGGCGTGTCCTCGTGAGCGTCGGGCCCGATCCGCAGTTCGACGTCGCCGAGCTGGGTGTCCCCAAGCCGCAGGGGCCCCTCGGGACGGGTGGTCGACTGAAGGACCCGCCGCCGAGCGAATAGCGGTAGCGGTCCGTCGAAAGGCGCGGCGAGCGTCGCCGCCGTCAGCCGCGGAACCCGACCCGGGCATGGCTGCCGTCGCAGTACGGCTTGCCCGCCGAGGCCCCGCAGCGGCAGAACGCGGTCTTCTCGGGACGGTGCTCGACGCTGCCGTCCGGGCGGTGGACGTCCACCGCTCCGGTCACGAAGAGCGGGCCGTTGGGGAGTACGTCCACCCGCACCTCGGCCTCGGGGACGGGCGGGGGTACCGCCCCGTCCCCTTTCCGGATGGAGAGCGCCCCCGACGGGCACCTCCCGACCTGGGCGACGATCTCCTCCGTCGTGCCGTTCGCCATGACCACCCAGGGGCGACGGCGCGGGTCGAAGACGGCCGGCAGGCCCCGGAAACAGCTGCCCGAATGGACACACATCTCCGGCTTCCAGACGACCGTCACCTCGTCGTTCGGGTACAGCTTCGTGATCGGGCGCGACATGGCCCCTCCGAACGCCAGCCCTACTTCCGGGTCACCACGATGACCAGGATCTTGTCGTGCCAGAACGCCTTCGGGTCCTCGATCTTCAGGAACGTCTCGTCGCCCCTCACGTCCTTCACCAGGAGCTTGACGTCGTGGGCCGTGACGCACTCGTAGGTCTTCACGTTCTTGCCGAGCGGCAGCTCGCGGTCCTGGTCGATGCTGATCTTCGCGTACAGGTCGGGCTTGAACGGGGCCAGGGAGATCTTCTTCGACATCCCGAAGACGCCCTTCTTCTGGACGGCCAGGACGCCACGGGCGCGCAGCTCCTCTTCGGTGCCGATCGCGACCTGCGCCACGTCGAGCGCCTGCTCGGCCTCCTTGCGCTTCGTCTCCTCCTCTTCCTTCTGCTTGCGGGCCTCGTCGCGCTCGCCCTCGACGACCTTCTTCTCGCCGCGCAGCGTGGCGATCTCGTTCTCGAGCTTCTCCATCTCGGCGGCTCGCTCGAGGAGCAGCTTCGACATCAGGTTCATCACCTGCGCCAGCTCGGACTCGGAGCTCTTGAGGCGGGCCTGGAGGGCCTTGATCTGCTTGCTGCGCTCCTCCAGCAGCTTCTTGGCCCTGGTGACGTTCTCCAGGAGCACGGCGCTCTGCTCGCGGCTCTTCACGCCGCCTTCGAGCTCCTGCTTGGCCTTGAGCACCACGTCGCCGGCCTTGGCCAGCGCGTCCAGCTCCTCCTGCACCTGGTTCAGGAGGACGGTCTTCTGTCCGAGCGTCTCCTTGAGGGCGGCGTTCTCCTTCTTGGAGTCCTCGAGCTCCTTGACCATCGCCGGGGGCGGGCCCGCCGGCTCCGGCTTCTTCTGCTCGCAGCCCGAGAACCCGGCAACGAGGAGAAGCAGCGCACCGAGCGCCGATCCGTGCCGCCGCACCCGCTGCCTGTCACCGCTCACGCTCAAACTCATCTCATCCTCCGATCCCTGATGTCCGTCTCGCTCAGCTCGCCCCGCACGGTGTCTTCGTCGTCGAGGAGGGGAATCCGCAGCCGCCCGTCGCGGCCCTCCCGGCCCGGTCCGAAGCGCACGTCGAGGCCCGGGAGGCGGCCGACGAGCCCCCGGCGCGGCGTCACCGCCGCCTCGAACACGACCTCTTCGCGTGTCATGACGTTCAACGCGCAGTCGACTCGCGTGATCGTCCCTCGCTTCGCCGCCACGTTCAAGACCAGCGTGTCCGTGCCGAGCGTGCCGACGTAGCTCCCGTGGAGCCGCTCGACGCTGAACCGGGGGCGCGGCAGGGCGGGAGGCGGCGGCTCCATGAAGAGCGAGGACGAGCCGCGCCGCGAGAGCGCCCGCAGGTCGAACGCGGCGTGGGCCGCCGTGCTCACGAGGAGGGCGAGGAGGAGCGCGAGACCCCCGACCGCACCCGGTGGGCCGCCGCGCCGCCAGACGATCCGGACGAGCCCGGGCGCCACCGGCGGCCCCAGCTCACCCAGCCACTCGGAGAGCGGGAGCAGCGCCACCGCCACCAGGAAGAGCGAGCCGCCGGCGACCCAGCCGATCTCGAGCGGCAGCCACGCGTCGCGCAGAGGGCCCAGCGTGAGGTTCGTGTTCGCGTGCAACGCGGCGGAGAGGAGGAGGCCGGTGAGCGCGGCGGTCGCGGGTGCGCGCTCGGGCGGCGGCAGGACCATGGTCACGGCCGTCTCCGTTCGCGGTGGCAGCCCCGTCCGGCCGCGGGTCGCCCGTATCGCGCCGAACAGGCTACGCGCCCGCGCCGGCAGCTCCGGGATCACCTCCGAGCAGGCGAAGAGCCCGGAGACGGTCACCGTCCCGAGAACCGCGGACGACACGTAGAGGGCCTCGGGGCTGATTTCCATTCCTCTCCTGGGGGGCGATGGCCGGGGACGATACCCGGCGCGAGGCGAGGGAGTCCATCACGGGCGGAATGGCCGGGTAACGGCCACGAGCGCTGAACTAGAATCGGCCTCATCCCGATCGGGCCCCGAGGCACCATGGAAGCTCCAGCCGGAATCACCGAGCTCCTGGCGGCTGCCGGCCGCGGTGAGCCCGATGCGCTGGACCAGGTCTTCGCGCTGGTCTACGGCGAGCTCAGGCGCCTCGCCCACCGCCAGATCCGGCACGGCGTGCCGGGCGAGACCATCGACACCACGGCGCTGGTCCACGAGGCGTACCTGCGCCTCTCCCGCAACCAGGGCCTCGCCCTGCGTGACCGCTCCCACTTCTTCGCCCTGGCCGCCCGTTCGATGCGGCAGATCCTCGTCGACCTCGCCCGCGAGCGGACCGCGCTCAAGCGAGGCGGCGGGCGCCCGCTCGAGCCGCTCGACGAGGAGAGGATCGCGGTGGAGGAGCGGGCCGCCGAGATCCTCGGGCTGGACCAGGCCCTCGAGCGGCTCGCCGCCGTCGACGATCGGCTGGCGCGGCTCGTCGAGCTCCGCTTCTTCGCCGGCCTCTCGGTGGAGGAGGTCGCGGAGCTCCTCGGCATGTCCGACCGGACCGTGAAGCGGGACTGGCGAAAGGCCCGGGCGTTCCTTCACCTCGAGCTGACGGGCCGTGACGGTCCCGCCTGACCCACGGGCTCGCGCGCCCGTGACGGGGCCCGACGCCGAGCGCTGGAGGGCGGCGAGCGAGCTCCTGGGCGAGACGCTGGAGCTGTCCGACCCGGCACGGAAGGAGCTCCTGGACCGCGCCTGTGCGGGCCGGGACGACCTGCGGCGCGACGTCGAGGCCCTCCTCGCCGCCGAGACGAGGACGGGCGTGCTGGATCGGCCCGTCGCCGAGTACGCGGCCCGGCTCCTGTCCAGCCCGTCCACGTCGCTCGCCGGGCGCCGCCTCTCCCATTTCCTGGTGGGTGAGCGGATCGGCGCGGGCGGGATGGGAGTCGTCCACCGCGCGATCGACGAGCCGCTCCGGCGGGAGGTGGCGCTGAAGTTCCTGCCCGAGAGCGCGCTCCAGGACCCGGTGTCGCGAGAGCGCCTGCTGCGCGAGGCGCGCGCCGCATCGGCCCTCAACCACGTCGGGATCGTGACCATTCACGAGGTCGGCTCGGCCGAGGGGATCGACTTCATCGCCATGGAGCTCGTCGACGGCGAGCCCCTCTCCCGGCGGATCCCGAAGAAGGGGCTCCCCATCGCGACGGTGCTGTCCTTCGGCGGTCAGATCGCGAGCGCGCTCGCGGTCGCCCACGAGAAGGGGATCCTCCACCGGGACCTCAAGCCAGCGAACCTGCTGGTGACCCGCGACGAGCGGGTCAAGGTGCTCGACTTCGGTCTGGCCAAGCCGCTGGGACAGGAGACCTCCGCCCCCGGAGCGACGGAGCCGGGCCCGCCTTCCGGCCGGAGCGATCCGGATGCCGCGCTCACCGAGGCGGGCGCGCGAGTGGGGACGCCGCAGTACATGTCTCCGGAGCAGGCGTGGGGCCTTCCGCTCGACGCGCGAAGCGACGTCTTCTCGCTGGGAGTCGTGCTCCACGAGATGCTCACGGGCGAGGCGCCGTTCCGCCGCCGCAACGCGACCGAGGCGATGGCGGCGATCCGGCAGGACGAGGCGCCGCCGGTCGAGCGCGTGCGCCCCGACGTCCCGCCCGCGCTGGCGGCCCTCGTCAGACGTTCTCTCTCGAAGGACCCCGCGGGACGCCCGCCGACGATGCGCGCGCTCCTCGACGAGCTCTCCCGGGTGGAGCGCGGTCTGTCCCGCCCGCGCCGGGTGAGGACGAGGATCGCCGCGACCGTGGTGGCGTCGATCGCCGCGGCGGGCATCTTCCATCTGGCGCGGGAGACGCGGCGGCCCGAGGCTCCGCTCCCGTTCGAGCTCCTCTCCACGTTCCCGGGATCGCATCGCCAGCCGAGCCTCTCCCCGGACGGGCGCTCGATCGCGTTCGTGCAGGCGGACGGCCAGGGGGTGCCCCAGCTCTGGACCCGGCCGCTCGGGGACGGCATTCCCCGCAAGCTGACGGACGATCCCCATGGGGTGAGCCACCCCCGCTGGTCGCCCCGCGGCGTGATCGTCTACGCCGTGAGGCGGCAAGGGATCTGGGCCGTTCCCGAGGCCGGAGGCGCCCCGCGGCGGCTCGTCTCCTCGGGGGTCAGCCCGAACCTGTCCCGGGATGGCGAACGGCTCGTGTACCAGCGCCGAACGCGGCTCCTGGTGGCGCGGTCGGACGGCAGCGGCGAGATCGAGATCCCGGGCGTGCGCCTGCGTTTTCGCTTCGGCGCGGCGGCGCCGGCGTTCTCGCCGGACGGCCGGGAGGTCGTCTACTTCCAGGACTCCGACGCCCCGATGATCGGCGACCTCTCGATCGTCCGCGTGGAGGGCGGCGCGCCGCGTCCGCTGACGAAGGACGGGGTCTACGTGGCAGATCCCGTCTTCACGCCGGACGGGAAGAGGATCCTCTTCTCGTCCGAACGTGCCGGACCCCTGACGCTCTGGGAGATGGACGCCGCCGGAGGGGAGCCGCGTGCCTTGACGAGCGGCTCGGGGGAAGACTCCGAGGCCGACGTCTCCGCGGACGGCCTGCGCCTGGTCTACGCCAACCGGAAGACGACCTACCTCCTCCGCGCGCTCGAACCCGCGACCGGCGCCCGGCGGATCGTCCTGGAGCGGCGCCACATGGTGACGCATCCGAGCTTCTCTCCCGACGGCGCCCAGCTCACCTACTTCACCCAGGAGGGACGCACGTTCCGGGTCTTCGCCTCCCGGGCGGACGGCTCGGGCGAGCGGCAGCTCGAGGTCGACCCTCGCGAGGGCTACGTCCTGCCCGCCTGGTCCCGGGACGGCCGCTCGATCGCGCTCTACCGGATGTGGCCGAAGCCGCTCTTCGTGAGGCTCGACCTGTCGAGCTCTCGAGTCGAGACGGTGGCGACGGACTTCCCGAACGACCGGCATCTCGGCGCGGACGTGGACGTCACCAACCGGTTCCTGGTCTACCCGGCGATCGCGGACGACTCCCGTCGGACGGTGGTCCGAGAGATCGCGACCGGCACAGAGCACGACCTCGCCGAGCCGATCCTCTGGCCCCGGTTCGCGCCAGACGGGGCGTCGATCGCGGGAGGCGCCCTGGACGGCAGTCTGAAGCGCTGCCCGCCGACGGGGGAGCCGTGCGGCACGCTCTCCCGGGTCGGGCAGGATCCGGCCTGGTCCCGGGGATGGGTCTACTTCGTACGCCACGGTGACGTCTACGGAGACGCGGACGTGCAGGTCGTCGAGGTCCGGCGGGTCAGGCCCGACGGCACCGGCGAGGAGCACGTCGCGGACCTGCCGGGCGCCCACCCGATCAACTTCTTCTACACGGTCTCCCCGTCGAGCGGGGAGGTGGTCTGGTCGGAGTACCACCCCAGCCCCTCCGAGCTCTGGACGGCGGTGCTTCCGCACCGCCCCTGACGGCTTCCTCGGACGACATGTCCCCTGCGCGACGCGGTTTCCGTGCTCTCCATCAGAACGGCAAGAAAGCCGATCGAAAAGGAATAGGAGAGACGAAATGAAACGCACCCTGACCACCATGACCTTCGCCGCCCTCCTCGCCATCCCGAGCTTCGGCCACGCCGAGGGCCTGGAGCGGGCCGTCCAGCCGACGGCGCTCACCGGGAGCTGGCTCGTTCGGGTCGAGCCCGACCCGTCCGCCGGGATCCCCGCCTTCCGGGAGCTCGTCACGTTCTCGAGCGACGGGAACATCCTCGTCGTGGACGACAACGCGCCGGCGCCCCCGTTCCCGTTCACCTACGGCGTCGGCGTGTGGGAGCGCGTGTACGACGGCAACGCGCGTGTCTGGCACGCGACCTTCCACTACCTCCTCTACGATCCGGCGACGTTCGCGTCCGCCGGCAAGGCGACGGTGCACCGGACCCTGAACCTCGACGACGGGCCCGACGACCTGACCGGCGGCGACCAGATCACCGTCGAGGACGCGGACGGGCAGGTCCTCTTCACGTCCAGCGGGACGCTCAGCGGGAGACGCATCAAGAACGACTCTTTCTAGCGAGAGGCGGGCCACCGGGGGAGCCCGAGCCGGGCTCCCCCGGGCCCGCGGGCCGGCGTCCCGGCTCTTATACTCGCCGCGATGGAGGTCGATTGATCCTCGAGAGCGGCGTGGAGCTGGGGCGGTACCGCCTGGTGAGCCGGGTCGGGGCCGGCGGGATGGCAGAGGTCTGGGAGGCGGTCGACCAGTCGCTCGACCGCCCCGTGGCGGTCAAGGTGATGTCCGAGACGCTCGGCCGGGAGGACACCTTCGTGGAGCGGTTCCTCCGTGAGGCCAAGGTGACGGCCCGGCTCGAGCACCCGCACATCCTCCCGATCTACGACTTCGGCCACGTCGGCCCGCAGGCATACATCGTCATGCCCCTCCTGAGCGGAGGGACGCTCCGGGAGCGCGCCCGCGGCGGCGTCGACCTGGCGACCGGGCTCACCTGGCTGGGCGCCCTCGCGTCGGCCCTCGACTTCGCGCACGGCGAGGGCGTCATCCACCGCGACGTCAAGCCGGCCAACGTCCTCTTCGACCGCACGGGCCGCGCGCTCCTCGCCGACTTCGGGCTCGCCAAGATGGAGAAGTCCGAGTCCCTCACCCAGACCGGGATCGTCGTCGGCACGCCGGTCTACATGTCCCCGGAGCAGCTCCGCAACGAGGTGCTCGACGGTCGCTCGGACCAGTACGCGCTCGGGGTGCTCGCGTACTACCTCCTCACCGGGCAGGCGCCGTTCGAGGCGAACTCCACGTTCGTCGTTCTCACCAAGACCCTGTTCGAGGAGCCGGAGCTGCCGTCGTCCCTGAAGCCGGGGCTGCACCGAGGCGTCGACTACATCCTGCTGAAGGCGATGGAGAAGGACAAGAGCAGCCGGTTCGCCACCTGCGGGCACTTCGTGACCGCTCTGGCCAAGGTCCTGGAGGGGATCGAGCGCTCGCGCCCGGGTGTGGTCCGGTAGACCACGGATCCCCGGGGTGCCCACGACGCTCGACCTCGCCGCCCGCTTCGTCCCGTTGCCGCGGGCCGGGCGCGATCCTGGCCCGCCTCCCGGTGGACCGGGGCCACGTCTCCCAGCTCCACGACTGCTTCGGAGGTACCTGGTACCTCCATCGCGGCGACCTCACCGTCGACGGTGACCTCGACAGCACCTTCAACCTCGTCGTGGACGGGGACCTGACGGTCCGCGGCACGTTGGCCGACGACTCCGGAGAAGCGCTCCTCGTGGTCACCGGCGACCTCCGGGCGGAGAACGTCCTGAGCCGCCAGCTCCTGGTGGTGCTCGGCTCCCTCTCGGCGACCGGCCTCGTCTACGCCGACGACAACGACTGGTGCTTCGAGGTCTGGGGCGAGTCCCTGCGCGCTCGGGCGCTCGTCGTCTCCGACCGTTCCGTCCTGCTGCCGCCGGCGCGGACGGTCGAGCTTTCGTACGACGCCGACATGCAGGAGGCGACCGGTGACGTCGCGGCGACCCTGATCCCGGGCCTCGTCACCGGGGAGGGCTTCCCCGCTGATCTCGACTCGTTCCTCGCGGAGCACCGCACCGGACACCGGCTGCTCCGGCCACCCGCCGCGGTACCGAGGGGAGAGCCCGGCTCGTGGCGGCTCGACCGCGAGGCCGACGCGGCGCTCGTCGCCGCCAGGGCGCGAAGCGCCGATTCACGGGACCGGGCGGCGGCCGCGAGCCATCCCGCCGCCACACCCGCCCT
>CAYLNK010000270.1:0-9653 GCA_964384675.1 uncultured Holophagales bacterium | reverse complement strand
GCTCCTCGGCGCGCTCCTCGCGGGGGCGCTCCACGCGGACGACCCGCCGACCGTCCCGACCGTCACGACCGCGCCGACCGTCACCGTCGTGCCCGGGGCGCGCTACGCCGCGGGCCGGCTCCGGCGCTTCTTCCTGGGCGCGCACTACCGCGACCTCTGGACGACTCCGCTGCGCGTCCCCGTGCTCGACCTCGCGGCGTTCGCGGGCGGGCTCACCCCGGCGAAGCGGGGCGGCGGGATGCAGACGAAATCGCTCCGGCTCCTCGGCAGGGACGGGCGGGAGTACGCGTTCCGATCGCTCGACAAGGACCCATCGAAGACGCTGCCACCGGAGCTGCGGGAGACCTTCGCGCGCGACCTGGTGCAGGACCAGATCAGCTCCTCGCACCCGGCCGCCCCGCTCGTGGCCGCGCGCCTCGCGGAGTCGGCCGGCGTGCTCCACGTCGAGCCGCGCCTCGTCGTCCTGCCGGACGATCCGGCGCTCGGCGAGTTCCGCGCCGAGTTCGGCGGCATGCTCGGCTATCTCGAGGAGCGGCCCGACGTGACGGAGGAGGGGGGGGCCTTCGCGGGCGCCAGCAAGGTGATCGGCACGGAGAGGCTCCTCGAGCGGCTGCGCGACGATCCGCGCGAGGAGGTCGACGCCCGGGCGTTCCTGCGTGCCCGCCTCCTCGACCTCCTGATCGGCGACTGGGATCGCCACGAGGACCAGTGGCGCTGGGCGCGCACCGAGGGGAAGACGTGGCAGCCCGTCCCGCGCGACCGGGACCAGGCGTTCAGCCGGCTCGACGGGCTCATCCCCGCGCTGGCGCGGAACTACGTCCCGCAGCTCGTCAGCTGGAGCGAGACGTATCCCGGCGTCGTCGGCCTCACCTGGAACGGCAGCGCGCTCGATCGCCGGCTGCTGTCGGGCCTCGACCGCGCCGCCTGGAACGAGGTCACCGCCGACGTGAAGACGAGGCTGACCGACGCGGCGCTCGCCGCCGCCGTCGACGCGATGCCGCCCGAGCTCCGCGCCAAGAACGGGGAGCGCCTGCTGCGTGAGCTGAAGTCGCGCCGCGACCGGCTGGCCGACGTCGCCGGGCGCTTCTACCGGCTCCTCGCGAGGCAGGTGGACGTCCACGGCACGGACCGGGCGGACGTGGCCACCGTCGAGCCCGCGCCCGGTGGCGGCGTCCTGGTCTCGCTCGCACCGCGGACGGGGAAGGCCGCGGGCCAGCCGTACTTCCGGCGCGTCTTCGACCGGACGGAGACGCGCGAGCTGAGGCTCCTCCTCCACGGCGGCGACGACGACGTGAAGCTGACGCCGAAGACGGGGATCGAGGTGATCGTCGTCCGTGGGGAGCGCGCCGCGCTCGCGTCCGGCACGGCGGTGCGTCCGGTGCGCGACTCGGGGGAGCTGCTCCGCTTCGCCCCGTGGGCCGGCCTCGCGCCCGGCTTCGGGCTCTTCGCGGGGGGCGGGGCCTATTGGTACAAGTGGGGCCTCGGCTACGCGCCGTACGCGAGCCGCCTCTCGGCCCGCGCCGGCTGGGCGTTCGGTGCCGGCAGCGGCGCGATCGAGCTGGAGGGGGATTTCCGGCAACGCGACTCCGGCGCGCACGCGACGCTCTTCGCGAGCGGCTCGGGCATCGCCCTCATCCGCTTCTTCGGGTACGGGAACGAGACCTCGCGTCCCGGAGACGACCGGTTCTACGAGGTGGAGCAGAAGCAGCTGCGGCTCGAGCCGTTCCTCCACGTCCCGGTCGCGGCGCACACCGTCGGATCGCTGGGAGTGGTGGCGCGCTACACCAGGACCGAGCTCGAGGAGGGGCGCTTCATCACGCTCGCGAGACCGTACGGCTCGGGGAGCTTCGGGCAGGCGGGTTTCGGCGCGCGGCTCACGCTCGACACGCGCGACGATCCGGCGGCGCTCTCTATCGGGGGCGCTCCGCCCCCCGTACCCCCAGGGGACGCCGTCGGCTCCTCCGTCGCCGCGGCGAGGCGCGGCTTCCGGGTCGAGGTCGGCGCCACGGTCTTCCCGAAGCTGTGGGACGTGGAGACGGCGTACGCGGAGGTCCACGGCGAGGCGTCCGCCCACGTCACCGCCCCGATCGCGCTCGAGCCGACGCTGGCGGTGCGCGCGGGCGGCAAGAGCGTCTCGAGCGGCGCCCCGTACTTCGACGCCGCGTTCGTCGGCGGCGCCGACACCGTGCGCGGGCTCCCGGAGCAGCGGTTCGCCGGGAGGTCGTCCCTCTACGCGAGCGCCGAGCTGCGCCTCTTCCTGACGAGGTTCTTCCTCCTCCTGCCGGGCGAGCTGGGCGTCTTCGGCCTCACGGACACGGGACGCGTCTTCGCGAGCGGCGAGAGTTCGGGTCGCTGGCATTCGTCGGTGGGCGGCGGGCTCTGGTTCGCGTTCCTCTCCCGCGCCAGCACGGTCACGATCGCGGTGGCGCGGAGCGAGGAGCGGACGGGCGTCTACGCGCGCGCCGGGTTCGGGTTCTGACGGAGGGCAGCGGGCGCTGTCGAGCTCGCAACCGCTGGTCGGGGGATCCCGGCCTCACGGTTGCGGTTTGCGTGACCGGCTCCCCGGTGACGACGGACGGGCAGGCCGGGTTTCCCATTGCGGGAAACGGAGAGGCGACCCCGAATCCGGCCTCAGGCGCGGGCCGAGGCGGGATAATGGCGAAGTGAAGACCGAGCCCGCGGAAGGCGAGAGGAAGCCCGTCCGGATGGTCCGCGTGCTGCGAGACGTCGCGGAGGACGACGGGTCTTTCGACCTCGATTTCTGGCGCGACGTGGGTGCCGAGGGGCGGCTCGCCGCCGTCTGGCAGATGGTGGGAGAAGCCCGGGCATTCCGGGGGGAGGTGGGGCCTGAACCCCGACTTCAGAGATCTGCTGTCCGCGTTTTCCGCCGCTGAGGTCCGGTTTCTCGTCGTCGGGGCCCACGCGGTCTCGTTCCACGCCGTCCCCCGGTACACGAAGGACATAGACCTCTGGGTCGAGCCGACGCCGGAGAACGCGAAGCGGGCCTGGGAAGCGCTCGCGCGTTTCGGGGCACCGCTCCAAGGGGTAGAGGTGGACGATCTCTCGACGCCGGGAACCGTCATCCAGCTCGGCGTCGAGCCGAACCGCATCGACATCCTGACGCGGGTCGCCGGTCTCGAGTTCCCGGCCGCATGGGAACGCCGGGTCGGTTCGACTTACGGAGGCGTCCCGGTCGCGTTTCCGTCCCTGGACGACCTCCTCGATTCCAAGCGCGTCTGCGGGCGTCCCCAAGACCTTCTCGACGCCGAGTGGCTCGAGAAGGCGAAGGCGAGACGCCTGTCCGAGTAATGGGAAGGGGCGCGCGCGACGTTCCCCTGGAGACCTACTCGGCCACGCACCTCTGGAGCTCGACCGGGACGGGCGCGGCCGGATACGTCAGGATCGAGGCGTGGAAAAGGCTGGCCGTCGAGCCGAAGGTCCCCGAGAAGGCGTAGGCGCCAGTCTGAGAGACGATCCGGTACTCGGAGAAGAGGGTGCTCCCGGCGTCGAGCATCGGTGTGAAGGCGGCGTCCTGCGACACCGTCGGGGGACCCGCGGCGTTGTATCGCCTGACGAAGGCAAGGAGGAGCTCGTCGGCCTGGCTGGTCGTCAGTCCTCCGTGGAGGAAGACTCTACCGGGTCACGCATCGTGTCACCAGCGGTCCTGGAGGCCGTCCGGTCCGGAGGTGAGGACCTGGGTCAGATTCGTTGGCCCCCTCACCTCGGCCGGACGCAGTTCCGTCCCGCGGCTTTCGCCTCGTACAGCTGTGCGTCGGCCTTGGCGAGCATCCGCTCCCAGCTGCCGGACGACACGTCGGCCGAGACCCCGAACGACGCGGTGACGGCGAGGTCCGGGTAGACCTCCGTCCACGGATGCGACGCGATGGCGGCCCGCAGCTTCTCGCACGCGGCCACCCCTTGCGGGAGCGACGTCTCCGTGAGCACGAACGCGAACTCCTCGCCGCCGTAGCGCGCCAGGAGGTCCCCGCGGCGCAGCAGCGGCGTCACGATCTCGACGAGGCGGCGCAGGACCGCGTCGCCGACGGCATGCGACGAGGCGTCGTTGATCGCCTTGAAGCCGTCCAGGTCGAGGAGGGCGACGGAGAGCGACGTGCCGTAGCGGCGCGCCCTCTCGAACTCCACCGGCAGGCGCTCGTCCAGGTGGCGGCGGTTGTACGCGCCGGTCAACCCGTCCCGCACCGACAGCTCGCGCAGCGCGGCGGCCTGCTGCTCGAGGCGTCCGTGCAGCGTGCGCAGCTCCTCGAGGGCCCGGGCCAGCTCGACGTTGCGGAGCTGCTCGATCTCGTGGCGCTGCCGGGCGCGCTCCAGATCGAAGCGCGCGGTGAGGGCGCCGATCTCGGCCCGCACGGTCTCGTCGGCCACCTCGGAGCGGACCTGGTGGAAGCGCTTGTGGTGCTCGAGGGCCCGGGCCGGGTCGCCGGCGCGCTCGTACGCCTCGGAGAGCGCCAGGTTCGTGTTGAACACCTCCCGGCGCACGCCGGCCCGCTCGGCCAGCTCGAGCGCCCGGGTCAGGACCTCGATCGCCGTGACGTGGTCTCCGCGGATCGAGGCGAAGGTGCCGAGGCCGGTGCGGGTCTCGGCCTGCACCCGGGACGAGCCGCCCCGATCCGCCAGCTCGACGGCACGCGTGAAGAGCGCGAGGGCCTCGGCGTGGCGGCCGCGTGCCGCGTGGCCCCGCGCCATCGCCCAGAGGCACCACGCCGCATCGGGGAGGTCTCCCATCCGCTCGGCCTGCTCGTGGCCCTCGGCGAGGAGCGGAAGCCCGGCCTCGACGTCCCCCAGGGAGACGTGCGCCTCGCCGGCGTTGCCGAGGGCGATCACCTCGATCTCGGGGTCCCCGGCCTGCCGGGCCCTCTCGAGGCTCTGGCGGTAGAGGCGGAACGCCTCGGAAGGGTTCCCCAGCTCCTCGAGCACCACGCCCATGTAGTTGAGCGCGTGCGCGGCGAGCTCCGGACGCCCCTGCGACTCCAGCGCGTCGACCGACGTCCGCAGCGCCTCCATCGCCTCCTGGTAGCGGCTCAGCTGTGCGAGCGCGGCCCCGGCCCAGCCGAGCGCGACGGCCTCGGCAACCGCGTCCTCCGAGGAAGCCGCCGCCTCGACGCACCGCAGCGCCACGCCGTGGGCCCGCGCGTACTCGTTCCGCCGGAACGCGGTCTTCGCCTCCTCGAGGAGGGTCTCGTTCTCCAGCACCGTGAATGCGAGCATACCGGCCGGCGTCGGGGCGGCGGGGCCCGCCCCAGCGTCCAGTCGCTCGTCACGGCTGTAGCGACGGTGGAGGCGACGGCCATCGGCTGGCGATGGCAAGGCGCGCCGACACGGGCTGCAGCTGGCTCTACGCCCGGTCGGCGCAACGCCGCCAGCGCCACCGAGTGCCGAGCAGGCGCGGTCGATTCAGCCGTTACATGCAACTAGAATCCGCCTCCCCGGCGTCGACGCCGGGTGAAGGAGACCGACCCATGTCCGACGACGCGATCAAGGCCGAGCTCGAGAGGCTGCGGGCCGAGAACGACAGCCTGAAGAAGCAGCGGAGCCGCGGCCTCACGATGAAGGTGAGCGCGAAGGGAGCCGTATCGGTGTACGGCCTCGGCCGCTTCCCGGTGACCCTCTACAAAGAGCAGTGGATGAGGCTGCTGGAGATGGGGGACGGGATCCGCTCGTTCATCGCGGAGAACGAGGCGACCCTGAAGGCGAAGGGGGGCGATGCCCCCGACGTCAAGGAGTAGGCCGGCCGCGCTCCCGCTCGAGGGCCTCGCCGAGCGCCCCGAGGAACGTCTCGAGGTGCCGCCGCTCCGTGCGCAGGCTGCCGATCGCGGCGCGCAGCACGTAGCGGCCCCCGACGACGGCGTGGGAGATGAACGTCCGGCCGTCGGCGTTGATCGACTCGAGGAGGCGGCGGTTCGCCGCGTCCGCCTCCTCGGGTGTCGAACCCGCCGGCGCAAAGCGGAACGCCACGACCGAGAATGGCGTGGGCGCGACGATCTCGATCCCGGGCATCCGCTCCAGCTCCGCTCGCAGCCTCCGCGCCAGGTCGAGGTGCTCGGTCAGACGCGCCCGTACGCCCGAAACCCCGAAGGTCCGAAGCGTCATCCACATCTTGAGGGCCCGGAACCGGCGCCCCAGCTGGATCCCGTAGTCCATGTACTCGCGCACTCCGGCCGCTCCCTCGGGTGTCTCGAGGTACGTCGGGACGATCGAGAACGCCTGCCGCACGCGCTCCATCCGGCGGAACAGCAGCGTGGTGCACTCGAGCGGAACGAACATCCACTTGTGCGGGTTGAAGAGGACCGAGTCGGCGCGCTCCCAGCCCGCGAAGAGCGGACGCATCTCCGGAACCGCGGCCGCCGCGCCGGCGTACGCGGCATCGACGTGGAGCCAGATCCCCTCGGCCGCGCACAGGTCCGCGATCGCCGACAGCGGATCGACCGAGGTGACGGTCGTGGTGCCCGCCGTCGCGACGACCGCGACGGGCACGAGCCCCTCCGCCCGGTCCCGTCGGATCGCGGCGGCCAGCGCGCCGGCGTCCATCCGGAACTCCGCGTCGACCGGTATCTTCCGGAGGCCCGCGGTGCCGAGCCCGAGGACGACGCACGCCTTGTCGATCGACGAATGGGCCAGCTCCGAGCAGTAGACGACGCCGCGTGGCTGGCCGGCGAGCCCGGTCTTCCTCACGTCCGGGAACGCCTGCTCGCGGGCGGCCGTGAGCGCGATCAGGGAGCCCGTCGACGCCGTGTCGGCGAGCTGGCCGTCGAAGTCCGGCGGGAGGCCGACCAGGTCGACGAGCCAGCGCACCACGACCTGCTCGAGCTCGGTCAGGACGGGCGACGTGCGCCAGAGGATCCCGACCTGGTTGTAGCCGGCGGCCAGGAAGTCGCCCACGATCCCGGGTACCGAGCCCGTGTTGGCGAAGTAGGCGAGGTAGCCCGGGTGCTGCCAGTGGGTGAGGTTCGGCTCGACGAGCGCGTCGAGGTCGCGCTCGATCGCGTCCCAGCTCTCGGGTTCCTCGGGGGCGCGGGGCGGGAGAGCGGCGATCACCTCGCCCGGCCGCGTCGGCGCCAGCACGCGCCGGCTCTCGAGCGTCTCGAAGTAGCGGGCCAGGCGCTCGACGGCGAGCCCGCCGAGCCGGCGCAGGTCGTCGGGGGGGAGGTCGGCCATCGGCGAAGTCTACCGGCGACCGGGTAATATCCCGGAAGCCGTGCCCCGACGTTCGAGACTCCTGTCCCTGGCCATTGCGGTCTTCCTGGTGCTCGCGCTCCCGTCGTGCAAGGGATGCCGGAAGAAGGCCGGGACGGCCGGCGGGAAGAACCAGCCGCGCCCCACACGGACGCCGATGCCGCCCACCGTGGCGCGCGTCGTCGTCCTCACGAGCGGGCACAGCATCGAGGAGTGGATCGGCACGCCTCCGGCGAAGCGGCCGACCGGCCTCGCGAAGGTGAGCCCGGGCGAACGGGTCACCTTCACGCTGCTCCTCGTCGACTACCGCCCGGAGGATCTCCGGCGGGTGGATCTGCGCGGGAAGCTAAAGGTGACCGCGCCGGACGGCCGGGTGGTGCTGGACCGGCCCGATGCCGGACGCGGGACCATGGCGACGCTGAAGGCACCCCAGATCCTGACGCTGGCTCCCAGTCCCGACATCGTCTTCACGAACGACGACCAGCCGGGGATCTACGCCATCGAGGCGGACATCTACGACGCGGTGGAGAGGAAGCGCCGACACCTGTCGACCTCGTTCGAGCTCGTCTTCCGGAAGTAGCCCCTCAGCGCGCGGCGCCCGCCGGCTCGACGGGGACGCCCAGCGCCGTGAGGCTCGGCGCGTTCTCGGGCCTCACCTTCCAGATGAAGGCGTCGAGCGCGTAGTGCGTCGCCTGGGGTAGGGCGAGGAGCGGCACCAGCAGCGACAGCAGCCCGGGTCCCGGGGTGAGATCCGGGCCCGGGAAGAACGCGCCGTTGTCGTGCCAGACCAGGCGGTCCCACCCCCACTCCTCCGCGAACGCGACCAGGACGAGAGGCAGGACGAAGAGCGGGAGGCTGCGGGCCGCCCGATCGGCGAGAGTCGGCACCTGGCCCCGCTCGGCGTGCTGCGCCGCCCGCGCGCGGGACGTGACCAGGACGAGCCCGACGTACGGGATGCCGTGCACCAGGACGTTCGTCACGGTGAACGCATAGTCCGAGTCGAGGATCACGATCCCCAGGAACCAGGTGAGCGCCGTCGAGAGGACGATCAGGATCTTGCCCGTCGAGACCGGCTGACCCTGGAGGCGCCGCCGCGCCTCCTTCACGAGGAACGCGGCGAGGAGCGGCGGGAAGGCCGCGAGCGCCGCGGTCCCGGCCCAGGACGGGAGCCCGGGCACGAAGTCTCCGGCGAGGAACCAGTGGAAGCGGCGCGGCAGGTGGGCGTGCCAGTAGACGAGCGGCACGATCGTCGCCGCGTAGATCGTCCACGCGTCCAGCCGGCGTCCCTCGGGGCCCTCCCCGTTCTTCCTCCGGTAGAGCGCCACCCAGCCGTACTGCTGGCGCACGAAGTGGATCACGGCCGCGTACGCGAGGAGCCTCCAGAAGAGCATCGGCGAGACGGCGTGCGCCATCACCCCGCCGACGTACGCCGCCGCCGGCACGGCGACGTAGAGGCTCCGGCGCGCGGCGAGCTCTCCGGGGTCGGCGTAGACGCGCCAGCCGGTCGACCAGACGTGCGCGACGTCGACCCCGACGACGGAGGCGAGCCAGAGCCAGGGCGGGCAGTCCCCGAGGAGATCGCCGGACGCGCTCCCGTAGACGAGGAGCCCGAGCGCCAGCAGCGTGGAGCCGCCGAACAGGAGGAGGTCGGCGCGGCGGGAGAGGAGCCAGGGGCTGGACCCGGTCACGTGGCGAGGCTCCGGAACGGGACACCGCGCTCGGCGAGGATCGATTCGGCGGCACGCACGCCGGCGTCCTGAGCCTCCTCGAAGAGCGGCAGCCCCGACAGGTCGGCGTGCGCGAAACGAAGGCGTCCCAGCGGGCGCGCGGCCTCCACGAGCGGGCCGCCCCAGAGGAGACCGGGTGACGGGCGCGCCATCGCGTGTCCCCAGCGATAGACGTCGATCCGGCTGACGAGGGAGGGAAGGTCCCGGTGCGCGCGGGTGAGGTCGGCGAGCACGGCGGCGGAGAGGTCGCCCCACGAGGCGCCCAGCAGCCGGCCGCGCGCGGCCGCGAGCGCCTCGCCCGAGAACGGGCGGTAGTAGGTGAGCACCGTCGGACCGTGGTCGGAGCCCGTCTGATGGGTCGCCACGACGTAGCCGAGGGACGCCGAGTCGTAGAGGACGTTGTCCCAGGCGAGCGGGTAGCCGCTCGACCGGGGACGGTCGCGGAGCGTCAGGTTGGCGACGAGCCACGGGACGTACGTGAAAGCGGACAGATGGGGCGGCGGGGTGTCGCGCCACGGAGCGAGGAGACGCGATGCCGTGTACTTCGGAAGGGCGAAGACGGCGTGCGCCGCCTCCACGGCCACCACCTCGTCGCGGGCGGCGTCCAGGTACCTCATCGATACGCCGCCGGCCGCCGGCACGACGTCGAAGACCAGCGCGCCCGTCGCGATCCGGCCCTCGGCCGCGCGCGCGAGGCGGGCGACGAGGCGCCCGTTCCCCTCGGGCCAGGTGAGG
>CAYLNK010000269.1:4514-9659 GCA_964384675.1 uncultured Holophagales bacterium | reverse complement strand
GTGGAGGCCGCGGTCGAGACGACGGTTTCGGTGCGGCTCTCGTCGCCGCCCGAGCCGGCGAGCACGCTGGCGGACTCGCCGCCGACGAGGGCGATCGGGCGCGGGCCCGTCCCGCTGGACTGGAGCCGCCGGCCCCGGCGGACCTTGCTCTCCGAGAGCGCCGAGGTGGAGGTGACGGGCGCGAAGCCCAGCAGGTTCTCCAGCTCGACCGCCACCTCGCCGGCGTCGGAGTAGCGGTCTTCCCGCCTCTTGGCGAGGCACCGTTTCACGATGTCCGAGAGCGGCGGCGGGAGGTCGCGGTGCAGCTCGAGGAGCTCCACCGGCTCCTCGTGGAGGATCTGGTAGACGAGCGTGGTGAGCGTCTCGGCCGGGAACGGCTTGCGCCCCGTGAGCGCCTGGTAGAGGACGATGCCGAGCGAGAAGATGTCGCTCCGCACGTCGAGCTTCTCGCCCTTGATCTGCTCCGGGGACATGTACGCGGGCGAGCCGACCATCTGCCCCGTCGACGTCAGGTCGGTGTCACCCGAGAGGAGCTTGCCGATCCCGAAGTCGGTGACCTTCGCGGAGAGCGACTCGGTGAGGAGGATGTTCGCGGGCTTGACGTCGCGGTGGATGACGCCCCGCTCGTGGGCGTGCCCGAGCGCCTCGGCCACCTCGGCGACCACCCGGATCTTCTCCTCGACCGGCAGCGGGTCCGGCTCGACGATCCGCTGGGCGAAGCTCCCTCCGGCGACGTACTCCATCGCCAGGTAGAGGATGCCGGCATCCTCACCGACGTCGAAGATCGTGACGATGTGGGGGTGCTGGAGCCGCCCGGAGATCTTCGCTTCCTTCAGGAAGCGGGCCTTGGCCTCCTCCAGCTTGAAGCTCTGCGCCTCGATGTCGAACCGGACGGTCTTGAGCGCGACCTCCCGCTCGATGTTGGGGTCGCGGGCCAGGTAGACGAGGCCCATGGCCCCCCGTCCGAGAGGACGGATGATCTCATAGCGCCCGATGCGGGTGAGGCTCGACACGTCGTGGAAGACCAGTCGCCGATTCTAGCGGACCATCTCCGGCGTCTCGGGATCGGACGAGATCTCGGCGGGCCCCTCGTCGGTCATCACGGTGCCCTCGGCGGATCCGGCCGGCATCTCGTCGGGTCGCGCGTCCAGGACCTTTCGGGCCTCGTCGGCGCGGTCGGCGGGCACCGCGATCTCGAAGCGGGTCAGGTCCTGGCCCGACGTGGGCAGCTCGTGGAAGCTGCCGTCCACCAGGCGTGCCGGGATCCCCTGCGACTCCAGGAAGCCGACGACGACGGCGGCGTCCGCCTCGTTCGGCGACGTCGCCACCCCGCTCCAGCTCTCGACCCCGGCCGTCGGTGTCTCGTCCATCAGCGCCTCCGTTCGCCGCCCCGGCGGCCCCTCAGAAAATCAGCGACGACCCCGCCAGGGGCGCGGGGAGCGGCGACGGAGCCCCCCGCATCAGAACTCGCTCGAGTCGAAGACGCGGTTCAGCTCCCGCATCACCAGGTTCGTGGCGAGGCCCGCGGCGGCGGCCGCGATCGCCTTGCCGCGATTGCGGCCGATCCAGAAGCCGAGGGCCGCGGCCGCGACGACGGAGGGGATCGGGTACTTCCGGACCACGTCCATGGCGCCGGAACGCCAGTCGAAGTCCCGCGGCACGAAGTCGAACGGGCCCGAGGCGCCCCCGACCGGACCGTCGGGAGAGGCCCCGTGCGGCGCGGGGGGACGGACGTCGGACATCAGTCGTCGCTCCTCCGCCGGAGCAGGAAGCCGAGCGCGAAGCCGACGCCGAGCGCGATCGCCACCGACTTGCCCGGGTTGTCCCGCACGTAGCCCGAGACGTTGCTCATCACGTCGTCCCACTCGGTGTCCCGGATCTTGTCCCGGATCGAGGACGCGCGCGCCTTCACGCTCTCGGCCACCTCGCCCATCCGTTCCTTCACCCGGCCCATCCGGTCGCCCGCCGCCTCGCGGGCGGCGTCGATCTTCTCGTCGACGGCGCGGGCCGCGCCGTCCGCCACGTCACTGACCGCCATCTGAACCTCCTGGCCCGAGGGCCTCCTGAATGTTCTCACAGGTGGCGGTTACCATTCCCCGCACGGAGGCCGGCATGAAGATCGGATTCCACGGCGCGGCGCGCACGGTGACCGGCTCGAAGTACCTGGTCTCGCTCGGCTCCTACCAGCTCCTCCTGGACTGCGGTCTCTTCCAGGGCGGGTACGAGATGCACCAGCGCAACTGGAAGCCGCTCGCCTTCGCTCCCTCCGACGTCTCCGACGTCCTCTTCACGCACGCTCACATCGACCACACCGGCTACTTCCCGAAGCTCGTCCGGGAGGGGTTCTCCGGGCGTGGCCTCGCCACGCCGCCCACCAAGGGGCTGCTCGGCGTGATGCTCCCCGACTCCGGCGGCCTCCAGGAGGAGGAAGCCCGCTACGCGGCGAAGAAGGGGATCTCCCGGCACCCGAAGCCGCTCCCCCTCTATACCGAATCGGACGCGCGGCGCTCGCTCGACCGGCTCACCCGGATCGACTTCGGCGAGCGCCACGAGGTGCACCCCGGCGTCGGCGTGCGGATGCATCGGGCCGGCCACATCCTGGGGGCGGCGTTCGTCGAGATCGACGTGCCGGGCCCCGGCGGGAGGAAGCGCGTCGTCTTCTCCGGCGACCTCGGACGCGAAGGCGTCCCGATCCTGATGGATCCCGAGCCGCTCCCCGAGGCCGACGCCATCGTCGTCGAGTCCACGTACGGCGACCGGCTCCACGAGAAGACCGACGTCAAGGAGCAGCTCCGGATCGCGCTCGCCGAGGCGTTCGGGCGGGGCGGCATCGTCCTGATCCCGGCCTTCGCCGTGGGCCGCACCCAGGAGGTGCTGTACCACGTGCGTGAGCTGTACGAGTCGGGCCAGCTCCCGCGCGTGCCGTTCTACGTCGACTCGCCGATGGCGAACTCGGTCGTCGACCTCTACTGTCGTTACCGCTCGGAGTACGACGTCGAGATGAAGGCGATCGACGAGGCGGAGGGGTGTCCGCTCCTCGCCCCGTACTTCCGCGTCTGCCGCTCGCGCGAGGACTCGAAGAAGCTCAACGACGAGCGCGGGCCCGCGGTCGTCATCTCCGCCTCCGGCATGGCGACGGGCGGCCGCATCCTCCACCACCTCCGTCAGCGCCTCGGCGACCCCCGCAGCACCGTCCTCTTCGTCGGCTACCAGGCCGCGGGGACGCTGGGGCGGCGGCTCGTGGAAGGCGCCGCCGAGGTGCGCGTCCTCGGCGAGGTCGTGACCGTGCGCGCGCACGTCCAGCAGCTCCCCGCGCTCTCCGCGCACGCCGACGCGGACGGAATCCTCGCCTGGCTGAAGACGGCGCCCCGCCCGCCGAAAGCCGTCTACCTGACGCACGGCGAGCCGCCGGCGCAGGCCGCGCTCAAAGCGCGCATAGAGGCCGATCTCGGCTGGCGGGTCCTCGTCCCCGAGCCGGACGACGTCGTCGAGGTGTAGCCGGTGGCCCGGCCGCGGCCCGCGGCCCTCCTCTCGTCGATCCGGGTCGTGAGCGCGCGGGCGACGCGCGGCTTCCTCGACGCGCGGGGCCTGGACCTCGCCTCGGGGCTCGCCTACTCGTCGCTCCTCTCGTTCGTCCCCCTCGTGGCATCCGTCACGGTCCTCTCGTCGACCCTTTTCGGAGCCTCCGGCTCCGGCCTCTACCGGCTCTTCAGCCTGGTGCCCGGCATCACCACCGAGTTCCTGGGCGAGATCGAGACGTTCTCGACGCGGGCGCGTACGCTCTCCGGCGCGGCGACCGGGCTCTTCCTGGTGTCGTCACTCCGCGCGTTCCTCTCGGTGGAGGGAGCGGCGGACGCGCTCTGGGGCAGCACGACGAGCCGGCGCCCGATGCAGCGCCTGGGCGTGGGCCTCTGCGTCGTCGTCCTCGGTCCGGTGGTGGGCGGCGTCATGAACTCGCTCCTCCTCGAATCCGGAGCCCCGCTCACCGACCTGCGCTTCGGCGGCATGTTCGTGTCGTGCCTGGTGCTGACGCTCCTCTACAAGACCGTGCCGACGTCGCGGGTCCTCTGGGGCCCGGCGCTCGCGGGCGGTGTCTTCGCCGGGACCGGCCTCGCGCTCCTGCGCTGGGGCTTCTCGCAGGGCGTCGCGCTCCTGACCAACGTCAACGTCATCTACGGGTCGATCTCCGCGATCGCCGTCTTCGTGCTGGCGATCGGCTCCGTCTGGGCCCTCCTCCTCCTCGGCGTCTCTCTGGCGCACGCCGTCCAGTTCCACGACGAGCTGGTCGCCTACGACGAGCCCCTGCGAGAGGCGCGGCGCGCCGGGCCGCTCGAGGAGGCGATCCGGCTGCTCCTCCTCCTGGCGCGGGCCGAGGACCGCGGCGGGAATCCCGTCCCGCTGGAGTCGCTCTCCGACGGGATCCGCCGCCCCGAGGACGACACCCAGGCGCGCCTGAAGCAGCTGACGTCCGCGGGGCTGGCCACGGTGGGCGAGGACGGCTACCGTCTGGCGCGTCACGCCGAGCGGATCTCGCTCTACGCCGTCACCCGCGCGGTGGGCGAGTTCGCCCCCAGGGCGCTCCCGGCCGGCGAGGACGTCACGGCGGCGACGCTGCGGAGGATCCTCCGCCGTTCCGAGCGCGAGGTGCGGGGAGTCCTGCAGGGGACGAGCCTGCGCGACCTGCTGGACCGCGAGGACCACGCGAGGGAGGGGTTGGACGACGACGACCTCCCGGGACAGCGTCGGGAAGGGCGGAAGCCCGCCGCCCGTACGGGCGTCCGCCCCGCGATTGACGACGAGCCCCCGACCCGGTAAATTCCCCCTCCCTGCGGCAGCAGTGGGGCTGTAGCTCAGTTGGGAGAGCGCCTGAATCGCACTCAGGAGGTCGTCAGTTCGATCCTGATCAGCTCCACCATTCCTTCCGCAGACGACCCGTTCCACTCACCGTCGACGTCGCCGTGGAGCCTGAGCTGATCAGGATCCGGACTGACGACCACGGGGGGTGCGGGGGGTGGCCCCCCGCAGCACTTCTGTCTTAGCCCGACCCCCGCGAAGCGGCGTCCGCGGTCGTAAGACCGCGGGTCGGGCGTGTTCGATCCTGATCAGCTCCACCATTCCTTCCGCAGACGACCCGTTCCACTCACC
>CAYLNK010000269.1:0-4414 GCA_964384675.1 uncultured Holophagales bacterium | reverse complement strand
GGGTCGGGCGTGTTCGATCCTGATCAGCTCCACCATTCCTTCCGCAGACGACCCGCTCCACTCACCGTCGACGTCGCCGTGGTGCCTGAGCTGATCAGGATCCGGACTGACGACTACGGGGGTGCGGGGGGTGGCCCCCCGCAGCACTTCTGTCTTAGCCCGACCCCCGCGAAGCGGCGTCCGCGGTCGTAAGACCGCGGGTCGGGCGTGTTCGATCCTGATCAGCTCCACCATTCCTTCCGCAGACGACCCGCTCCACTCACCGTCGACGTCGCCGTGGTGCCTGAGCTGATCAGGATCCGGACTGACGACCACGGGGGTGCGGGGGGTGGCCCCCCAGCACTTCCGTCTTAGCCCGAGGAGGCGTTCCGAAAGGAGCCGGGGAGCCTGTCCGTCCACCGAATTGTCATAGAGGTACATCCTCTGCACGGCCTGAACCGCGCGCACGCAATTCGCCAGAGAGCGCGCATGGCGGCTCACGATCTTCGCGATGGGAACGCCGTGCCCCCCTTCCATCACCCGTAACGCGACTCGTCTGGCGTTGATCGAGGGGTCGTCGGTGTCGATGAAGAACAGTCGGACGAAGACCCGGCCGCCCGAGCCCGGTGAAGGAAGTCGATCTTGTCATCCGCCGAGAGGACCGTCTCGAAGGCGAGACTTCGACTCTCACGGAGGCACGCCTCGCGGATCTCCTCGGCCCGCCGAGCCGCTGCCAGGACCGGGCCCTCGGAGTTCCAGTCGCCGAACTCGTCGCGAGCGATCAAGTCCGGTTGACGTAGACGCAGCCGCCCATCCATTCGTGGCTCAGAGCTGCTCGGTGATCGACGTCATTCCAGCACCGTTGCGTCCTGCGACGACGATCAGTCGCGGACCTTCCACATTGCTCAACCAGCTGCTCCGGAACGCCGGCCTCCGCCATCGCCTCGTGGAGCTCAAGTGCGTAGCGCTCCCGTGCCGCCGTCGCCTTCCGCCTCGCCTCGGCGCCGACGGCCTCCATCAGCGCCGCGAGCTGCTCATCGCTCGGCTCCCGCGAAACGTCGTTCAAGTCGAACGCGAGGGGGTCCGGAACGCCCGCTCCGGATCCCCGGTCGTCCACTTCCATCAGCTCCCTCCAGGATCTCCGTTCACGAGATCGGCTCGTGGCGTCCGCAATCGACTCCGCCCAGGCGCCCGCATCGCGGCCGCCCCCGGCGAGTGTGAGCTCAGGGCATCGCGGTTCTCGGTCTCATGGTTAGCCCTCGACGGGCGCGAGAGAACGGCGTGCGAGACAGGCCAATGGGATCGCGGATTCAGCCCCGACCAGCGCCGCCGTGACGGCGCGGGGCGAGATCGAACCGGCTGTCGAGAGAAAGCGCCTCGTTCCTCGCATCTACGAGTCGAGCCTCTCCGGAACGGACGAGGCCGTCGTATTCACGGGCCGAGCCAGCCGATGGCGACCAGGTTTCTCGAGCTCGGGTGAGGTCATCGTCCGATCCGATGAGGAAGAGCCGTGGCAGGGCTCCCACCCCGGGCAACGAAGGAGTCTGGCTCCGCTCTTCGCCTTTGCCAGTCAGCGAGCGTCGGCACGGTCGGATTGACCGGGCGTGAAAGGACCGTCTCGGCCACCTGGACGGCCTCGAAAGCGTCCGCATAGCTCAGCGACCCCGAGACGATCAGGAGGTCGATGTCGCTCGTGGCCGTGTCCGTCCCGCTGGCGACCGAACCGTAGACGAAGGCTGCGCGGAGCTCTGGAACCGGCGATCAGGTTGCCCGAGGAGGAGTCCCAGGACCCGCTGCTGCACGGCGGAAAAGAAAGCGTCCGCGAGGCCGACTCGACGCGCGGGGGCAGTCGTACCCATTTCGGGAACGATCGAACCTGGTTCAGGTCGATCGGCCGAGTGTCCCGCCGGACCTGGGCGTGGTCACTTGCGCCCAGTCCCTGGTCCGAGCCAGTCCTGCGGTGGTCGCTCGCCTCGCGCAACGAGCACGACACGAACTCCAGGAACGCGCGGACCTTGGCCGACTGGAGCCGCCCGAAGTGGTGGTACGCGTAGAGGAGATACCTTCGACGAGGCACCGGTCTCCGGCATCTGCGGCGCCACGATCCGCGACGTCGAACGCGAGGCACGCCGGCCTCTCGACGTCCGCCGGTTCCGGCCGAGCATCGTCGTCGAGACGCCGGACGGTCGAGCCGTTCCAGGAGGATGCCTGGGTCGCCCGCGTCTTGATGTCGACAGCCCGCCTCAACGGCAACTGCGCCGGCGTCTACGGCACGGTCGAGCGCGAAGGAGAGGTGCGGATCGGACAGACGGTCTGGCTGAAGGGTCAGCACTCGTGTCGGCAGTCATCCGACCCGTGCGCCCGGCACAATGAGCCATGCCGTACACGGTCCGCCCGTACGCCGCCGACGACGCTCCCGCGCTCTTCGAGGCAGCCACGGAGTCGATCGACCAGATCTACCCGTGGCTCCCCTGGTGTCACCCCGGCTACCGGATGGAGGAGGCGCAGGGCTGGGTCGAGCAGCAGGTCGCGTCGTTCCCGAAGGGCGAGGGGTACGAGTTCGTGATCGTCTCCCCCGACGGGCGATTCTCCGGAGGCTGCGGCGTCAACCTCGTCGACCGCGTTCACCTCCGCGCGAACCTCGGCTACTGGGTGCGCGCCACCGAGGTCCGGCGCGGTGCCGCGACCCAGGCGGCGCGGGCCGCGGCCGAGTGGGCGTTCCGGAACACCGACCTCGTGCGCCTGGAGATCGTCGCCTCGGTGGAGAACCTCGCGAGCCAGCGCGTCGCGGAGCGGGCCGGGGCGATGCGGGAGGGCGTCCTCCGGCGCCGCCTCCTGCTCCACGGCCGACACCACGACACGGTGGTGTACTCCCTGGTGCGGCCGGAAGTCCCGGGCTGATCAGGCGCCGGCCTCTGGCAGCCGCACCCGCCGGAACGCCCGCCACACCGCCAGGTCGTACACGATCTTGAGCCCGCCGCAGAGGAAGAACGGGACGCTCGCCAGCGCCGCGCTCGCGTAGAGCGGACCGGCCACCAGCGGCGAGAGCGAGGCGCCCACGGTCCGCGCGATCCCCGTCACACCCGCCGCCGCGGAGCGCTCGCCCGGCGTCACCAGCGCCATCGTGTAAGCCTGCCGGGTGGGGACGTCCATCTGCGAGATGGCGGCCCGCGCCAGGAGCATCGCGATGGCGAGGGGGAGGCTCGGCATCAACGGGACGAGGAGGAGGAGGACGTTCGACGGCAGGTGCGTCGCCACCATCGTCGCCAGGAGCCCGATCCGCCGCGCCAGGCGCACCGCGAGGAGGGACGAGATCCCCGCCAGCATGTTCGCGCCGAAGAAGATCCCGCCGAGCGCCGCCGGCGCCACGCCGTAGCGGACGTGGAACCAGTACGCGACGAACGACTGCACGATGAAGCCGCCGGCGAACGCGTCGAGCGAGAAGAGGCCCGCCAGCTCGAGGACGACGCCACGCGACGGACCCAGGCCCAGGTCGGCCTGGAAGTACTCGGGCCGCCCCTCCACGCGGTGCGTCGGCGGCGGCTCGACCCGGGGCGAGAGGCGCAGGAAGACCGGCACCAGGAGCGCGCCGAAGAGCGCGTACCCGAGCACCACGACCCGGTAGCTCGCGAGCGGCGCGGCGCCTCGCGCCTGGAGCGTCTCGGCGAGCGCGCCGCCCGCCAGGGCGCCGAGCGCCGTCGCGAAGGAGCCGACGAGGCTGTACCACGCGAAGACCGCGGTCCGCTCGCCCGGCGCGACGACGTCGGCGAGCGCCGCCTGCTCGATGGCCAGGAACGGTCCGACCTCGTTGCCGCTGGGGCTCAGGACGCCGAGCGTCGCGCCCACGACGAGCGGTACGAACGCATGCGTCGACGCGAAGACGACGCCGGCCAGGAGCATCAGCGCCGCGCCCAGGAGCAGCATCCGCCTCCGTCCGAGCCGGTCGGCGCGCGTCGTGACCCAGAGCGAGACGAGGGCGTCGCCGGCCAGCGTCAGGGTGAGGAGGAGCCCGATCCGCCGTTCCCCGAGGCCGCTCGCCAGGAGGTACAGCACCAGGACGACCGACAGGAAGCCATAGGCGAAGAGGCGCAGGACCCGGCTCGCGAAGAGCGCCGCCACGTCACCGCGGAGCATCCCCGCCTCGGACCCGCGCCGGCCCGAGGCGCGTCACAGGCCCATCCGCGAGACGAGCGCGCGGAATCGGGGCTCGTCGCGGAGGGCGTCGAAGCGGGGGTGGACCTTCAGCCAGACGAGCGTCGAGTCGTGCTCGTCGAACGCACGCTCCAGCCACGTCATCGCCTCGGGCGCCTCGCCGAGGCGCGCGTGGATCGAGGCGATCGACCACGGCGGGACGTACCTTTCGGCGCGCCGCCCCGCCAGCTCCTGGAGCATCGCGCGCGCCTCGGCCCGGCGGCCCGCCACCGCGAGCGCGTTG
>CAYLNK010000268.1:3428-9673 GCA_964384675.1 uncultured Holophagales bacterium | reverse complement strand
GCGAGCGCCGCGAGCGTCGCCGCGGCGCTCCGGGCCGCCTTCCTCGCCCGCGACGGGAGGCGGAACGAGGCGGCGCCGAGGAGGAGGAGCCCGATCGCGCCGACGGCGGCCCCGAGCGGCAGCTGGAAGCGCTCCTCGAGGTTCGTCACGAGGGTCTCGGAGAGCTTCCGCTGGTCCGACGCGGCGATCGCCTTGGCGACGCCGTCGAGGTCGGTGTGCCCGGGCGAGACGACCGAGAAGCTGCCGCCGGTGCGGGCCGCCAGCTTCTTCAGGAGGTCCGGGTCGGGCCGCGACAGGACCGGAGTGCCGTCCTGCGACTTGTAGCCGGTCACGCGGCCCGCGGCGTCGATGTCCGGGACGGGCGCGCCGCTTCCCCGGGTCTGCCCGACGAAGACGGTGTGGAGGACGATCCGCTCGGCCTTCGCCTTCTCCACGGCCTCGTCGACGCCGCCTTCGAGGTCCTCACCGTCGGAGATGATGACCGCGTGCTTGCCGCCCGCGGCCGCGCTGAAGAGCTCGGCCGCGCTGGTGATCCCGGCCGCGAGGGACGTGCCGGGCTTCGTCCCGATCCCCGGCTCGAGCGCGTCCAGGAAGAGGCCGGCCGCCGAGGTGTCGAGCGTGAGAGGGACCAGAGCCTGCGCCTCCCCCTCGCACGCGACCAGCGCCACCCGGTCGCCGGCCAGCTTGGCGAGGAGCGAGGCCGCGGCCTGGCGCGCCAGGACGAAGCGGTTCGGCGAGACGTCGGCGGCCCGCATCGAGGCGGAGGTGTCGAGGAGGAGGACGACGTCCGCCCCCTTCCGCTCGGTCTTCTCGGTGATGCGCCCCCAGCGGGGACGGGCGAGCGCGGCGCCGATGCCGAGCACGGCGATCAGCACGAGGACGACGCCCGTCGTGGAGAGCCCGCTTCCCGTCGGGGCGAGGCCCTTGGCGGCGAGCGCCGGCGACACGAGAGCGTCGGCGCGCCGGGAGGTGCGCCTCCGGTGGTGGAGCGCCAGGAAGAGAGCCGCGGCGAGGGCGCCGAGGGCCGCCAGCGCGACGGTGGGCTGGGCGAAGTAGGTGGTGAGCGCCCTCGTCATCGCGGCACCACCGGGAAGACGAGGACGGACAGGAGCGCCGAGAGCGCGAGGCAGAGCGCGGCGGGGGTGGCCACCGAAGCGAACACCTCGCGGAAACGGGTGAAGGTGGTCGTCTTGATCTCGGTCTTCTCGAGCTTGTCGATCGCCTCGAACGTGTCGGAGAGCCCCTGCGCGTCCGTGGCGCGGAAGAAGCGCCCTCCGGTCTCGGTCGCGATCTTCTGGAGGAGCTTCTCGTCGACGTCGACGTTCGCGGTGACGCGCTTCTCCACGATCCGCCCGGTCTCCGGGTCCTTCACCTGGATCGGGATCTCGACGGGGCCCTCGGCCGCGCCGACGCCGACCGTGTAGACCCGGATGCCGAGCGCCTTGGCGATCGCGAGGGCGGTCTCCGGGTCGATCTCGCCGGCGTTGTTGGCGCCGTCGGTGACGAGGACGATGATCTTCGACTTCGCCTGCGACGGCTTGAGCCGCGCGATGGCGGTGCCGAGCCCCATGCCGATCGCGGTGCCGTCCCCCTGCTCGCCCAGCTTCAGGGCGGCGAGGCGGTCGAGCACCATGGCGCGGTCCGTGGTGAGCGGGGTCACGGTGCGGCAGCGCCCGGCGAACGTGAGGAGCCCGATCCGGTCGGCCCTCCGCCCTTCGATGAAGCGCCTCACGCACGCCTGCGCGACGACGAACCGGTTCCTCGGCTTGAAGTCCTCCGCCGCCATCGAGCCCGAGGCGTCGAGGGAGATGTAGATGTCGACGCCCTCCGTCCACGACTCGGTCCGCTCCAGCCCGAGCCGGGGGCGTGCCAGCGCCACGACGAGGCCGGCGTAGCCGGCGAGCCCCAGCGCGAACGGCAGCCAGCGGAAGCGGACGCGCCACCCGGGCCGCACCCGGCTGACGAAGGCGAGCGTCGGGACGACGAGCGCCCCGCGCCCGCGCCTCTCGCGCCACGCCCAGAGGGCGAGGGCCACGGGCACCAGGAGGAGGAGCCAGAGGAGCTCGGGCGTCCGGAACGAGAGACCGGGCGGGAGGAGGTTCGTGAACGCGACGGGGAGCTTCATCGTCCCGGCCCCCGCTTCGGTGGCGCCGGGACGGTGGGCTTGGCCGCCGTCGCCGCCGCCGTTCGCGCCGCTTCCGCGGTCACGCGCGCCTCCACGTGCTGGTGGAGCTGGCGCACGCGGGCCAGGTGCTGCTGCGCCTCGTTCCGGGTGGAGCGGCCGCGGCCGAACTTGACGTGGTCGGCCGAGCCGAGGAGCTCGGAGAGCGCGATCTCGCGGGGGAACTCCCAGCCCAGGTCCCGGAGGCGCCGGAGCGTCTCGAACGTGGTCCACTCGAGGACCGGCTGGGCCGTGTGCCGCTCGAGATACCGCTTCACCGCGTGGGTGAGCGCCGAGTAGAAGTCGCGCGGGTCGTCGCCGAGGGAATCGGCGTCGCGGGCCAGGCGCTCCAGCGTGGAGAGGAGCTCCGCGCCGGGCGGCAGGGCGGGAACGACCAGCTCGGGCGCGACGAGCCCCTTCCGGCGTCGGCGGACGAGCCAGATCACGAGCGCGGCGACGGCGAGGACGGCGGTTGCGATCGCCGCGTAGAACCAGGGGCTGCGGGCCGGGATCCTCGCGCCCCGATCGGACTTCGGGGCAAGCTCTTCCGGCTTCTGCCCCTGCGGCAGGCGGGAGGAGACCTCCAGCGTGACCGCCGGCGGCCGCACGGGGATCCGTTCGCCGGATGGGGAGACGTAGACGAGCCGGGGCCCGGGCACCTCGATCGTCCCCGGTGCGAACGGCGCGAACGCGACCGCGCCGCTCCACTCGAACGCGGCGCCGCTCTTCACGACGTGAGCGGGCGGGACGGGCTCGAACTCCAGCACCGAGCCGCCGGCGGGGCGGGCCTCGCCGGCGGCCGCGGGAGACACGAGCGCCTCGATCTCGATGCGCGCGCCGTCGGGGATGCGGGCGGAGTACGTGGCGACCACGCGATCCCCGACCGCCGCCTTCGTGCGGTCCACCGTGACCGAGAACGGCGGCGCCTCGCTTCCCGCGGCGCGGAGCGCGAGGACGAGGGCGAGCCCGAGCAGCGGCGCCGCGGGCCTCATCTAGCGCCCCGTCGCCTTCCGGCGCTCGCGCTCCTTGAAGAAGCGGACGAGCGGCTTCTCGTACGGCGTGTCGGTCGAGAGCGGGATCGAGTCGATCGCCGCCGAGCGCAGCACTTTCGCCGTGTCGGGGAACGCGCCGCCCCGGGCGCCCCACGCCGCGCGGAAGGCGGGATCGCCCGCGTCGAAGACGCGCACGGCGCCGGTCTCGGCGTCGCGCAGCCGCACCAGGCCGGAGTCGGGGAGGGCGCTCTCGGCCGGGTCGGTGACGGGGATCGCCACGACGTCGTGCCGGCGGCGCAGGATCTTGAGGTTCTGCTCCCAGCCGCAGGCCAGGAAGTCCGAGAGGACGAAGACGACCGCGCGCTGCTTGAGGAGCGCCGCGGTGTTGCGGAACGCCAGCGCGAGGTCCGTCTCGACGCCGGCGGGCTTCAGGTAGAGCGCGTCCCGTACGATGACCAGGGCGTGGTCGAGCCCCTTCCGCGGCGGCAGGTACCTCTCGATCCGGTCCGTGACGAAGAGCGCGCCGACGCGGTCGTTGTTCTTCACCGCGGCGAACGCCAGGAGCCCCGCGAGCTCGGCCATCAGCTCACGCTTCGTCAGGTAGCGCGACCCGAAGGCGGCCGAGCCGGAGAGGTCGATCACCAGCATCGCGGTGAGGTCCCGCTCCTCGACGAACTTCTTCACGTGGGGGACGCCCGTCCGCGCGGTGACGTTCCAGTCGATCGAGCGGACGTCGTCCCCGGGCACGTACTCGCGCACCTCGGAGAACTCCATGCCGCGGCCCCGGAAGACGGAGTGGTACTCCCCGCCGAGCCCGGCGTTCACCAGCCGGTTCGTGCGGATCCGGATCCGCTGGACCTTCTTCGCGATCTCCTTGGGCAGCATGGCGTCTCTTCGTGATTCGTGCGGGGGCCCGGGGACCCAGCGTGGGCCCCGGGATCACCTCAGGGGACCTCGACGCGCTCCAGGATCCGCTGGATCACCCGGTCGGTCGTGACGTTCTCGGCCTCGGCCTCGTAGCTCAGGATGATCCGGTGGCGGAGGACGTCGGGCGCGACCTCCTTGACGTCCTCGGGGATGACGTAGCCGCGTCCCTGCAGGAACGCGTGCGCCCGCGCCGTGACGAGGAGCGACAGCGTGGCGCGCGGAGAGGCCCCGAACGACACGAACTCGGCCAGCTCGGCGAGCCCGTACGCGCGCGGGTCGCGGGTGGCGGCGACGAGCTCCACCAGATAGCCCTTGATCCGGTCGTCGGCGTAGAGGCTCCGCACCAGGACGCGCAGCTCCCGGATCTGCGCGGGGCTCAGGATCGGACGCATCGTGGCCGTGAGGGCGGCCTCCGTCGTGTCGCCCATCCGGTCCAGGATCTGCCGTTCCTCGGCCTTGGTCGGATAGCCGACCTTCAGCTTCATCAGGAAGCGGTCGACCTGAGCCTCGGGAAGCGGGTACGTCCCCTCCTGCTCGATCGGGTTCTGGGTCGCCAGGACCAGGAACGGGTCGGGGAGCGGGGCGGTGGCGTCGCCGACCGTCACCTGCCGCTCCTGCATCGCCTCGAGCAGGGCGGACTGGACCTTCGCCGGCGCCCGGTTGATCTCGTCCGCAAGGACGATGTGGGCGAAGACCGGTCCGCGCCGCGCCACGAACTCCTGCGTCTTCGGATTGAAGACCAAGGTACCGACGAGGTCGGCAGGGAGGAGGTCGGGGGTGAACTGGATCCGGGAGAAGCTCGCGTCGAGCCCCTTGGCGAGCGTCTTGACGGCCAGCGTCTTCGCCAGGCCGGGGACGCCCTCGAGGAGGAGGTGCCCGTCGGCCAGGAGGCCCAGAACGAGGCGCTCCACCAGCGTGCTCTGCCCGACGATCACCTTCCTCATTTCGGAAAGGAGCGCCGAAACCAGGAGAGACTTCTCCCGGATCTTCTCGGTCAGGGCCGCCGGATCGCCGACTCCCGGCACCGTTTCCGCCACGATCGCCATTCAATCCTCCGTGCTGTCTGGAGAGCCCGAACCGCCGCCGTGCGGCGCGCCCCCTGCGGCTGGCGTCTCTGTCGGCAGCGGTGCCCCTTTGGCGCGGCCGCGGCCAGAGACAGAGAGAAGCAATCAAGGTGCCGGGCGCTTCCGGTCACGCCTGAGCTTATTCTCCGGCGCATGTTACGTCCCGGACGGGCGTTCGCCGCCCTCGCGCTCGCCCTGCTTCTCCTACCGGGCTCCGTTCTGGCGGCCCGCCGGAAGGCAACGCCGCGCAAGAAGAAGACCCCTGTTCCGACCGCCACCCCGACGCCCCGTCCCTTCCAGGGCCCGCCCGCGCCGACGCCGGTGCCCCTGCGCCGGGCCGCCGGGGCCTGTCTCCAGTACGAGCCGGGGCGGTTCGTGATCGTGGCGGAGGTGGGGTCCGCCGGGCACGTCTTCAAGGTCGACGCCGAGACGAAGCTGATGGTGACGCCGGTCAAGGGGGCCCGGGTGCGGGTCCTCTACGTCGAGGGCCCCGACGGGCCGATCGCCCGGACCGTCATGGCCGGGCCGGTCGAGGTCCCGACCCCGGTCCGCTGAAGCCTCGATCCCTCCGAGCTTTCGATCCGTCCGGCCTTCGATCCGCCGGGGACGAGGGGCAGACGGAGGAGCCTGGTTCGAGCCCTCGGGCCTTCGATCCGCCGGGGACGAGGATCGGACCCGGCGCTCCCGCTGCGCCCGGTCGACCCGCTTTCGCGTGCGGCGCTTCGGGCGCGGGGCGCTCGCCTAACTCGGCCCTCGGGCCTGGCAGGTCGTGCTCGCAGGTCCGCCCGTCCGGCCCGGGGCCTCGGACAAGGCGAGCGCTGATCCCGCGCCCTCGCGGCGCGCGCGAGCGGGTCCCCGACCGTGCTCGAGGTCGCGCCAGGCCCGCCCCTCGCCCCGGCTCGACGTTCCGCGGGGAGCACCAAGATCCGCGCGACGGGTTTCCCGATCAACCGCAGGCGGCGGAGCCGCCGAGGGGAAGGTAGGGGCAACCGGAGCCGAAGGCGGAGGTACGTGCGTCAGCGCGCGAGGGGTGCCGCGCGGTGACGAGGAACCGGAGCCGAAGGCGGAGGTACGTGCGTCAGCGCGCGAGCGGTGCCGCGC
>CAYLNK010000268.1:3238-3328 GCA_964384675.1 uncultured Holophagales bacterium | reverse complement strand
CGGAGCCGAAGGCGGAGGTACGTGCGTCAGCGCGCGAGCGGTGCCGCGCGGTGACGAGGAACCCGCGTGACGGGTTTCCCGATCAACCGC
>CAYLNK010000268.1:0-3138 GCA_964384675.1 uncultured Holophagales bacterium | reverse complement strand
AGGCGGCGGATAGCCGCCGAGGGGAAGGTAGGGAAACCCGCGTGACGGGTTTCCCTATCAACCGCAGGCGGCGGATAGCCGCCGAGGGGAAGGTAGGGAAACCCGCGTGACGGGTTTCCCGAATACTTCAGTTCAGGAAGGGCTCGAACTTCCTCTCCAGCTTCGCCTGCGACTCCAGTCCGATCGACTTCTCGACGTCCTGTCCGCCCTTGAAGAGGAGGAGCGTCGGGATCGACATGATCCCGTAGCGCTCGGCGACGGACGGGACGTCGTCGACGTTCAGCTTCGCGACCGTGACCTTCTCGCCCCACTTCGAGGCCAGCGCCTCGACGATCGGGGCGACCTGGCGGCAGGGGCCGCACCACGGCGCCCAGAAGTCGACGAGAACGGGCTTGCTGCTCTTGAGGACCTCGGATTCGAAATTACCCTCGGTCAGCTCGAGGACGTTGTGGGCCATGGTCTTTCCTTTCTGGATCGGAACGGCGGGCGCCGGTGCGGCGCCGCAGCGGGACGAGATGGTAGGTTTGGGCCGATGAAGGCGTCAAGCGAACGGTCCGGGCGGCCCCGCTGGGGCCAGCACTTCCTCAAGAACGCCTCCACGATCCAGAAAATTCTCGACGCCGTGAACGCCCCCTCCGGGGCGACGGTCGTGGAAGTGGGGCCGGGCCACGCCGCGCTGACGCGCCCGCTCCTGGAGCGAGGCCTTCGGATCATCGCGCTGGAGATCGACCCGCGGCTGGCCGACGGTCTGGAGCGCGACCTCGGCCCCCGGGGGCTCACCGTGGTGCGGGGCGATGCCGTCCACACCGACGTCGGCGCCGTCCTGGCGCGGCTCGGCGTGGCGGCCCCGGTGCCTCTGGTGGGAAACCTGCCGTACGAGAGCGCGACGCCGATGATCCGGGCGTTCGTGAGGCGGCCCGACCTGTACAGCCGCCTCGTCGTCATGGTGCAGAAGGAGGTGGGCGACCGCCTCGCCGCCCCTCCGGGAGCCGACGCCTACGGCTACCTCAGCGTCGATGTCGCGGCGTACGCCTCCGCCCGCCGTCTCTTCGGGGTGAGGCGGGGTGACTTCGTGCCCCCGCCGCTCGTCGAGTCGGTCGTGGTGGAGCTCGTCCCGCGCGTACCCGCGGTCGATCCGGCCGGCGCGCTGAAGGTCGCCTCCGCCGGGTTCTCGGCCCGGCGCAAGACGCTGGTGAACGGGCTCACGCCGCTCTGGGGCCGGGAGCGCGCCCTGGCCGCGGTGACGGCCGAGGGCCTTCCGCCCACCGCACGCGCGGAAACGCTGGGGCTGGACGTCTTCCAGCGGCTGGCGGCGCGGCTCGGGACACCGGGGGCAGGCGCTACAATCCCTTGATGTCGGTCACGCTCGGGCAGGCCCTCCTGCTCGGATTCGTGCAGGGTCTCACCGAGTTCCTGCCGGTTTCCTCCACCGCGCACCTGGCTCTCGCCCAGCGGTTCCTGCCGGGCTTCTCCCAGCCCGGGATCCTGTTCGACGTCCTCCTCCATCTCGGCACGCTCGTGGCCGTGACCTTCTACTTCCGCCGGCGCCTGCTGGAGACGGCCCGTGGGCTCCTCGCCTCGGATCCGGCGGAGCGCCGCTCCTCCTGGAAGCTGGTGCTGCTCCTCGGCCTCGCGGTCGTGATGACCGCCGTCGTGACGCTTCCTCTGAAGAAGCTGGCGGAAGAAGGGATGTCGGACTTCCGGCGGATCGGCTTCGCCCTCGTCGGCACGTCGGTCCTCCTCTCCGTGACGCAGCTCGTCGGACGCCGCCGGGGCGAAGGGGGGCGCCCGCTCGGGGAGCTGAAGGCGCGGGACGCGGTGCTCGTCGGCCTCCTCCAGTCCGCATCGGCGGTCTTCCACGGGTTCTCCCGCTCGGGCAACACCATCTCGGTCGGCCTCTTCTCGGGGCTGACCCGCAAGGGGGCCGCGGAGTTCTCCTTCCTGCTGTCGATCCCGACGATCCTCGGGGCCGCGGCGGTGGAGTGCCTCTCCGCCTGGCGCCACCACCCGGAGAGCTTCTCGTTCGGCGGAGCGTTGCCGGCCGAGCTCGCGGGGATGGCGATGGCGGCCGTCGTCGGCTATCTCGCGGTCGCCGTGCTCCTGAAGATGGTCGTCGAGATGCGGCTGACTCCGTTCATCGTCTACTGCGCCTGCCTCGGGGTCTTCCTCGTCGCCGTTGCGATCTGACATGCCGCCCGCCGCTCGCCCCCCCGACCACGCCACCCTCGTCCGCCGGCGCGACGAGTTCCTCGGGATCGTCGTGGTGGCGATGGGGCTGCTCCTGATCGCCGCGCTCGTGTCGTATCACCCCGCCGACCCGTCCCTCTTCTCCTCGGTGGCGGATGCCGCGACGCGGCCGCGCAACTGGGCCGGACGCTTCGGCGCCTCGTACGCGGACGGGAGCATCCAGTTCTTCGGGCTCGCCTCGTTCGTGGTCCCGGTGACGCTCATCGTCGTCGGGATCCGGCGCTTCCTGGGACGGCCCGTCGACGCGTGGGGGACGAAGGCCGTCGGCCTCGTGGCGATCCTCCTGACCGTCGCGCCGCTCGCCCAGCTCGTCTTCGGCCGCCCGCCGTTCCTGGGAGGCGGCATCGGCGCGGGCGGGTTCGTGGGAGACCTCCTCGGCAGCTTCCTGGTGTCGTCGCTCAACACGCCGGGCGCCTCGATCCTCCTGCTCGCCGGTCTCCTCATCGGCGTCCTCCTCGCCACCTCGATCTCGCTCGGCGACACGATCCGCCTGACGCTGGTCCGCCTGTCGGGCTGGTGGCGGGCGCGGCAGCTGGAGCGGGAGCGCGAGAAGGAGGTGGACCGGAAGGAGAAGCTCCGGCGCGACGTGGTGAAGAAGCACCTGCTGCGCGCCAAGGAAGAGGCCGACCGGCCCTCCGAGCCGGCCGAGGAGCCAGGGGCGGAGGTGTTCTACATACCGTCCGTCGCGACGCTGCGGGTCCGCGAGAAGAGCGGCGTCGGGAAGTTCTCGATCCAGAAGCAGGGCGCCGAGCCCGTGCCGTTCCGTCCCGTGAAGAGGCCCGCCTCGGCCGCCGAGGTGGAGATCAACCCGCCGGTGGCCGAGCCCGCGCCGGCTCCCTCTCCGGCCGAGCGCAAGCCGTCGCGCGCCGAGGCGCGGGCCGCGGCCCCGGC
>CAYLNK010000267.1:0-9691 GCA_964384675.1 uncultured Holophagales bacterium | reverse complement strand
CGACGCCGCGAGCCGCGAGCGCGAGGAGAAAGCCTTCCTGGCGCGCGCGCGCCCCGTCGCCGTGCTGACCCCGTCCGACCTCGCGGACCACACCTCCGGCGGGAGCCTCGTCGTGCGCGACTCGCTCTATCCGCTCGCCGCCGACCGGTCGCTCGGAAAGGTGTTCCTCCGGTACGGCGTCACCGCGACGCGGGACCGGAAGAAGACCTCGGAGCTGTCGCCGGTCGTCACCCTGCAGCCGCGCGTTCCACCCGCCAGCCCGGGGAACCTCGTCCCGATCGTGGAGGAAGGGCGCGTCTGCCTGGAATGGGCCCGGCCCACCGAGATGCTCGGAGGCGGCGGGCCGGTGGTGGTGGCCGGCTACGCCGTCTTCCGGCGGGACGAGAAGGAGCCGGAGTACCCCGCCAGCCCCACGGGCGTCGCCCTCGACGGCGAGCGCTGGATCGACGAGAACGTCACGGCCGGGAAGCGGTACGTCTACACGGTGCGCGCCGCGCCGGTGAAGGAGACGCCGCTCGTCCTCGGCCCGCCGGCCCGCGAGGTCCTCGCCGACACGCACGACGTCTTCCCTCCGAAGCCGCCCGAGGGGCTGCTCGTCCTCTCGGAAGGGCGCGCCAACCGCCTGGTCTGGAATCCGGTCCTCGCCCGGGACCTGGCCGGGTATCGCGTCTACCGGCTCGGAGGGGCAGGCGTCACCCGGATCGCCGAGGTGAAGGAGCCGGTGCACGTCGACAGCGGGGCGCCTCCGGGCGCACGCTACGCGGTCACGGCGTTCGACACGTCGGGAAACGAGAGCGCGCCGACCGCGGCCGCGACGGGACGATGAGCGAAGAGGGGATGCAGGACCGGGAACGGATCGGCGGCCTCCCGCGCCGCTTCACGAAGATGGCGGGGGCCGGGAACGACTTCCTCGTCTTCGCCGGGTCGACCTTCGTCGGTCCGCGCGAGGCCGAGACGATCCGGCGCCTCTGCCGGCGGGGGACCGGCGTCGGCGCCGACGGAGTGCTCTTCGTCTACCCGCGTCCGGGCGGGGAGAGCCCCGCTCGCGTGGTGGCCGACTACCACAACGCCGACGGAGGCCCGGCGCGCTTCTGCGCCAACGGCACCCGCTGCGCCGCCCGATTCGCCGAGCGCGCCCGATTCGCCGAACGGCGGGGTCCCGGCGGCGCCGAGCTGGCGGTGCTCACCGGCTGGGGGGAGATCGGGGCCACCGTCCGCACCGACGGGTCCGTGTCGCTCACCCTGCCCGAGGCGGTGGTGGTCGGCCCCGGCGTCGCCTCGTTCGACGGCGACGGGCGGAACCTCGAGCCCCAGGCGACGAGCTGCTCGGTCGGTGTCCCGCACCTCGTCGTCTTCGCCGCGCCGGGCGTGGAGGTGGAGACTCTCGACCTGCCGCTCCTGGCCCCCGCTCTGCGGCGCCACCCGGACATGCCGGAAGGCGCCAACGTCAACTTCGTCTCCGTGCGCGGCGGCTCACGGCTGTCCGTGAGGAGCTGGGAGCGTGGCGTCGAAGGGGAGACCCTGTCGTGCGGGTCCGGGGTCGTGGCGTCGGCCATCGTGGCCGCCGCGCGCGCCGGCTCGCCGCCGCCGATCTCGGTGATGACCCGCTCGGGAAGCGTCCTCGTGGTCGACTTCCGGCTCGACGGGAGCGTCGCCCGCGACGTCACCCTGACGGGGGATGCCCGGATCGTCTTCGAGGGAGAGCTGACCGAGGAGGCTCTGTGAGGATCGTTCGCTTCGAGACCTCATCGCGTTCCGCGTCGTACGGCCTGGCCGAGGGAGACGCGATCGTCCCGCTGGCCGACGCGCCGTGGGCCACGGAGGGCGTTCCGATGCCGTCCGGTCCCCCGCTCGAGCGCCGCGCGGTGACTCTCCTGCCGCCGACGGTCCCCTCCAAGATCCTCTGCATCGGGCGCAACTACCACGCCCACGCCAAGGAGCTCGGCAACGAGGTACCGAAGGAGCCGCTCGTCTTCTTCAAGCCCCCCTCGTCGCTCCTGGCCCACGGGGGGACGATCGTCCTTCCGCCCGAGTCCGAGCGGGTCGACTACGAGGGGGAGCTTGCGCTGGTGGTCGGCAGGCGCGCCCGGCGCGTGCCCCGGGACGCCTGGCGCGACGTCGTCTTCGGCGTCACCGCCTCGATCGACGTGACGGCGCGCGACCTCCAGAAGAGGGACGGGCAGTGGTGGCGCGCCAAGGGCTTCGACACGTTCTGCCCGCTCGGCCCGGCGATCGAGACCGAGATCGACGCCTCGGCCCTCGACCTCGAGACGTACGTCGACGGGGAGCGGCGGCAGGCCGGGAACACGCGGGACTTCATCTTCGACGTGCCGACGCTCATCGCCTGGCTGTCGGCCGCGATGACGCTGGAGCCGGGCGACGTGATCCTCACCGGTACGCCGGAAGGCGTCGGCCCTCTCGCCGCCGGGAACCGCGTCGAGGTCGTGATCGCCGGTGTGGGGCGCCTCGCGGCGACGGTCTCGGCCTCGACGGCCCTACAGGCCGTCTAGGCGCCGCTCTCGACCCGCCGCAGCCCCTCGAGAAGGCGGCCGTGGATCCCGCCGAACGAGCCCGAGGACATCGCGAGGACGACGTCGCCTGACGCGAGGCGCGGGAGCAGCGCGTCGGCCAGCGATCCGGCGTCCTTCGCGGTGAGGGCCACCTTCCCGTCCGCGGTCAGCTCGGCCACCAGCCGCTGCACGTCGAGCGCGTCCGCGCCGAGGCGGGTCGCGTGGTACGGGGCGGCGAGCGCCACACCGTCGGCCTGGCCGAGCGCCGCGCGGTACGCGCCGTGGAACTCCTCCCGGCCGCCCGTGATGGAGCGCGGCTCGAAGACCGCCCAGAGCCGGCGTCCGGCGTAGCGCCGGCGCGCCCCCTCCACGGTGGTGGCGACCGCCGTGGGGTGGTGGGCGAAGTCGTCCAGCACGGTCACGCCGTTCGCCGTCCCCTTCTCCTCCAGGCGGCGCCTCACGCCGCGGAAGGTGGCGAGGCCGACGGCGAGCTCCTCGGGCCTGAGGCCGAAGACGCGAGCCGCGCCGATCGCCGCCAGGGCGTTGGCGACGTTGTGTCGCCCGGCGAGCCGCGTCGAGGCGATGAGGAAGGGCTCGCCTCCGGCCAGCACCGTGAAGCGCGTCCCGTCCGGCCCGCGTGTCACGTCGACGGCGAGGAGGTCCGCGGCGCCGTCCCCTGCCCCGCCGTCCCTCACGCGGTACAGCGTGACCGGCGCGCGCGCCGCGTCCAGCACCTCGAGGACGTTCGGGTCGTCGCCGTTCGCCACGATCCGCCCGTAGGGAGGGACGAGCGCGACCCCTTTGCGGAATGCCGCCTTGATCGCGTCGAGGTCGGCGTACAGGTCGCCGTGGTCGAACTCCACCGACGTGAGGATCAGGGTGCGCGGGGCATAGTGCAGGAACTTCGGACCCTTGTCGGCGTACGAGGTCGAGTATTCGTCCCCCTCCACGACGAAGGCCGGGCCCCCCCCGATCGCGGCCGGCGACGGCAGGTCGAGCGGCTCCCCCCCGATCAGGTAGCCCGGCTCGCGACCCGCCGAGGCGAGGAGCCACGCCGTGAGGGCGGACGTCGTCGTCTTGCCGTGGGTCCCTGCCACGACGACCGGATGCCGCCCGGCCAGGATCTCCCGGTGGAGCGTCTCGGGCATCGACGCGACGGAGAGCCCGCGCCGCTGCGCCTCGACCAGCTCGGGGTTGTCGCGCGCGGCCAGGTTCCCGACCACGACGTGGTCGATCCCGTCCGGCAGGTTGGCGGCGGAGAAGCCGGGCCGTACGGCGATCCCGAGCGCGGCGATCCGGTCGGACATCGGGGGATAGAGCGGCAGGTCGGAGCCGTCCACGCGCTCGCCACGCTCGGCCAGCAGCGTGGCCAGGGGGGCCATCGCCGTCCCCCCGATCGCGATCAGGTAGAAGCTCCGGGGGGATCCGGCGGTCACGGGCCCGGAGTTTGCGAGAGGGGCCTACGGGCCGTCAACGGAGCCAGAATGGCTCCCTGGATGCGCCCTGATAAACTCCCCCGCTCAGATCCCGACCCGGGTCCAACACCCGGTCGACACAGGAGGACCCCGGTGAAGAAGACTCTGCGACTCTCCCTCCTCGCGCCCCTCGTGCTCCTCGGAGCCACGGGCGCCGTCCTGGCCCAGGGGCAAGCGGCGGCGCCGGAGGCCCCGAAGGCGACGGACCCGAACGCCCCGAAGCTGGTCCTGAAGGACGAGAAGGTGGACGTCGGCGTCGTGCCCAAGGGCGAGCTCATCAAGCGCGACTTCATCGTGAAGAACGCGGGCAAGTCCGACCTCCACATCACCGACGTGAAGCCGTCCTGCGGCTGCACGGTCCCGGAGTTCGACAAGGTGATCAAGCCCGGCGCCGAGGGGAAGATCACGCTCACGGTCGACACGAAGAGCTTCCAGGGCGTCATCTCCAAGACGGCCCTCGTGATGTCGGACGACCCGGCCCTCCCGCAGACGACGCTCTTCCTGCAGGCCAACGTGAAGCCGTACGTCGAGACGCTGCCGTACGGGTTCTTCCGGATCCAGGCTCTCACCGGCGAGCCGTCCACCGCCGAGCTGATCCTCATCTCGGACGAGCCGGACTTCAAGCCGAGCGGCGCCACCGTCCAGCAGACCTACCTGAAGGCCTCGCTGACCCCGGTCGCCGAGAAGGACCGGATCCCGAACAAGGGACCGAACCAGTGGAAGGCGACCCTGACCTGTGACGCCAACGCCCCGGAGGGCCTCCTGGGCGGCTACGTGAAGATCCAGACCGGCACCAAGAAGCAGCCCGAGATGGACCTCGCCATCTCCGGCTACGTCAAGCCGACCATCACGGTGACCCCGCTCTCGGTCAACTTCGGCAACTTCGACCCGAAGGCCGAGCCCGTCAAGCGCTCGATCACGCTCGTCAACAACAACATGAAGAACGACACGTTCTCCGTGATGAAGGCCGAGTCGAGCGTCCCCGGGATCACCGCCGAGGTGAAACCGGCCGAGAACGACAAGACCCGCTTCCAGGTCATCCTCACGGTCGACCAGAAGATCAAGAAGGGCGTGTTCGACGGCGAGCTCGTCATCAGGACGAACGACTCCAACAAGGGCGAGGTCAAGGTCCCGCTCAAGGGCGTCATCCTCTAGGAGCGACCTGGAGCTCGCGCTCCGCTCCACCACACCACCACACGGTCGGGCCCGCCTGCCGGCGGGCCCTTTCATTTCCGGCGAACCGGCGGCTGGTACGCCGAAAGCGGCGAGACCCCGGGCAACGGGACGTCGTGCAGCGGCGGATGAGGGAGCCGTGCCGCGGCCTCCGCGAGCGAGGCGAGGGCCAGGAGCCCCCCCTCGCGCCGCACCCGATAGCGGCGCTGCCCCCCGAGGCCCGAGAGGGCCGCCGCGAGGGGGGAATCCGACTCGTAGTGCGTCGCCCACCAGACGTCGCTCGTTCCGTCCCCCAGGGCTTCCACCACGAGAGTCGCGACCAGGCTCGAGGCTCCGGCGGTCAGCAGTCCGGCGGGGTCGTCCGACACACGAAGGGAGAGTACCTGGCCCGGCTGCAGGGCGAGGACGGTGAGCTCGACCTTGCGGGGCCCTTGCGTCGTATTCGCGCTCACCGTCAACGTCTCTCCCATCGAGGCGGTAGGCCCTTTCCGGTACCGGGCCTCCCGCGGGACCACGTTGTCGAGCCCCGCGAAGAGCCAGAGGGGAACCCCCTCGGGCCCCACCAGCACGCGCCACACGGTGGCGGCCGGTGCGTTCACGTGGGCGCAGTCGGCCCCCTGGAACGACGGGTAGGGCGTTTCCACCAGCCCCCGCACGCGGGCGTAGAAGGGATCGTTCTGGGCCGCGAGCGGCCCGCCCCACAGGACCGCGCCGAGCAGGGCGGCTCCCGCGACCTGGATTCGTTCTCTCACCTCGCGATTATGAGCACGAGCCGGAAAACGCCGCCGAGGTAAAGTAAACGATGGCGGCCGGCCAGCCGGCCCGCAAGACCCCCCAAGGAGAACGACCGATGAGAAGACCGACGCTCCCGCTCCTCGTGGCCCTCGCGGCCGCACTGCCGGGGCTCGCCACCGCGCAGTCGACCGAGGCCCCGCGCAACCAGGCGCCGCCCTCGACGATGACGCCGCCTCCCCCCGCCCCCACGCCGGTGCCGCGACCTCACGACGACATCATCAAGCTCTGGAGAGCGAAGCTCTCCGAGGACTTCATCAAGAAGCAGATCGACGCGGCGCCGATCCCCTACAACCTCACGGCCGACGAGATCATCCAGTGCCGGGACGCGGGCGTGCCGGAGAACCTGATCCAGGCCATGATCCAGGCCTCCGCGAAGGCGACGGCACCGGCGGTCGGCGGCGCGCCGGCCACGCCGACCGCGGGGGGAGCCCCTATCGCGACGCCGACTCCGGCGGCCGCCTACGCCGCCCAGGCCAACCGGAAGTGGGAGGGCCTCGTCCGCCGCAACAGCGGCGTCGTGCTCTTCAAGAGCCGGTGGGACGTCGGCACGCTCGAGTTCAAGGAGGAGACCCTCCGCTGGACCGATGCCAAGGATGCCAGCAAGAACCTGATGATCCCGGGCCGGCAGTTCGCCGAGCAGTTCCTGACGTGCCTCAAGAAGGCCGGCGGGAACGAGTGCTTCGAATGGGGATTCAAGACCAAGGACGACGCCTACCGCTTCCGGGACGTGTCGTGGCAGCAGGGCGAGAACGCCAAGACGAAGGAGCTCGCGGACTTCTTCAAGGCGATCTACCCGAACCTGATCCTCTCCGAGGTCGCGGTCGACGAGAAGTAGACCGCTCCTGTGGGTTCGAACGGGGGCGCGGAGGGCGCCCCCGTTCCGTTCAGGGCTTCTTCTCCTCCGGGGGCGGCGCGGGCGGGACGACCTCGAGCCAGTCGAACGCGGCGGCCAGCGTGCGGGTATCAGAGCCCGCCATCCGGTCCTTCGGTGAGTCGGCGTAAGCGAACTCCAGCCGCAGCTCGTTGAGGCCCGGCTTCCAGACGGCTCTCGGCGTCGCGAACGTGTAGACCTTCACGGGATCGGCCAGGATCGTCGAGTCGATCTTCGCGTCGTTCACGAAGAGCGTCACCTGCTGGGGACCGGCGCCGGGGAACCGGAACGGCCAGCACCGGAAGCGGACGAGCCGGTCCCCGTCCGCCTTGCAGAGCACGCGCACGGTGGCTTGCCGGGATTGGGCCCAGACGAAGGTGTCGCCGTCCGGCCCCTTCTCCCAGCCCGACCAGCCCGACCCGAGCGCGCCGGCCGTCGTCTCCGGGTCGAAGCTCAGGGAGCGGGTCTCGATCAGCTCCTTTCCGCAGCCGACGGCGAGCAGGGCCGCCGCGGCGGCGAGGGAGGCTCGCCTCAACGCCGTACCTCGATCCCTGACGCCGCGAGATAGGGGCCCGCTTCGCCCTTGCGGACCCGCCCCTCGGCCGTGACGCGGGCGCCGGCGAGGTCCTCGGGAAGGGAGAAGCCCTCGGCCTGCACCAGGAGGGTCGCCTCGCCCTCCGCGATCGTCACCCGCTCCATGCCCGGCTTGCGGGCGATGCCGCTGACACGGATCGCCTCGTCCTGGTGACGGCCGGCCGAGACCTCGGCGAGCGGAACGGCGGACAGGCCGCGAAGCGGTTTGCCGAACAGCTCCACCCCCCCGGCCGCTGAAACGACCGCGGCGGCGGCCAGGAGGGTGGCGAGCGCGAAGATGGCGAGGCGCCGGTTCATGAGCTCCAGGATATGCGAGAAGCGGGCCGGGGCCTTATTCGAGGATCGTGCTCCGGGCCCCGTTGAAGAGGACGGTCTTCGACTTCCCGGCACACTCGGCGCCCGCGAGCCGGTTGTAGGTGATCGACCCGAATACGGTCCCATCGGGGCGCGAATTGAGCGATCCCGTATACGTCGCGGTCTTTCCGGTGCCGGTGTTCGGGTCGTTGTCGTCCCCGGCGATCGCGTAGCTGCCGTCCTCGTTCCGGGTGAACGTGACGTTCGGCTTGGGGACGTCCGACGCGAACCCCTGGATGAAGAACACCGTCCCCTCCTGGGCGTTCGCCGTGCAGCCCTCGACGACGATGCCGCCCGACAGGAAGCTCGGGATGCTCTTGAAGACGTCGAGCCGTCCCGAGAAGCCGTAGCCGCCGTCCTCGAAGATCAGACCGAACGCCCCGTTGTTCGGGACGAATACCTTGGAGGGGGGCGAGTAGCTGATCGACGCGATCGCGTTGTCGATGACCGACGCGCCCACGGCGACCGGGCCGCCGCTCGTGACCGTGACGTACGCGGTGAGGTTCGTGTCCGTCCCGGAGAAGCCGAAGTTCGCCGCGATCCCGTTGATCTGGGTCTGCGCGAGCTGCTGGAGCGTGTACGTCTTCTCCTGCACGGTCGAGCCGTCGCCCTTCGCGAGCCGTACCTTGACCGTGGTGGGGTCGGACGCGTTCGTCGAGAGGAGGAAGAGGTTCGTCCGGTAGCCGGTGGCGGAGTCGGACGATCCGGAGACGAACGGCACGAAGCCGAGGTCGCCCGGGATGGTCGGCGAGCCCGCCGCGATCAGCTCGTCCTTGACCTGCGCGGGGATGGCGAATCCGTTCGTGCCCGGCTTGCCGTCGGCGCTCCGGGCGTTCCTCACCAGCGTCTGCGAGAGGACGGAGACCGGCTTGGTGCCCGAGTCCACCTTGATCGCCCCGGCGACCGGGGCCGTCAGCCCGAACGTGGTGCCCAGGACGTCGTCGAGCGCCAGCGTCTGCCCGGCCGCGACGTTGACGTTGACCGTCGGCGCCGTCGACACGTTGTCGCTCGGGACGTTTCCGAACTGGTCGATCGGCGACTGCTTCAGGAACGTGAGCGCGACCGTGGCCGGCGTCGTGTTCGGATTGACGATCCGGAGCGAGGTGACGAAGTCCTCGCCCTTGCCACCGGTCGCCTTCGCGGAGGCCACCACCCACTGGAGCGTGGCGGGGTTGCCGCCCGCGAGAGCCGGAAGCGAGACGGCGGCGAGCGCCGCGAGGGCCAACGTACGGATGGAACGGTTCACCAGCGATTCCTCCCGGGTGAGGATGCCTCACCCCGTGCTCGAGCGCGAGATTGGACGGATGGTGCGGTCGGCGGGTTACCGGCCGTCAATAGAAAGCGCTTCCCGAGGCGGCGTACCGGCGGACGTCCCCGCGGGCCCGCGTCGCGAGCCAGATCCGCGACGAGGCCACCCGGAAACCGCACGACAGGGCCGATTGCAGGACGACGCGGGCCTCGGCGGGAACGAGGATCGAGACACGAGTCGCGCCCGCCGCCACGGCGCGTCGCGCCAGGGCGGGGATCACGGCGGCGACGGCCGCCGGCAGCCTGGCCTCGACCGGGCCGATCCGGGCGGCATTCTTTTCCCGTGAGAGGACGGCGACCCCGTCCGGCCGCCCCCGCCGCTTCACCGCCCATCCGTCGACACCCTCCCGGCCGAGCCACTCGATCCAGTCGGGAGTGCGCGCGAAGCCCCGGGTCTCACGGTCGAGGTCGGCCACCCAACCGGAAAGCCCTTCCGTCCCGAGCGGCTCGAGGGCCCAATCGCCGGCCCGGGCCTCGACGGGGCCGGGCGACACCTCGCCGGCCCGCGCCGACAGCTCGAGCGCCAGGGCCCGCGCCGGGAGGCCCCGCCGGAGGAGGAAGCCGAGCGCGGTCGCCTCGTCCGGGGAGACGGTCTCGAGCGCGCGAGCGCC
>CAYLNK010000266.1:0-9762 GCA_964384675.1 uncultured Holophagales bacterium | reverse complement strand
GGCCGCGATCGCGCCGTCGAGGCCGCGCCAGGCGGCCGGGCCTCCTGGCTTCGCGGGGCCTCGCCCGCCGGGACCCTGCGGTGGCCGCTTCGGCGGCGTCTCGCCCGCCAGCCTGTAGACGAGATCTCCGCCCCACGTGAACGAGAGGGGCACCGCCGACGCCACGATCACGACGAGCGGGAGCCATGCCCAGAGCCCGATGGTGTTGTGCCAGTTGAAGTCCCGGGCCCTGCCGGAGAGATTCGGCCTGAACCAGGCGACCGCACGGACCGAGGCGGCGGTCCAAACCCGCGGGAGCCACAGGAAGAGGCCCGACAGGACGATGAAGAGGAAGAGGAGGTTCGCGACGCCGGTCAGGAGCCGGGCTCTGGACCGCGCCGGGCCCTCGAAGGCGAGCGACCGGTGGACGTCCTCCACGCCTCCGAGAAAGTCACGCACGGCGCGCGAGCCGTCGCCCAGCACGTGACCGTCGTACGCGTCGAGGTAGACCACCCGTCCTTCCGGCAGCCCGACGGCGAACGGAGCATCCGGGCCTCGTCGAAGGGTGATGGAGGTCGGCACCGCGTCGGGGCGGGACGCGAGGAGCGCCGCGAGGGCCGCTTCCGGAGCGAGCGGCGGCGCGCCAGGGGACGGCGGCGCCGAGCGGAAGCCGCGGTCCGCGAACGCGACCAGCTGCTTCTCGAAGGCCAGGAGAACGCCCGTCGCCGCCATCACCAGGATCACGAGCCCGGCGGAGACGCCTGAGACGAGATGTCCCCAGAAGAGAACCGTGCGCACCCGCTTCATACGGCCCGGATCAAGGCTTCCTCAGGTACTTGGCCTGGTCCGCGTACGTCAGCCCGTACGGGCCGTACCACTTGACGATCCGGATCGCGAGGCGCCCGGCCTTCACCGCGGGGTCGGTCTTCGCCAGCTCTTCGGCCTCCGCCTGGGTCTCGGTGTCGAAGATGAAGATGCCCCGCAGCGACTGGTCCTTCTCGGCCGGGTCGTGGAGGAACGGGCCCGCGATCAGGAGACGGCCGTCCTCGGCGAGGCGCTTGATGTTGGCGAGGTGCGCTTCCTGGAGCTTCTTCGTGGCGTCGGTCTGCTCCGGCGTCCAGCTCGGCCCGCGGGTGAGGAAGCCCATGTAGTAGACACGCATCCCGTTCTCGTCGCGCTCGCGGGGCGACTTCCTGGGAGCCTCGTCCCCGGCGGCGAGGGACGGCGCGGCGAGGAGGAGCAGCAGGAGTCCGGTCAGGTGTCGCATCCCGCTACTCTCGACGGCACACGGGTCGCGGGTCAAGGGCCGAGCGGTGGGCGGGCGGGGCAGACAGACGGTCGTCCGGCGATATGATGGCCCCACGTTGCAGCCTGCGGCCGACCGCCTCCGCGCCATCGCCGCCTCGTCGGACGGCTCGATCGCGGAGGTGCCGTACGCGATGCTCCTCGCCGCGCTCGCCCTGACGAAGCGCGACGGCGTGGCGGTCCTGGAGCGGCGCCGGACCCAGAAGAAGATCGCGTTCTCCGGCGGCGTCCCGTTCGACTGCCGTTCGAACCTGCTGCACGAGACCTTCGGGCGATACCTGGTGTCGCAGGGGAAGATCTCCGAGGAGACGTTCCAGGTGGTCCAGGCGCAGTCGAGCGCCACCGGCATCCGGTTCGGCGAGGTCCTCGTCGGGCGCGGTCTGATGCCCGCCGACGAGCTGAGCCGCCAGCTCCAGCAGAGCCTCGCTCGCAGGCTCCTCGACGCGTTCACCTGGCGCGAGGGGACGTATCGGATCCTCCCCGAGCCCGTGGTCCCGGAGGCCCCTCCGAAGCTGAACGTGGCTCAGCTGATCCTGACCGGGATCTCCAAGTTCGCGCCACAGGCCGCCGTGGACGCCGCCGTCGGGGCGCTGGTGGGCCAGCGGCTCGCGCTCTGCCCGGAGCCGCCGTTCCCGCTCCAGGAGATGCGGCTGAGCGAGGCGCAGCTACGCCTCGCCAGCGCGCTCGAGAAGCGCCCGCGCCTCGACGAGCTGGCCGTCTCGGTGCCGCTCCCGTTCGAGGAGATCACCCGCCTCGTGTACGCGCTCTGGCTCCTCGGGACCGTCGTTCCCGCGGACCAGCTGCGGGCCACGGCACCTCCGAAGCCGGCGCCGCCCCGGATCGCTCCGATCCCGACGTCGGTGCCGGTCACGTCACGCGCGGACACGGTGCCGCTCGCGGTGCCGGAGACGATCCGCCGGAGCGAGGAGGTCCTTCGCGCCTGGGAGGGGCTCCGCGGCCGCGACGCGTTCGACCTCCTCGGGCTCCCCGATACGGCCGACGAGCCCGCGGCTCTGGCTCGATTCGTGGAGCGGGCGCGCGCCTGGGCGCCCTGGGGCCTGGACGGCGAGGCCGCCGAGAAGGCGACGGTGCTCTTTTCGGCCGCGGCGAAGGCGTACGCCCGGCTGGCGGACCCCGAGTCCCGCGAGGCGCTGCGGCAGGCGCGGCGCCGGCCCGCCGAGCCAGCGAAGCCCGCCCCGCAGGTCTTCGCGATCAAGACCGACCTCCTCGATCCGGAGGCGCAGCATCGGAAGGGCGCGGAGCACCTGGCGGCCGGGAAGTACCAGCAGGCGCTCCCGTTCCTGGAGTTCGCGGCGGACTGCGACCCGCAGAACGGGTCGTACGCGGCCGATGCCAGCTGGTGCCGTTACCTGGCCTCCGGCAAGACCACGGGCGGGAGCACGCTCGCCGAGCTCGAGGAGGCGGCCCGGATCGATCCGAAGAGCGGCCTCGCCTGCTTCTATGCCGGGGAGATCTGCCGGGCTCGCGGCGACGTGGCGCGGGCCGAGCCGTACTATCGGAAGGCCGCGCGTCTCATGGCGCCGGACCGGCGCCCGCTGGACGCGCTTCGCGAGATGGCAAAGCCCGCGCGCTGAGAGCGGGCGGGGACGGGCCGCGGGTGAACGCGCCGGCCCGGCATGGAGGTCCGATGAGAGTCGCCGCTGCCGTGCTCACCTCGACCCTGCTCTCGATCGGGTCTCCCGCGTCCCGGGCCGCGGCCCAAGAGAGGAGCCCCGCCGTCGCGCCCGCCGCCCCTGCGGCCGGGACGATCCGGGTCTACATGGCCGGCGAGAGCATCGAGAAGCGAAACCGCTGGGTCGCCCCCCCGTTCACGGCCGCCGGAGCGCTGAACGACCGGGGTGGCGGGGAGCTCCGGAACGACAACGAGGAGTACGGCTGGATGGTGCCGATGCGGGATCGGCTCCGGCTGCGCGCCCCCGACCTGTCGCTGGAGTTCGTCGGCTCGGACGTCTGGGCCGACGCCGACGACGCGACGTATACCGGGACGTACCCGTCGACGACCGCGGAGCCCACCTCGGCCATCTCGGGCACGACGATCCCGTCGTGGCTCGAGCAGAAACGGAGCGAGCTGGAGAGCCGGTCGTTCTGCTACGAGCTGGCCTTCGCGTCCCGGGGCGGGAACGACCTGGGGAACGACGACGACGCGGCATACAAGGCCCAGCTGAAGGAGCTGATCCTCCTCCTCGCCCACGGCTCCTCCTGCCGGACCGATCCCATCGTGGTGGTGACCGGGCACATGCCGGACGACCAGCGGTTCGGCGGGCCGGACGCCGAGTACGTGGAGCTGGAAAGGCAGCGCTTCGTGGTGCGCTCGCGCGACGCGGTGACGGAGCTGGCCGCCGCGCAGCCCACCGTGCGTGTCCGCTTCGTCGACCAGTACACGCCGTTCCTCCAGAACAAGCCGACGACGGCGTTCCCCGCCGAGGTCTGGTCGACGAACGGCATCCCCGACTTCGCCAAGATCGCCCGCGAGGGGGACGGCTATCACCCGCGCCGGCTCTCCTGCATCTACGCGGGGGAGCTGGTGGCGGACGCGCTCGACCTCGCGGAGCTGCGCGCGTTCCAGGCTCCCGGCTGCCCCACGACGATCACGGGTCCCGGCGCCGTCTGCGCCGGGGGAAGCGTCACGCTCGACGCGGGCGCGGGCTTCGCGACGTACGTCTGGTCGAACGGAGCCACGACGCGGACCATCACCGTCTCGCCTTCCGCCACGACGACCTACACCGTGAGCGTGACGACCGCGGCCGGCTGCCAGTCGACGTCGGCCGGACACACGGTCACCGTGAGCGCGCTGCCGTCCGCGACGGTGAGCGCGCCGGCGAGCGTCGCTCCGGCGTCGACCGGAAACGTCGCGTCGGTCCCGGACGCGGGCGCCGGCGCGAGCTACGCCTGGACGATCACCGGCGGGGCGATCGCGGGGAGCGCGGCCGGAAGAACGATCGCGTTCACGGCCGGCGCGAGCGGCAGCGTGGTCCTGACGGTGAACGTGACGAGCGGCGCGGGCTGCGCCGCCAACGGAACGCGGTCGATCCCGATCACAGGCGCTTCGTCCGGCCCGGAGCTCCTCCTGCCCGTCGTCCTCGACGTCTTCGGCGCGGGCGGGAGCCATTACACGACGGAGCTGACGTTCGTCTCGCGGGCGACGGCCCCCCTCACGGTGTCGCTCCTCTATACGGCGGCGGTCGGGGGTGGCAGCGGAACCGTCACCCTGCCGCTCGCGGCGGGGGAGATCCGCGTCGTGGCGGACGCCATCGCGTTCCTCAGGACGCAGGGGCTCACGATCCCGGCGGATGGAAGCGCCAAGGTCGGCTCGCTGAAGGCGACGTTCGCGGGCGCGCCGTCGGCGGGCGTCGTCTTCCTGGGGGGGCGGACGACGACGCCGGGCGCCGGCGGGACGTTCGGGCTCTTCTATCCGGCCCTGTCTCTGGAGCAGTCGGCCGATGGTCCCGTCTTCATCTACGGCCTCCGGCAGGACGCGGCCACGCGCTCCAACCTCGCGGTCGTCAACCGGGGCGAGGCGGGAGCCGTGACGTTGCGGATCACCTACGTCGGCAACCTGGGCGCGACGCTCGGCGCGCCCATCGACGTGACGCTCGCGCCGGGGGAGTGGCGTCAGCTCGACCGGCCGCTCGAGGCCTTCGGCGTGCCGGTGGGGTACGCGAAGGTGGAGCGGGTCTCGGGCACCTCGCGGTTCCTGGCGTACGGTGTCCTGAACGACGCCGCGACGTCCGACGGGAGCTACGTGGGGATGAGCTTCTAGGATCGCGTCTTGACCGTATCTTGAAGCGTGATGCGCCTCACGGTAGCATCACGCATCATGGCTCGTACGACGATCGACATCGACACCCCGCTCCTGAGGGACCTGAAGAAGATCCAGGAGGAGGAAGGCAAGAGCCTGGGACGTGTCGTCTCCGACCTGCTGAGCGAGGCGCTGGCCGCCCACCGGGGAAAGGGCCGTCGGCCGGTGCCGTTCCGCTGGAGCTCGCAGGACATGGGGGCCCGCGTCGACCTGAACGACAAGGAGGCCGTGGCCGCGCTGCTCGACGAGGACCGCCGTTGAGCTACGCGCTCGACGTGAACGTCCTCCTGTTCGCGTCCGACGAGAAGAGCCCGCTGCACGAAGCGGCGACCGCGTTCCTGTCGCACTGTGCCGAAGGGCCAGAGCCGCTCTGCCTGCCGTGGCCCGTCGTGATGGGGTATCTGAGGATCTCCACGCATCCGCGCGTGTTCAGGAAGCCGCTCTCGTGGACTCGCGCCTCCGGCAACGTCGAGCAGCTGCTCGACCTCCCTCACGTGAGGGTCCTGTCCGAAGGGGTTGGGTACTGGGAGACGCTCCGGAAGGTGACCCACGGGCAGGCCATCCGCGGGAACCTCGTGGCGGACGCCCACCTCGCCGCCCTGCTCCACCAGCACGACGTTCGGGTTCTGTTCACGAGCGACCGGGACTTCCGGCGCTTCGATTTCCTGGACGTGCGGGACCCGTTCGCCTGAGAGCCGGATGCTCCGGCGAGCAGGCCGCCCACCCGTAGATTCGAGCGGTCGGTTCGTGATGATCACCGGGCAGCAGGTGCCGGCATGAAGGTCAGGACACTCCTCATCGCCATCACGCTCGCAGCCCCAGGGCTCGCCGCGTGGTGGACCGTGGGCAATGCCCGCGCCTCGCGCCGCGAGGTGGAGGCCGAACGCGGCTGGACGATGGCTTTCGGCGGCCTCGAGGATCTCCTGCGGAGGCACCCGAAGCGGCGGTCGAATGGCACCGCGAAAGAGCTCGAGGTGCTCGCCGCGTCTGGCGCGATCGGAATCGTCATGGCGCCGCGCCAGCAGGGATCGGTCCCCATCGTTGGATCGTCGCCGGAGCCGAAGGGAGTGCGGGCCGCCAGCGACTACCTCTCTTCGGAGCTGATCAAGCCTGAGGCCTCCATCGGACCCCCTTCCGACGAGCTGGCGCGATACCTGGAGGAGTGCCGAAGCGACCTGGACGCCATCGAGTCGTTGCTCGTGACCGGTCCGCCACCGGAGTGGGCCGTCGACGTGTCTCTGCCGGAGGAATCGCCCTCGCCAAACCTGCTCGGGCAAGTCCGCATGCAGAGGATCCTGTTGGCGCGGGCCCTCGCGTCCGAGCGTGACGGACGTCGCGAAGCGGCCGCACGTTCGGTCGACGCGTCGTGGAGTCTCAACGAGTCCCTTCGTGTGAGGCCGGAGATGATCTCGGTGCTCATGGCGACGGCCTGCTCGCGTCTCGAGGTCGGCGTCCTCAGGAAGCTGACAGCTGGCGACGACGTGAACTGGCAAGGTCGGTTGAAGGGACTCGCGTACAGGTCGGCCCTCCTGGACGCTCTGGCCCTGGAGGTGAGGCCTCCCTGGGCCGCTCGAGCGTTCGCCCGGTGGGGGAGCCCGGCCTCGTGGTTGCAGCGGATCGGGGGCCTTCTCGAGCGGCCGCAGGCGCGGGTGATGTGGGCCGAGTACTCCGACGTTCTGCGTGCACGTCTCGTCGAGATCCACGCCGCGCCGCTCTCGGACCACCTCCCCGAGGCACCGACCCAGGACCGCTGGACCGCGGGCCGGATCGCGGCGACGATCGCGATCCCGAACCTCGAGAACGCCTTCCTGCGCGCGGATCGCCTCGTCGTCGACGCGGAGCTGACCTCGAAGGTCCTGGAGGCGAGGCGTCTCCGCCGTGAGGGCGGCGGTCGCTGGCCCGCGACTCTCCCGGGCGCCGAGACTTCGCGCTATCCGGGGGCCTCGTGGCGGTACGAGGCATTGCCGGGCGGGGCGATGTCCCTGACGTTCAGCCGGGAGCTGGCGTCCCCGTACGCGAAGGACGTGACGCCGCTACCGCTCCGCTTCACCGCTCCTTGAGGGCCGGGGTCGTCAGAACACGATCGACTTCGCCCGCGTGAACGCGAGGAGGGTGGGGAAGAAGACGTCCGGACGCTCGAGGTAGACGACGTGGCCCGACTCCGGGACCGGCTCCCAGCGCGTCCGGGGGAGGACGTCGACGATCTTCCGCTGTACCCACGGCGGGATCGCGCGGTCCTCGGCGCCGGGCATCAGCAGGGTCGGCGTCTGGATGGCGCGATAGCCGGGGAGGTTGTCGTCGAGCGTCGCGAAGAACGGGTCCTGCGCCTCGGTGAGGCGGATCAGCGCGTGCGTGCGATCGCGATACCGGTCGTGGAATTTCCGGCGCATCGCCTCGAGGTCCGCCTTTGCCCGCTTCACGAACCCTTCGCCGAAGATCTTCTCGTACATGTACCGCGTGTAGATCTCGAAGGCCAGCGGCCCGCTCCGGTAGAACGTGAGCGAGAGGGCCTCGTACATCTCGAACAGCTCCTCGTGCGAGAGAAGGATCCCCGACAGGGTCAGCGTGTGGAGGCGCTCCTGATGGAGGCGGGCCAGCTCGAGGGCCACGAAGCCGCCGTACGAGACGCCCATCGCGTGGACTCTCGGCGCGCCGAGCAGGTCGAGGACGTCGACGAGGTGACGCGCCAGCTGCGGGATCAGCACGGGCTCGTCCGGCGCGGACGACTCGCCCTGGCCCAGGTAGTCGTACAGGATGACGTCGTGCTGCGCGAGGAGTGTCGGCACGACGCCGTACCACGCCTTGCCGTGCATGGCGAGGCCGTTCAGGAGGACGATCGGCTCCCGCTCGCCCGCGCCGAAATACTCCCAGTGCACGCCGTGCGATCCCACCGTGAGGCGACCCTGGCGTTCGGGACGGAGCTCGGGCACGGCGGCGCGCTCAGGCCGCCGGCAGGAGGACCGTGCAGACCGAGGCGCAGACCGGCCCGCCGATGTTGAACGTCGCCGCGGCGCGGGCTCCGCGTACCTGCAGCGCGGAAGGCACCTTGCCGAGGAGCTGCCACGCGGACCAGCCGACCATCGCGATCCCCGTCGCGCCGATCGGGTGGCCCTTGGCGATGAGTCCGCCGGACGTGTTGATCCCGCACTCGCCGTCGGGCCGCGCCTTGCCGTCCACCCAGTAGCGCGCGCCCTGTCCCTCGGGCGCCTTCCCGATCACCTCGGTGCCGATCGCCCCCATCACGGTGAAGCAGTCGTGCACCTCGGCGACGTTCACGTCCCGCGGGTCGACGCCGGCACGGGTGTACGCCTTGGCCATCGCGGTCCGGGCCCCGCGCGGACGGAGGACGTCGCGTCCCCGCTGCAGGAGCGGGTCGGTCGCCTGGGCGAAGCCCGCCAGGCGCACGGTGTCGCGCCGGTGGACGCCGAGCCGCGCCAGGCCCTCCTCCGTCGCCACGATCAGCCCGGCGTAGCCGTCGGTGATCTGCGACGCGTCGAACGTCTTGAGCGGCAGCCCCTCCACCACGCGGCGGTTGACCCCTTCGAGCGCGAGCGCCTTCTCCAGGGTGACGTCGTTCCGGTGCATCTGGGCGAGCGGGTTGTGCCGGGCGTTCGCGTACTCCTGGACCGCGATCGCGGCGAGGTCGGCTTCGGAGACTCCGTGCTCCTTCATGTACGCGTCCATCACCTCGGCGAAGAGGTGGGGGAAGACGAAGACCTTCCCGGCGCGCTCGTCCGGATGGGAGAAGTACCCGAGCACCTCGCCGATCCGTTTGCCGTCCATCTTCCCGTCGGCGTCGCGCATCTTCTCGAAGCCGACGGCGATGCCCACCTCGCCGTCGCCGAGGAGGAGCTTCTGCGCGACGGAGACGATCGCCTGTCCGCCGGACGCGCAGGCGTTCTCGACCGCCTCGATCGGCTTTCCCTCGAGGCCCGGGACCATGGCGACGAGGCCGGAGAGGAGCCCCTGCCGGTTGAGGGTCATGTTGCAGGTCGCGCCGATCGACGCGACGTCGAGGGCCGCGGCCGGTACGCCGATGGAGGCACACGTCTCGGCGACGGCGCGGGAGACGATCTCGGGAACGGTCAGCCCGAGGAGCTTGCCGAACGGCGACTGGTGGTAGGCGGCGAGAAAGAGTGGCTTGGTCATCGGTTCTCCTTCGGGCCGGACCCGGGATACCGAACGCTCGGTCGGTATTTGCGACGCTAGGACGCGCGTGGACCGCCGTCAAGGTCCGGCGACGTCGCACGCGGGACGGTGCTTAAATGCCAACCGGAGGCGCGTCATGGAAAGCGGTCAGGATCCCCGGGCCGAGCTGGAGGCGAGGGTCCAGCGGATCCAGAACGCGCTCGGCCGCACCGCCGTGCCGGAGGATCGCCTCACCCCCCGGGAGCGCCGCCGCGAGGAGAAACGCCTGAGGCGAGAGGCGCGGCACGCCGGCGAGGGGACCGCGCACGGCGTCGTCTACGCGGTGGCCTCTGCCGTGATGGTCGGCTTCGCGATCACCCAGCCTCACCTCTGGTGGATGGTGTTTCCCGCGTTCGGAATGGCGATGTCCGCGGCGCGCGCCTTCAGCGCGTCGCGGCGGGCGCCGGAGGCCGTCCCCGCGACCGTCGAGCCCGCGACGCTGGAGAGCACGGTCGCGAAGCCGGCGCTCG
>CAYLNK010000265.1:0-9815 GCA_964384675.1 uncultured Holophagales bacterium | reverse complement strand
TTCGGCCGACAGGAGGGGGCGCGGGGGAGGACCGGGCGGCGGTCCGCCCCCGATCGCTTCGGCCGACAGGAGGGGGCGCGGGGGAGGACCGGGCGGCGGTCCGCCCCCGATCACTTCAGCGCCCGGGCGAGCGCTTCGTCGAACACGTCCGGCGCCTCCAGCGGACCGTCGTGGCCCACTCCGGTGATCACGAAGAGCCGTCCGCCGAGAACGCGCGACGCCGCCCGCCGCCCGTCCGCGAGCGGGAAGAGCGCCTCGCGCTCTCCCCAGATGAAGGCCGTCCCCGCGGGGAGCCGCGCCTCCCGGTCGAGGAGCCCGTCCTCCTCGGTGAGCGCCTCGACGGTGGGTCGCACCGTCGGCCCGCCATAGTGCCGCGCGAACGCGTCGACGACGAATCCGACCGCCGGGAACGGCTTCCTGAAGAAGAGGAGGTCCATCAGCACGCGGCCTCCGGCCCGCTCCGTCGGCGCGAGCCGCTGCCGGAGGGGACCGACCTCGTCCGGCGCCACGGGGGAGAAGCCGCCCGGGTCGACCAGGACGAGCCGGCCGACGCGGTGCGGGAACGCGATCGCGTATGCGCCCGCCGTCCAGCCGCCGAGCGAGTGCCCCACCAGGTCGATCCTGGTGAGGCCCAGCGCCGAGACGAGCGAATCGAGCGCCGCGACACGGGCCGGCAGGCCCCAGCCGCGCTCGTCCCGGGGCGGCTCGCTCCCGCCAGAGCCGGGAGCGTCCGGCAGGAGCACGGTGCGGCCGCGCCGTGCCAGCGCGAGCGCGGCGCCGGTGAAGTACGTCGCGTCCGCGCCGAGGCCGTGCAGCATCACCACCGGGCGCTCGGCCGAGAGCGGGCCGAGCTCGTACACGGAGAGGCGCGAGCCGTATGGCCCGCGGAACGTCTCGACCCGGGCGCCCGCGGACCGCAAGCGCGCCTGCTGGACCGCCCGGATCGCCCCGAACGGATCGGCGATGAACGCGCCGAACCCGGTGGAAAGGAGCGCGAAGGCGATTCCGGCGGCCACGGCCACGGCGCGGCGCCGTCGCGGGGCCGGGGACGCCTCCGCGTCCATCGTCAGTACCGGAGCAGCGCCAAGAGCTCCCTTTCGATGTCGGCGCTCTGTGGCAGCGTCGCGTCCTCGAGGTCGGGCGCGTAGCCGCAGAAGACGTCCTTGGCCCCCACGCGCTTCACCGGCGCGTCGAGCCGCTCGAACAGCTCGTCGGCGGCGCGGGCCGCCAGCTCGGCGCCGAAGCCGTGGGTGACCCAGTCCTCGTGGACCACGATCAGCCGGTTCGTCTTCGTCACGCTCGTCGCGATGGCGTTCCAGTCGTACGGGGCGAGAGAGCGCAGGTCGATCACCTCCACCTCCAGGCCCGTCTCCTCGGCCACCTTCCGGGCCGCCACGGCGCTGCGGTGGACGGTGGCGCCGTACGTCACCAGCGTCGCGTCCTTCCCGGGCCGCACGGTGCGCGCCTTGCCGAACGGGATCATGAACTCCTGGCCCGGGTAAACGCCCTTGTTGTGCGTCTGGCGGTAGAGGTGCTTGTGCTCCAGGAACAGCACCGGGTCGTCGCAGCGGATCGCGGTGCGCAGGAGGCCGTTGGCGTCGAGGGCGTTCGACGGCATCACCACGCGCAATCCGGGGATGTGGGTGAACGTCACCTCGCCCGACTGGGAGTGGTACGGCCCGCCGCCGGTCAGGTAGCCGCCGATCGCGGTCCGTACGACCATCGGGCTCTTCCAGGCGCCGCCCGAGCGCCAGCGTGTGGTCGCGATCTCGTCCCGCAGCTGCATCATCGCCGGCCAGATGTAGTCGAAGAACTGGATCTCGACGACGGGCTTCAGGCCGCGGGCGGCCCAGCCGGCCGCCCGCCCGACGATGTTCGCCTCGGCGAGCGGCGAGTTGAAGACGCGCGCCGCGCCGTACGCCTTCTGGAGGCCGGACGTCACCTTGAAGACGCCGCCCTTCCCCTTGCACTCGCCGAGCACGTCGGAACGCGAGGCGTCGGCCACGTCCTCACCCCACATGGCGATGCGGGGGTCGCGCGCCATCTCGTCCTTCAGGCACGCGTTGATCAGGTCGACCATCGTGGTCGGCTGGCCGTTGAAGCGGGGCTGGTCCTCGGTGTCGAAGGCGGCGGACGTCGGGTCGACGTCCGGCGAGTAGACGTGCCGCAGCACCTCGCTCGCGGCCGGCTGCGGGCGGGACGCGGCCTCGTCCGAGGCGTGGTTCACCTCGGCGTCCACCTCGTCCCGGAGCCGCTGGAGCGACTCCTCGCCGAGGATCCCCTGGTCGACCAGGAAGCGGCCCAGGGACGCCACCGGATCGCGCTCCGCATCCTTCTTGCGCTCGGCCTCCGGCCGGTACAGCTTCTCGTCGTCCGAGAGCGAGTGGGAGTAAGGCCGGACGACGTGGGCGTGCACCAGCGACGGCCCCTTCCGCTCGCGCCCGTACGCGACGGCGTACCGCAGGGCGTCGTAGGAGGCGAGGAAGTCGCAGCCGTCCACCTCGGTGATGAAGAGATTCGGGTACGAACGGAGCAGCTTCGAGATCGAGCCGCCCGGCGTGTTCACCTCCACCGGGACCGAGATCGCGTAGCCGTTGTCCTCGACGACGAAGACGACCGGCAGCTTCAGGGTGCAGGCGGAGCTGAAGGCCTCCCAGAACTCTCCCTCCGAGGTGGAGCCCTCGCCGATCGTGACGACCACGACCTCGTCCGGGGCGACGCCCGCGGCTCGCCCGAGCGTCGAGGCGACCTCCGGGCGGGACAGGAAGCGCCCCGCCTCGGCCGCGCCGACCCCCGGCAGGCACTCGGTGGCCGTCGGGGACGAGGTGGTGAAGATGTTCAGCCGGCGCGAGCCCCAGTGCGACGGCATCTGGCGCCCGGCCGAGGAGGGCCCCTCGGCCGCGCCGACGGCGTCGAGGAGCATCTCGTAAGGCGTCACGCCCAGGCCCAGGCAGAGCGCGCGGTCCCGGTAATACGGGAAGAGCCAGTCGACGCCCGGCTTCATCGCGAAGGCGATCGCCATCTGGATCGCCTCGTGTCCCGCGCCGGAGATCTGGAAGAAGATCTTGTTCTGGCGCTTGAGCTGGATCTCCTTGTCGTCCACCCGGCGCGACGTGTAGATCAGCCGGTACGCCCGGATCAGGTCGTCGGACGACAGGCCATGGTAGCGGTCGACGGTCGGGGAGACTTCGGTGGCCATCTCTTCCTCTCGGGCTGGGGGTCGGGCGGGGGGCCGCCCAAGCCCTTCAGGATATCGCACGGGTGTGACCGGGGTCACAGTCCCCCGTGAGGGCCCCGATCAGCCCTTCTCGCCGGCCGCGATGCCGAGCTGCCGGATCCGCCGGTAGAGCGTGGAGCGGGCCACCCGGAGCCGGTCGGCGGCGACCTTGATGCTCCCTCCCGCCGCCGCCAGGGCCTGAGTGATGGCCGCGCGCTCGTGGTCCTCGAGCGTCACCAGCGGCTGCAGGGTTGCCGCGTTCCGGGGGGCCGCGGCATCCGCCGGCGACAGGACGGGCGCGGGACGCGCCGCCGGCCGCGGCAGCGACGGGAAGCCCAGGTCGGGGAAGTCGGCGGCCCCGAGGAACGGCCCGCGCGCCGCCACCACGGCCCGATGCACCGCGTTCTGCAGCTCCCTCACGTTCCCGGGCCAGTCGTACCGCTCGAGATGGGCGAGCGCGTCGGGCGCGACACCCTCCACCGGGCGGCCCGTGGTGTTCCGGAAGCGGCGGATGAAGTGGTGGACGAGGACCGCCAGGTCTTCCTTCCGCTCCCGCAACGCCGGAAGCCGGATGGGGTAGACGACGACCCGGAAGTAGAGGTCCTCGCGGAAGCGCCCGTCCCGCACGGCCTCGTGGAGGTCCCGCTGTGTGGCCGAGACGAGGCGGGTGTCGAACGGTACGACGTCGGTGCCGCCCACGCGCACCAGAGTCCGCTCCTGCAGGACGCGCAGGAGGCGGGCCTGGGTCGAGAGCGCCATCTCACCCAGCTCGTCCAGGAAGAGCGTGCCGCCGTGCGCCTGCTCGAGCTTCCCGATGCGGCGTCCGATCGCGTTGGTGAAGGCCCCCTTCTCGTGCCCGAACAGCTCGCTCTCGATGAGCGTCTCGGGGATGGCCGCGCAGTTCAGGTCGACGAACGGGCCCTTCGAACGGGGCCCGTGCTCGTGCAGCCAGCGGGCCACCAGCTCCTTCCCGGTACCGGTCTCCCCGAGGAGGCAAACCGGGATGTCGGCCTCCACCACGCGCTCCATCTCGGAGAAGAGAGCCCCCATCGCCGGGCTCTCGCCGACGAGGGTGCGGGAGAACGAGTCCTCACGGACCCGGCGCTTCAGCGCCCTGTTCTCGTTCAGGAGCGCGAGCCGCTCGGAGACGTGGGCGAGCGCGGTGACCAGCCTTTCCCGCGAGACGGGCTTCACCAGGAAGTCGTAGGCGCCGGCCTTCATCGCAGCGACCGCGGTGTCGACGTCGTCCAGAGCCGTCATGACGATCACCGGGACGCTTCCCCCGGCGGCGCGGTAGGTGCGGAGGAGGTCGATGCCGTTCTCCTCCCCGAGGAGGACGTCGAGGAAGACGGCCTCGAGATCCGGCTCCCGGCCGAGCAGCTCGCGCGCCTCCGCCGACGTCGACGCCTCCAGCACGGTCCAGCCCTCGGCGGCGAGGATTCGCTTCACCACCTGCCGGAAGAACGGTTCGTCATCGATGACGAGGAGACGTCTCGGGGTGCCCATGATGTCGAGTTGACGGAGTCTAGTACGAGGCCGGCCCGGGGCTCACGCGGCGGGCTCCACGCGCCAGTCGGTGTGCGGCTTGCGGTTCCTCACGAACCAGTCCCAGAGGAGGCCTCGATACGTCCGCGCACGCACGCCCTCCCGTTCGTAGAACGGCGCCAGCGCCCCGTTCAGCTCCGGCAGCCGATAGAACGGCACCGCCGGGAAATAGTGGTGCTCGAGGTGGTAGTTCGACCAGAGGTAGATCGTCTCCCAGAGCCGGGACCGGACCATCCGGGTCGACCACTTGGCGGGCTCGCCCGGCACGACGTCGTAGTGCTGGCCGAGCCGGTTGAGCGTGAACGCGGGCGGGAAGACCAGGAGCACCGGCACGGCGTAGAGCCACAGCAGGCGCGCGCCGCCGCCCAGGGCGCCGATCGCCGCCGCCGCCGACAGATGGAGCGCGATCGCCGCCAGCCGCTCCCAACGGATGGTTCGCTGCATCTCGGGCGGGTACGTGCTGGTCTCCTTCCGCGCGGCGCGGAAGTAGATGGGGAAGAGGGCGGGGGTCGCGTAGAGCAGCTTGTACCAGCGGGCGTTCCGCTTCGGCGACAGGTGGGCGCGCTTCGGGTCGTCGGTGAAGGAGCCGAGCTCCAGGTGATGGTCGAGGTGCCAGCGGGTGAACTGCGTCGCCGAGATGCCGGACGGAAGCGCGTAAGCGAGGCCCAGCAGCCGGTACGCCAGCGGGCGGTCCCCGTTGAAGACCGCCTTGTGGACGACCTCGTGGAGGAGGACCGTGCCGTCGAAGACCACGAAGCCGAGTACCAGGGCGGCCGGGACCCTCACCAGGAGGGAGTCGTACTGCCAGCCGAGGAGGAACGCCGCGGCGAACAGGACGGCCTGCCGCGCCACCACCAGGAAATGCCGCGCCGGGCTCCGGTGGTGGAGGCTCTTGAGGAGGTCGTGGGGGATCGCCGCGGCGAGCCGCTTCTTCAGGTCCCCGATCGACTGGTGGTAGTGGCCCGATTTCATGATTCCGCGGGGCGCCGCCCCGCATCCCATCCTACGCCGGGACGTCCGGTCCGGAAGCGGGAGGCGGCGGATCGTCCTCGGGGCCCAGCTCCTCGGCGATCAGGTAGAGGGGCCGCCCCTTGATCTCCTCGTAGATCCGCCCGAGGTACTCCCCGAGGACGCCGATCAGCATCAGCTGCACCCCGCCGAGGAGGAGGATGAAGACCATCAGCGTGGTCCAGCCCGGGACGTTGATCTCGAGGTACTTCAGCACCAGCACGACGACGATGTAGAGGAACGAGAAGAACGACACACCGAAGCCGAGCCACGACGCCAGCTGGAGCGGCACCAGGCTGAACGACGTCAGGCCGTCGATGGCGAAGCGGAGCATCTTCTTGAACGGGTACTTCGTCTCGCCGAACTGGCGCGCGGGTCGGACGTAGGTGACGCCCGTCTGCCGGAACCCGACCCAGGCGGTCATCCCGCGGATGAACCGGTGCCGCTCGCGGAGCTTGCGGAACGCGGCGATGGCCTTGGGTCCGAGGACGCGGAAATCGCCGGCGTCGAGCGGGATGTCGACGTTGGTCCAGCGGCGCATCAGCCGGTAGAAGACGTGCGCGGTCCAGAGCTTGAACGCGCTCTCGCCGTGCCGCGCCTCCCGCACGGCGTAGACCACCTCGTACCCCTCGTCCAGCTTGGCGAGCATCTCGACGAGGAGCTCGGGCGGGTCCTGCAGGTCGGCGTCCATCACCGCGATGCAGCGCCCGCGGGCCCGGTCGAAGCCGGCGGTGAGGGCCATCTGGTGACCGAAGTTCCGCGAGAAGCGAACCACGCGCAGGCGCGGGTCCTCACCCGCGAACGCGGCCATCAGCTCGAACGAGCCGTCCCGGCTCCCGTCGTCGACGAAGACGATCTCCCAGCGGCGGCCGGTGCCGTCGAGCACGGTGGTCAGCCGCTTCCGGAGCTCGGGGAGGGTCTCGACCTCGTTGAAGACCGGGAGGACGACCGACAGGTCCGGGGCGGTCACCGGGGCTCTTCCCGCCGGAAGACGACCACGTTCTGGGCGCCGACGACCGACCAGGGCTTGCGGGTGAAGAGGTAGCGCAGGAGCTGGCCCGGCGTCGGCTGGAGCGGCTTCCAGGACGACTCCGGGACCCACCACGCCCGCAGGGGCATGAGCTGGCGGCTGTACCCCGGGCCCAGGAGCTGCCCGATCTCGTCGCCCTTGTCCTCGTCCACGACCACGATCGCCGCCTGCCGCTCCGCCGTCGGGAGCGCCCAGTCGACGGCGGCGTGCCGGAAATACCAGCTGTACGGCCAGTTCGCCTCGCCCATGACCGACACCGCGGGCTTGGCCCCCTTCCGCTCGCGCTCGGCCACCTCGTCGACGAGGGCACGAGCCTCCGGAGTCGTCTGGACGTAGATCGCCGACTCGGCGCGATCGCGGGCCGGCGTCAGATCCGGGAGCCAGAACGAGAGGCTGAGCGCCGAGACCAGCGAGCCGCTCGCCAGGACGAGCCCCGCCGCCCGCCACGCGCTCCCGGCATGGGCCAGAGCGTTCCAGGTGAGCGCCGCCAGCGGCACGAACGCGAAGAGCTGATGGACGATGAGCCACGGCACCTTCTCGCCGAGGTAGGCGTACATCCCGAGGGACGAGACCCCGAGCCCGGCGAGGAACCGCTCCGCCGTGGAGAGACGGCGGAAGCGCACCCCGATCCAGACGAACGCCGGCAGCAGGATCGCGAGCTCGTACTGGAGGAGCCGCCCGACGTAGTACGTCTTCGGCCCGCCCACCCGCTCCACCTTGTGCTGGCCGTACCAGTACGAGATCGCCTCGAAGGCCGGGTTGCCCGACTCGGGGTGCACGAGGAAGACCGTGTAGAGGAGCTCCGCGGCGATGAAGAACAGGAGGAGGGCGCCCGCGAGCGCCACCTGGTGCTCCTCCAGGACGTCGATCGTGCGCCGGATCCGGTTCCAGGCGTCGAAGCCCTTGCCGGGCTCCCAGGCGGCCGCGAGGACCGACGGCACGAGGAGCGCGAGGAAGACATAGAAGTTCTCCTTCGCCGCGAACGCCACCGCAAGGAGGAGCGAGGCGTAGACGAGGTCGCGGAGCCTCTTCTCCCGCCACCACCGGTCGAAGAAGAGGAGCGCCCCGCACGTGCCGAGGAGGCTCCAGATGTCCTCCCGGCAGAAGCGGGTGTAGTAGAGGAGGTTCGGCGAGAAGGCGAGGAGCGCCCCGGCCGCGAACGCCGGCCCCTTCCCGAAGCGGGGACGGAGGAGCCAGGCCAGCCCGACGAGCGCGACGCCACCCAGCGCCGCCGGAAAGCGGGCCGTGAAGTCGGTGTCGGTGAAGAGCCGGAACGCGAGCGCCACCGCCGCGTACTGCACCGGGCCGTGGTAGACGGGGTCGTACTTGTAGTCGCCGGTGACCGCCACGTGCTGCGAGAACCAGGCGTGGATCGACTCGTCGTGGTGGAACGCCCGGTCGCCCAGGTGCCAGAGGCGGAGCACGAGCGACAGCAGGAGGAGGACGCCCCAGGCGACTTTCTCCGGCTCGAACGAGAGCGAGACCCGTTCGGACGGGGCCGCGGCGAGGGAGGAGCCGACGGCGTCGCCGGGGGGCGCGGGGGGGGGAGCCCCCCCGCCCGAGAAGGCGGCCGCGGCCCTCACGGGACGACCTCGTACAGGGTGGTCTCCTGCTCGCTGAAGACCGCCTTGAAGCGATCCCGGAGCGGGAACGGCTCGGGGCCGAACTCGTTCCGCTCGAGCGGGCCCACGACGACGTAGCGGATCTTCCCTTCACGGAGGATCCCGCGCACGACGTTCTCGTCCGTCGACGTGTAGACGACCTTGACCTCCTGCTGGCGGCGGGCCACGTCGCCCGCCCCCTTGGCCCCGCGCCAGAGCCCCTCGTGCCCGGCCCAGCCCAGGTACGTCGGCCGGCCGCTCCCCGAGCCGATCCGGGCGTGGTCGGAGTACGCCCCGCCCACCGCCTCCAGGACGACGGCGCCGGCCGGGGCCTTGCTCCGGAGCCAGCGGATCGCGGCCAGGTCGCCCGGAAGCTCGCGGCGCATCCAGGTCAGCCCGTCGAGCGTCCGGTCCCCCGCCCGCCACGCCCAGAGGACCGCGTTGGCCGGGTGGGGGAGCGTCGAGACGAGCGCGGCGGCCAGGAAGGCACGGATCGTGAGGCGGGCGCGGCGGGTCGAGAGCGCGAGCGGGAGGAGCAGCGCACCGGCGACGGGCAGGGCCAGGCCGGCCGCCGCGTAGCACTTGAACACCGTGTTCATCCGGTGCATCTCCTCGCCGTACGGGTCCTTGACGGCGATCAGCTCCGGGACGAGGAGCACGGTGGTGGCGGCCCCCGCGAAGAGGAACCCTGCCCGAAGGGCTCCCGAGAGGTGCGGGAAGAGGTAGGCGACGGCGGCCAGGAACGCCACGCCGAGCCCGAGCACGGGCGCCTTCAGGAGGATCCCGAGGGCGATTCCGAGGGCCGGGAAGAACGTGGCGGCGAGGAGGGCCTCGTCGTCCCGCTTGCGGGACCGGACGAGCGCGACACCGACCGCGAGCGCCGGCACGGCCAGCATCGCGCCGAGGTGCAGGAATCCCTCGAGACTCCCCGTCCGGACCGAGACGAGACGCAGCCCCTGCAGCTCCGGTCGGGGCGAGAGCAGGGAGGGCAGGAGGACGGGCACGGCCACGCCGCACGTGACGACGCTCCTCACGGTCGCGAGGCCGAAGCCCCGCTCCACCAGGTTTCCCGCGGCGAGGAAGGCGAGCGCGGCCGGCAGGTCCCACGGGTTCGCGGAGAGGAGCGCCCCGAGGAGCACCCCGTCGAGGAGGAGGCCCGGGAACGTCGCGACGCGCCCGGCGACGCCGACGAACGTCAGGAAGAGCGGCATCGCGACCGCGTGCGGATGGAGGTCTCCGAGCTTCAGCGTGAAGAACGGCCACTCGGTGATGGTGTTCACGACGCGGCGGGAGGAGACCCAGAAATCGAGGTCCCCGAGCGGCTTGCCGGCCAGGAGCTGGCGCAGCCCGTCGGGCGTGCCGGCGAAGGCCAGGAAGAGCGCGCCGCCGACCGCGACGCCCCGGCCGCCACCCC
>CAYLNK010000264.1:0-9840 GCA_964384675.1 uncultured Holophagales bacterium | reverse complement strand
GTCCCCGGGGGGCGCGGGGGGCGGAGCGCCCCCGCCGACGAGTGCCGCGGCGGCGGCGCCCGGGCTCTCCAGACGGAACCGGTAGAGGATCGCGTTGCGTCCGCTCGCCTGATCGAGCAGCTCCCAGCCCCGGTCGGCGAGCCCGTCGAGGAGGCCCTGACGGAGGCGCCCCTCCTCCACCAGCCTCGAGAAGAAGAGCCACACCTCGCTCGAGCCCGTCCCGGAGATCCGGGCCAGCTCCACGTCCACCCAACCGAGGTCCCCGACCCCGCCGATCCCCCCGTCCGCCCGGCGCTCGATCCCGGTGGGGAGCCCGACGAGCTCGACCGCCGACGTGCCCGTGAACGTGACCCGGGCCGCTTCCGCCTCGTCGACGCGCCCGCGCCGCCGCGGGGCGTTGAAGAAGCCGGGGCCTCCCGAGCTCGCCACCTCGGCGAACCAGCGCAGGCGCGCCCGATCGGGTCGCTTCCAGTCGGTCGTGTAGAGCACCCACTCCGGGACCCCCCGGCCGAAGACGTAGGCGGGGGCGTCCGGACGGGCGGCCGCCAGGTACTCGCGCAGTACCGGCCCCGCGTCGCTCTCGAAGTAGAAGCCCGTGGCCCCGACGAGGCCGGTGACCGAGGCGTGAACGTGCAGGGCCGCGACGATCGCGAGGGCCGCGGGCTGCAGCGGCTCGCGCACGACGGCCTCCACGGCAGCGACCAGACCGGCCGACACCAGGATCAGGAAGGGCGGCATGACGAAGAGAAGCAGCCGCGGCTCGACCGGGTATCGACCGAGCATCGAGGCGCCGAGCACCAGGAGGAGCGGACAGGCCAGGAGAAGAGCCCGCGACGGACTCCACCGTCGCCAGACGGAGGCGGTCCCGATCAGCGCCGCCAGCCCGATGCCGATCGCCACCGCGGGCGTGAGCGCCCTCGGCCGCAGGGGAAAGATCTGCGACAGGAGCATCTTTATCGCCGACCGGGCTCTCTCGGCGAGCTCCGCCGAGCGGAGGGACAGCATCCGGGACTCGAAGAACCTCTGGAAGTACTCGTGGCCGGCCACGTCCCGGAGAAACAGGACGTAGACGATCGCGCCCGAGACCGCCCAGGCGGCCCCGCAGAGGACGAACGTACGCCTGCAGGGCCCGGGTCGGACTCCGTGCACCGCCAGCGCCGCCAGAACGCCGCCGAGGACGAAGACCGCCGTGTGCGAGCCGAGCAGCGCCAGGCAACCGGTGGCGAGGAGAGGCGCGGCCCGGCCCCCGCCTTCGTCCAGCGTTCGCACGGCCACGAGGAGGACGATGACGCTGAGGAGAGCGTCGGAGGAGTACTGCTTCAGCTCGGTCGAGTACCGGACCAGGAGGGGCGCGAAGGCGGTCCCCACGACCGTGAGGAGCGCGGCGCGCTCCGACAGCAGCCGTCCGGCGAGACGCCACACGGCGAGGACGAGCAGGCAGCCGGCCAGGAACGGGAGCGCCCTGAGGCTCGTGTCGCCGACTCCGCCGATCCACGCCACGGCCTTGACCCCCCAAAGGAACGGGAACGGAGCGGCCTGGTCGTAGTCGAGCCGATTCAGCAGCCCCGGAAACCCGCGACTCAGGACGTTCAGCGCCAGCATCGCCTCGTCGAGCCAGAGCGAGCCGCGCCGGGAGAGCATCTCGGCACGGAGCACCACCCCCGCGATCACCAGCCCGCCGCCCAGCCAGCGCGCCCGGCGGGTCACTGCAGATACCCCAGCGCCCGAAGCTGCTCCCGGAGCGCCGGGTCGGCCGTGGGCGCGCTCCCCGGAGCGTGTCGCTCGGGGCCGCTCCAGGCGATCCGCGCGCCGGTCGCGGGCGACGCCGGGCGCCCCGGACCCCAGACCGCCGCGAACCGTCCCCCTTCGAGCGCGACCGTCCCCGTCGTCCTCGGCGGGGCGAGACTCAGCGTCTCCGCGAACCGGGCTCCGCCGGTGAAGCCGCCCGACATCCCGAGCGACTCACCAGCGGGCTCCTCCAGCAGCAGCCGGTACCGGGTGCCGGGAGGAACGACCACGTCGAGGGCCCCCTGCCGAACCGACACGGTGGCCCGGGACGTCGTGTCCGGAGACTTCGTCTGGTTCGGGACGACCGCCTCCCCGCGCAGACGGATCTCGAGCGGCCGGTCTTCGCCGTTCGAGAGCTCGATCCAGAGCCCCGACCCGCGAGCGAGATGCTGCTCGGCCCTCTCCCGGAGGCCGGCCAGCCGCTCCACGGGAGCGCTCACCGGACGGCGATCTGCGGGCGCGCCGTCCACCACGTAGAGACCCTCGGCACCGCGCGCCGGCGCGACGACGGTGTCGTTGAGCCGGTACTTGAAGCGGCCGTCCACCCTCAGCGCCAGCCCGAAGGCGCCGCCCGCCGCGTACGACCACGCCTCGCTCGGGACCCGCGCGGCCCCCCCCCGCACGAGCCCCATCAGCGAGGTCCCGTCGATCCCCGCCGCGGCCGGGAGACCCGCCCGCTCGAGCACCGTGGGGTAGATGTCGATCGACCGGACCTGGGACTCGATGAAGCGGCCGGCGGCCAGACCGTCGGGAAAGGCGAAGACGAGGGGGACCCGGAGGTTCTCCTCGGTGAGGTAGCCGTGGGCGACGCGCCCTCCCTCCCCGAGCGACTCGCCGTGGTCCGACGTGAGGACGACGAGGGTCTCGCCCCGGATCGGCTCGAGCGCGGCGAGGAGCCTGCCCACCCGCTCGTCGGTGTAGGCGACGCCGCTGTCGTAGAGGGCGCTCACCTCGTGGGCTCGGGCGGAGGGCAGCACGTCGTCGATCTTCCCGGTGCTCGTCAGACGCAGGAAGCTCTGCCGGCCCGGCAGGCCGTCCGGGCTCGCGCCTCCGTTCTCCCAGCGTGTCCCGACGCGGAGGTACGGATCTCCCGTCTCTTCCTTGCCCAGCACGCGCTCGTAATAGGGCCGGCGCGCCACGTGCGGGGCGTGGACCTCGTAGGTGTGGAAGAACAGGAAGAACGGCCGCCGTGCCAGCGCCCCGACCCGCTCGATCGCCCACTCCAGGTTCTCGTGCAGCTCGGACACCCAGGCCTTGCGGGCCCGATAGACGTCGAATCCCTGGACGAACCCGAACCGCACGTTCAGCCAGCCGTCCCCCGTGGCCGCCAGGGTCTCGTAGCCGGCCTCGCGCAGGTCCTCCGCCATCAGCCGGAGCGACGGCGGGACCGGGCCGAGGTGGTTCACCCCGTGGTGCACGGCGTCGAGCCCCGTGAACATCGAGGTGTGCGACGGCAGCGTCCAGGGCGCCTGGGCCACGGCGTCCCGGAACGTGACGCCACGCCGCCGGGCCCACGCGTCGATCCGGGGAGACGTCGGGCGCCCGTACCCGTACAGCGACAAGCGGTCGGCGCGCAGGGTGTCGATCGAGACGAGGACGACGCTGGGGCGGAGGGGGCCCGGATCCGCCGCGAGGATCCGGGGGTTGCCCCAGACCGCGATCGCGGGAAGGCCGTCCGCGGACGGCGCGCCCCCGGTCTCCAGCCTCAGGGTGACCGACCTGCCCGCGAACGGCCGCAGGTCGACCGTGGCGCTCCGCCACTCCGAGCTGGCCGAGCTCTTGATGGTCTTCTCGAGCACGGTCCTCGGCCGTCCCGCGGAGCCGATGACGGAGACCGCGAACGCGACGGGGCCCGTGCCGCGCGACAGGACGGCGTAGTCCAGCTCCAGCCGCGAGCCGGGCGGGACCACCAGCTTTCGCTCCACGGGGAGTCCCGCGGGCGCGAGCAGCGCCGGCCGCGTGTCGTCCAGCAGGGTCACCCGGTGCGCTCGCGCGACCGCCTCCGCCAGACGGTCGGGGACGTAGCGTCTCCGGAACCCGCGAATGGCAACGACCGGCGGGGGAGGGATCTGCGGCTGGAAGCGCCAGAGGAAGCTCAGCCGCGACACCGTCCCGGCCCACTGCGGAGAACGGCTGACCACGTAGCGGTGCGGCTCGGACGGGTCCCGCGCCTCGGTCCTGGCGTTTCGCGCCTCCGTGAAACGCGCTCCGGCCGGCGCCCAGTAGAGACCCACTCCGGCAGGACCCGGCATGCGGACCTCGAGGACGTCGACGGTGGCGGCGTCGATCGGGGCCAGGTCGCCGCGCAGCTCGACGTCCCAGGCGACGCCGCCCCGGGCGGAGGGACGCACCGCCGTGAACGGCACGTCCGCTCGATAGGTGGGCTCCAGGGCGTACAGGTCGTCGGGGTCGAAGAAGCCCTGGGGATCTTCGGGGATCAGGCGGACGACGATCCGCTCCCGGATCGGCCGGGCGCAGCCGGACGCGAGCAGGCAGGCCGCGATGGCGGCCCGAATGAGTCCTCTCCCCCCCAATCCGACCGCTCGCCTCCGCTGGCCGAGGGTAGCATCGCCTCCGCCCGCGGGCACGCGGGTAGCATCCCTGGATGAGCGATCTGGCCCGACGCGGCGCCGCCCTCGTGATCGACGCCTTCGACGAATACCGGGGCGCCTTCGATGCGATCACCCGCCGCGCCCGGGCGCGGTTCGAGGCCCGCGACTGGCGGGGGGTGCAGGCCGACGCACGCGACCGCCTCGGCCTCTACAGCCGGGTCGTGACGCAGGCCCTCTCGCGAATGGAGAGCTGTCTGGGCCCCGCCCTCCGGGACCGGGAAACGTGGCGGGGGCTCAAGTCGGCCTTCCTCGAGCTGGAGGACGGGCGCGACGACCGCGACCTCGCGGAGACCTTCTTCAACTCCGTGACGCGGCGCCTCTTCTCGACGGTCGGCATCGACCCCGAGATCGAGTTCGTGAGGACGGACCCGGCCCCCCTGCCGGAGCCCGGGGACGGCCTGATCGCCCGTCACCGGCGGCACGGGACGTCCGAGGAGCTCATCCGCGACGCGCTCCTCGGGCTCGGCCTGCGGGCCCCGTGGCGCTCCCTCCCGCGGGATGCCGCGGCCGCCGCCACCGAGGTCGAGCGCGAGCTCGCCGCGCTGCCGGGCGCTCCGGGGCTCCTCCGGATCGAGCTCGCGAACCGCCCGTTCTTCCGGAACAAGGCCGCCTACGTGGTGGGCCGGGCGGGCGACGGCGAGACGTGGCTCCCCCTGGTCCTCTGCCTCCTCCACGAGCCCGCCGGCATCGCGATCGACGCCGTCCTCCCGTCGGAGGAGGAGGCGAGCATCGTCTTCAGCTTCACGCGCTCGTACTTCCACGTCGAGTGCGCCCGGCCCTCGGAGCTGGTCGGGTTCCTCAAGAAGCTGATGCCGCGCAAGCCGGTCAACGAGCTGTACAACTCGATCGGACAGAACAAGCACGGGAAGACCGTGCTGTACCGCGACCTCCTCGCCCACATCCGCACCTCCGGCGGCCGCTTCGAGACGGCGCCGGGCGATCGAGGAATGGTGATGGCGGTCTTCGTGCTGTCCTCCTACGACCTGATCGTGAAGGTGATCCGCGACCGCTTCCCGGAGCCCAAGTCGACCACCCGCGAGGAGGTGGCCTCCAAGTACCGGCTCGTCTTCACGCACGACCGGGCGGGGCGCCTCGTCGACGCCCAGGAGTTCGAGCACCTCACCTTCGACCGGAGCCGCTTCTCCCCCGAGGTGATCCAGGAGCTGCAGGAGACGGCGCGCCTGAACGTCGAGATCACCGAGGACCGCGTCGTCCTCCGCCACTGCTACACCGAACGGCGCCTGGTGCCGCTCAACCTCTACCTCCGGAGCACGCCGCACGACGACGCGCGGCGCGCGATCGTCGACTTCGGGCAGGCGATCCGCGACCTCGCCGCCACCAACGTCTTCCCGGGCGACGTCCTCCTGAAGAACTTCGGCGTGACGCGGCACGGGCGCGTCGTCTTCTACGACTACGACGAGCTGGCGCTCCTCACCGACTGCGTCTTCCGCGACCTGCCCGAGGCGCGGTACGCCGAGGACGAGATGCGCGACGAGCCGTGGTACTACGTCGGGCCGAACGACATCTTCCCCGAGGAGTTCCTCGTCTTCCTCGGCGTGCCGCGCGAGCTGAAGCCCGATTTCCTGGCCGCGCACGGCGACCTTCTGCGCCCCGGCTTCTGGCGCGACATGCAGGCCCACCTCGCCGCCGGGGACATCCTGGAGCTCTATCCGTACCGTCCGGAGAGGCGGATCCCGCCCCCGGCATGATGCGTTAGCACCGGTCCGGTCCCCGGTATCGGACTGCTAGGATCCGGCCGCCCGGAATCGATTGCTTGGAGGCACGGATGTCCTACGCGCAGGTCAAGGTCCCCACGGACGGCGAGAAGATCACCATCGACGGCGGTCACCTGAAGGTGCCCGACCGGCCGATCATCCCCTTCATCGAGGGCGACGGCACCGGCCCCGACATCTGGCGGGCCAGCGTCCGCGTGATCGACGCCGCGGTCGCCAAGGCGTACGGCGGGGCCCGGCAGATCCGCTGGATGGAGACCTACGCGGGCCAGAAGGCGTACGACCAGTTCAACACCTGGCTGCCCGACGAGACCGTCGAGGCGTTCCGCGACTTCCTGGTCGGCATCAAGGGGCCGCTCACCACGCCGATCGGCGGCGGCATCCGCTCGCTGAACGTGGCGCTCCGCCAGCTCCTCGACCTCTACGTCTGCCTCCGGCCGGTGCGCTGGTTCGCCGGTGTCCCATCGCCGGTGAAGCACCCCGAGAAGGTCGACATGGTGATCTTCCGGGAGAACACCGAGGACATCTACGCCGGCATCGAGTTCGAGAGCGGCTCCGAGGACGCCAGGAAGATGCTCGCGTTCCTCAAGGAGACGTTCCCGAAGCAGTACGGGAAGATCCGCTTCCCGGAGACCACCGGGCTCGGGATCAAGCCGGTCTCCAAGGACGGGACGGAGCGTCTGGTGCGCGCCGCCATCAAGTACGCGCTCGCCAGCGGGCGGAAGAGCGTCACCCTCGTCCACAAGGGCAACATCATGAAGTTCACCGAGGGGGCGTTCCGCAACCACGGCTACGCCCTCGCCGAGCGCGAGTTCCCCGACACGACGGTCGGCTGGGACCAGCTCGACGAGCTGCGCAAGCACGGAGCCGAGGGCGCCGCGCGGGCCAAGGAGCTCGAGGCCGAGGCGAAGGCGGGCAAACGGGTGATGGTGAAGGACGCCATCGCCGACATCACGCTCCAGCAGGTGCTGACGCGCCCCGAGGAGTTCAGCGTCATCGCGACCCTGAACCTGAACGGCGACTACCTCTCCGACGCGCTCGCCGCGCAGGTCGGCGGGATCGGCATCGCGCCGGGCGGCAACGTCAACTACGACACCGGCCACGCCATCTTCGAGGCGACCCACGGCACGGCGCCGAAGTACGCCAACCTCGACAAGGTGAACCCCGGCTCGGTCATCCTCTCCGGCGAGATGATGCTGCGCTACATGGGCTGGACCGAGGCCGCCGACCGGATCATCACCGGCATGGACGGCGCCATCGGCGCCAAGACCGTCACCTACGATTTCGCGCGCCAGATGGAGGGAGCCGACGAGGTCTCCTGCAGCGCGTTCGGGGACGCCGTCATCGCCCACATGGGCTGACGCTCAGTCCGGGCCCCGGCTCGCGGGGTCCCCGGCTTCGCGGAGCAGCCACTCGGCGACCTCCACGTTGGCGAGAGCCGACGGGTGGAGGTCGCCGGGGACGTGGTACTCGCGAAGGCGCTGCCGGTAGCGAGGCAGCAGGTCCTCCCAGACGACGGCCCTCACCCCGCGGGCGCCGAGCCGGACGACGAGCCGGCCGAGCCGGCCGCGGGAGGGTCCGCGTCCGCACAGGACCACGACGAACGGCGCCCGGTACCGCTCCACGAAGAGGTCCCGGGCCCTCACCAGGAGGGCCTCGTACAGCGCGTCCTCGGCCCGGGCCGTGTGGAACGCGCGGGCCAGCCGGCCGAAGAGCCTCGATCGGCGGAGCGCCGACGCGATCGCCCCGTCGTCCTCCAGGTTCCCGCGCTGCCGGAGCGCGCCGTCCACCAGCTCGAAGCGTGGTCCGCTGCGGCCCCAGCCGAGCGCGCCGACGGGCCGCTCGGGGTCGAAGAGGCTGAGGTAGACGCCGAACGAGGCACGCCGTCCCCGGAGCGGCGCCTCCTCGATGCGGTGCTCGAGGAGCGCGACGGTCTGGTGCGGGCCCCACCCCGAGACGGCCAGGTTGAGGCCGTCCCACCGTCCCCGGGAGCGCTCCACGAAGCGCGACGCGACGGTCTCGGCGTCCCCCACGCGGAGTCCGTACTGGAACGAGTCGCCGAAGAAGAGCGCGACGGGAGCGCCGGGGAGCGCCGGAACGGCGTTGAGCCTCCACCCGAGCGGCCCGATCGTGTAGCAGGTGTCGATCCAGGCTCCGCGCCCGGGCGGACCGGTGAAGCCGCGATCGGTGATCTCGACGTCCGGCGCGTAGCGCCAGCCGAGCCTGCGGTCCGGACACCGTCCCGACGGGTCGAGGCCGGCGGGACCTCGCGTGACCATCAGTCCGACGGGAGCGCTCGGGTCTCCCCCCTTCCGCTGGCTGCGGGCCAGGTCGCGGCGCCACGCCGCCGCCGCGGCCGCCTCGAGGACGGCGAGAGTGATCAGGATCGAGCCGAGGGCCACCGCGACAGGCCGCGCCCGCGGGGCCCCGAGCGCGAGCGCGAAGGAGAGCGCCGCCCCGAGGAGGAGCAGGGGGAGGACCGGCTCGCCGAGGCTCATCGGACCGTCGGCCCGAAGCGCAGGAGGAGGAGGCGCGTCCTCGGGCTCTCGAGCCTCTCCCGGACCCGCCCGCCCCGCTCCTCGACCGCGCGGAGGAGCTCCTCGGCCTGCGCCGGGCACTCGAAGAAGTGGCTGAGGAAGAGCCAGACGTCGGGTCGCGCGACGTCGTGAATCCGCGCGGCCTCCACCTCGGCCCAGCCCGGGTCGGGACGCAGGTGCCCGATCGAGCGGCCCGCCCGGATCGCGAGCCCGGTCGGCAGCCCGAGCAGCTCGAGGCCGCCGGGTCCCGCGTACGTCAGGCCGCCGGCCTCCTCCGCCGTCACCGGGCGGCCGCGCGACGGCGCGTTGTAGAAGGCCCGCCCCGTCGAGGACGTCAGGTCCGCGTACCACCGGTGCCGGCGGAGGTCGGGCGCGCCCCAGTCCGTCGTGTAGTAGACCCAGGGCGGAACGGCGCGGGAGAAGAGGTAGACCGGCTGACCGGACGTCCGGCGCTCCCGCATCCGCGCGAGCAGGCGGCCCGCGTCCTCCTCCTGGCTCGGGTCGGCGAGATCGCGCAGCTGGCGCAGCACCGGTCGATACGGCGCGAGGACGCCGATCAGAGCCAGGGCGAGGAGCGGGGTGCGGCGCCCCGGCAGCTTCGTCGACGCCAGGGAGACGCCCTCGGCCAGGAGGAGAAGCCAGAGCGGCGCCACGAACACGAGGAGGCGGGACGCGATCGGGTAGAGGCCGAGCAGCGACGCGACGGCCACCGCCCCGGTCGGGACCGCGAGGAGGACCGTCAACCCAGCGCCCCTCCGCCGACGGACCGCGACGAGCCCCGCGAGCGCGACGGCGGCGAGACCCAGGGTCAGCGTCCCGCCGAAGGCCCGCGGACGTCCGTCCAGGAGGTCGGAGAGGACCTGGCCGAGCGCCTCGACCGACCGTCGCCCCCCGTCGTTCCAGGGACGCAGGAAGCGGCCTTCCCAGAACCGGGTGAAGTACTCGTGCCGGGCCGCGTGCCGGTACGAGAGCGTGTAGACGAGCCCGAAGGACGCGGCCCAGGCCGCGCCGGCGAGCGCGAGGCGCCCGCGCCCGATCCGGCTCCGGACCTCCGCGGTGACCAGGAGCGCGGCCGCCGCGCCGGCCGTGACGAAGACGGCCGGGAGGGACACGGCCAGCGCCAGCGCCCCGGCCGCGAGGAGTCGCCACCGACGCCGGTCCGAGGCCGGG
>CAYLNK010000263.1:0-9842 GCA_964384675.1 uncultured Holophagales bacterium | reverse complement strand
GAGGAGCGGCGTCGCCAGGGCGGCGGCGACGGCGAGGCCCCATCCCGCCTGACCCGAGGCCTGCGCGGCGGAGAGCCCCAGGCCCGCCGCCGCCACGAGGCCGAGGGCCACGCCGAGGGCACGGACCGCGTTCACCCGGCGCTCCAGGAGCTGGACCGACGTCACGGGTGTGGTACGCACGCCCGGGAAAAGCGTTCCGGACCTCGATCCTTCATCGAACCGGATCATCGCCGAGCGCGCCGGACGGATCGCGGCTTGAGCTACTGTCGGCCGGGGGGGCGACGCGATGATCGTGAAGACGCTCGAGGACGGGGTCCTGACCTTGCGGCTGGCTCACGGGAAGGCGAGCGCCCTCGACGTCGAGCTGCTCGAGGCGCTCACGTCGGAGCTGGAGCAGGCGGTCGGCCGGAGCCGGGCTGTCGTCCTGACCGGAACGGGGACGATCTTCTCGGCCGGGGTCGACCTCCATCGCGTGACCCGCGAGGGTGCCGCCTACGTCGAGCGGTTCCTGCCCGTCCTGTCGAAGCTCGTGAAGACGCTCTTCGGCCACCCCGCGCCGGTCGTTGCGGCGGTGAACGGGCATGCGATCGCAGGCGGCTGCATCCTGACGCTGGCGGCCGACCACCGCCTGATGGCGAGCGGCGGCGGTCGCATCGGCGTGCCGGAGCTGCTGGTCGGCGTCCCCTTCCCCGCCGCTCCGTTCGAGGTGCTCCGGTTCGTGGTCCCGCCCGACAAGGTCCAGGCGCTCGTCTACACGGGGCGGACGCTCGTGGCCGAGGACGCCCTCGCCCACGGCCTCGTGGACGAGGTCGTCCCGCCGGAGTCGCTCGCGGCACGGGCCCGAGAGGTGGCCTCGGCCCTGGCCGCCTTGCCGGCGGAGGCGTTCCGCGCTGCCAAGGACGCGTTCCGGAGCGAGGCGCTCGACCGGATGAAGCGGAACGAGGAGACCCTGGACCGGAGGGTGATCGAGCTCTGGGCGCTGCCACAGACGCGCGAGCGGATCACCGCCTACCTGGCGCGAACGCTGCGGAAGTAGCGGCGCTACCTCTTCCAGCGCATCGCGGCGCCCCGGATCGCCCGGGTCACCGTCGGCTCCAGCTCCAGGTCGCGGGCCACGGCGTACAGGTCGTCCTGAAGGTAGAGGGGGACCAGCGGGGCGTCGGCCTGCACCCGCCGGGCCAGCTCGTGGTACCGCGCGATCCGGGCATCGGGGCTCATCTCCAGGGCGGCCTCCTCGACGATCCGGTCCACGGTGGGATCCGAGTAGCCGGTGCCGTTTGCCGAGCCGTGTCCCCCGTCGCGCGTGTGGAGGAGCTGGTCGTAGGTGAGGCCGGCGTCCCAGCCCGTCGTCATCCAGCCCTGCAGATAGAGCCCACCGCTTCCCTTCTCGCGACGCGAGAGGAACTCCGGCATCGGGAACGGACGAAGCGTCACGCGGATACCGACGCGGAGGAGGTCGGCCGCGATGGCCCGGGCCACCTCGGGCATCGCCCGGTACTTCGCCGGCATCAGCTCCAGGGGCACGTCGAAACCGGCCGGAAAGCCGGCCTCGGCCAGGAGCCGGCGGGCCTCCGCCAGGTCGTGCGGGAGCGGCGGGAGGCCGGGATCGTGGCCGGCCACGGACGGGGAGACGACCTGGTCGATCGTCGCGGCGTGGCCGCGGAGCGGACCGGCGACGAGCGCCGCCCGGTCGATGGCGAGGGCGATCGCGCGGCGCACCCGCGGATCGCGCAGCGGACCCGCTTCGCCCCGCACGTCGATGCCGAGAAAGACGACCCGGAGGCCGCGAGTGGCGAGGATCCGGAGCGCGGGGCTCTTCTCGAGCCGCTCGAGCGCGCCGGCCGGAACGTCGAGGAGGACGTGCGAGTCCCCTCGCTCGATCCGCGCCACCCGCTCGGCTTCGTCGGGGACGACGTGGAACTCCAGGTCCTGCACGGAGACCGCGAACCGGTGGCCCGGGACGGCCTTCAGGATCGTCGTGCCGTCGGCCAGGCGGCGGACGATCCGGTACGGTCCGGTGCCGGCCGGCGGCTCGCCGGGCTTCGCGGCGGGGTGGAACACCGCCGCGCTCGTGAGGCGATGCGTAACGTCGAGGAGCGGGGCCCGGGTCCGCACGACGAGGGTCCGATCGTCGGGCGCCTCCAGCTTGTCCAGCCCCCCGAGGAAGGCGAGGCCGCGGCTCGAGGCCGCGCGTGTCCTTTCGATCGAGGCGATCGCGTCGCGCGCGGTCACGTCGTGGCCGTCGTGGAAGCGCACCCCCGGCCGAAGGTGGATCACCCAGGTCCGGCCGCCGTCCTCGTCGTGCCATTCCTCGGCGAGGCCCGGGCGCACCGCGAGCGCCGCGTCCAGCTCGAGCAGCCGCTCGTAGACGTTGCTCTGGATCGAGTACGAGATCTCCTCCAGGACGACGCTCGGGTCGAGGGAGGCGGGCGCCGAGGCGTAGTCGACGACGACGGCCCGGGGCGACTTGCGCGAGCAGCCGGCGCCGACGAGCGCGAGCGCCAGCCAGATCCCCATGCCCGCGTCGCGGCGTCGCGCCATCCAGAGGAGATTCTAGTGGCTCGTGAGCGAGGAATCGGAAGCGGATGCGACGGTGATCGGCGTCGAGAGCAAGGCGCGCCGACGCAGGGCTGAAGTTGGCTCTTCGCCGAGGAGGCGCAACGCGGCTATCGACGTCGAGGACCGAGCAGGCGCTTCTGGTTTCCCGCTCACGGGCCACCAGGCGTGTCCCTGAAGGAGAATCCCGCGATGAAGACCTCCGGCGCCCTCTGGCTCCCGGTCGCCCTCGTGGTGGCGTCGAACGTGGCGTACCACGTGGCGCAGCGCACCATCCCGCCGCAGGCCAGCTCCGCCGCGTCCGTCGTGGTGTCTTACCTCACCGCGCTGGTCGTCACGCTCGGCATCTGGCCGCTCCTGAAGCAGCCGGTGCCGTTCCTCGCCGCCTTCCGGACCCTGAACGTCAGCAGCGTGGTCCTGGGATTCACGATCGTCGGTGTCGAGTTCGGCTTCCTGCTCGCCTACCGGGCCGGATGGCCGGTGCGGTCGGTGGCCCTCACCTCGGGGACGCTGCTGGCGCTGATCCTGATCCCGATCGGCGTCCTGGCGTTCCACGAGAGCGTGTCGCTCCGGCACCTGGCGGGCGTCTGCCTCTGCCTGGCGGGCCTCTACCTGCTCCAGAGCGGCTGACGGCCCACGCTTCAGACGACGCCGGCGGCGAGACCGGCGAGGAGGAGCCCCAGCACGCGCTTCGCCTCCTTCTTGACGGGGCGCCCCGCGGACTCCAGCACGTGGTGCGGGTGGTGGAACCGGAGTGTGGCGTCGAGCACGGCCGACGCGGCTGCGCCGGAGTCGGTCACCCGGAACGCTCCGGCCGCGACCCCGTCCCGCACGATCCGCTCCACCTGCCCGCGCAGCGAGTCGACGTGACGCGAGACGACGTCCCGCGCCTGCACCGCGATGTCGTGGTAGGTCGAGAAGAGCTCGGGGTCTTCCAGCACCTTTCGCCTCTTGATCTCGATCAGGGCGAAGAGCCAGCGCGCGAGCCGCTCGGGAGCCGGATCGTCTCCGGCGGCGATCGCCTCGAGCGGCCGGGAGACGGTCTCGAGCCACCGCTCCGCCACGGCGTCGGTGAGTGCGGCCTTGCTCGCGAAGTGGCGGTAGACGTTGGCGTGGCTCATCTCGAGCGCGCGTGCCACGTCCACCACCGTCACCTTCGCGGGGCCGTGCCGCCGCAGCAGCTCGACGGTCTTGTCGAGGATCCGCTCCCTCGTGTCGTCGCCCTTCCCCACGCCACCGTCATAAGCCGGGAGCGCGCTCGCTGTCCAGCCACGACATCTGATCGGCGCCGTAGCGGGTCCCGGCCACGGCCTTCGGGGGCGCCGCGGCGTCGATCCGGGTGAGGTCCTCGGCGGTCAGGTCCAGGTCGAGGGCGCCGAGCGACTCGGCGAGCCGGTCGCGCCGCCGCGCGCCGACGAGCGGCACCACGTCCTCGCCGCGGGCGAGGCCCCAGGCGAGGGCCAGCTGCGCCACGGTCGCGCCCTTCTCCACGGCGATCGCACGGAGCCGCTCGACCAGCCCGAGGTTCCGGGTGAGGTTGTCGCCCTGGAAGCGGGGGAGGTGGGCCCGGAAGCCGCTCAGGCTCTCGCCCGCCGCCGGCCCGTCGCTGAGGAGCCCGCGCGAGAGGAGGCCGTAGGCCGTCATGGAGATTCCCAGCTCGGCGAGCGCCGGGCGGATCGTCGCCTCGGGCGAACGGCTCACGATCGAGTACTCGATCTGGAGGTCGGAGACGGGGTGGACGGCGTGGGCGCGCCGGACCGTCTCGGCCGACGCCTCGGAGAGGCCCAGGAAGCGTACCCAGCCGGATTTCACCAGGTCGGAGATCGCGCCGACCGTCTCCTCGATCGGGACCTTCGGGTCGACGCGGGCGGGCCGGTAGACGTCGACGTGGTCGGTGCCCAGCCGCTGCAGGCTGTAGGCGAGGAAGCTCTTCACGGAGGCTGGCCGCCCGTCCACCCCGCCGAAGCCGCCGCCCGGTGTCCGGAGTGCCCCGAACTTGACGGAGAGGACGACGCCGTCGCGCTTCCCGCCGGAGAGGGCGCGGCGGATGAGGCTCTCGTTGTGTCCAGCGCCGTAGAAATCGCCGGTGTCGAGGAGGTTGATGCCCGCGTCCAGCGCCGCGTGGATCGTCGCGACGCTCTCGCCCTCGTCCGCCGGGCCGTAGAAGTCGGACATCCCCATACAGCCGAGGCCGATCGCCGAGACCACCGGGCCGTCCGTTCCGAGCCGTCGTGTGCGCATGCCCCCTCCGCGGAGGGGAGTCTCGGACCGCAACTTACAAATGTCAATATTTGTCACTTATATCGTTGTGCCCGCCATCCCGCGCCGTCCCACCGCCCGGGGACCCTCGGGGATCGGTGGACTGAATCATCCACATCATTGCTTGTCCTGCCCGGGAGGCAGACTTTAGCGTCTGGACCAGGGCGGCAGATCTTCCCTGCCGCGGCTGTCCACGCGGTGGACGGTCACGGTGGCTCGTATCCGCGGAGATCCGCGAGTTGACAGTCGAGATGATCGAGGGCGGGGGAGCTTGCGCTCCTCGCGCCAAGGAGGGCCCATGACGACCGCAACCCTGACAGAACCCCAGGCCTCGGCGACCAAGGTCGTGCGCGAGACGCTGACGATCACCGACAACAGGACCGGGAAGGCGTACGAGGTCCCGATCGCCGACGGCGCGATCAAGGCGCTCGATCTGCGCCAGATCAAGACCTCGCCGGACGACTTCGGGATGATGACGTACGACCCGGCCTACATGAACACCGCGTCGTGCAAGAGCCGGATCACGTTCATCGACGGTGAGAAGGGGATCCTGAACTACCGCGGCTACCCGATCGACCAGCTCGCCGAGAAGACCGACTACCTGGAGACCGCCTGGCTGGTGCTGAACGGGGAGCTCCCGAGCAAGACGCAGTACGCGGATTGGGTGAAGGAGGTCACGCACCACACCTACATCCACGAGGACATCGCCTCGCTCATCCGCGGCTTCCGGTACGACGCCCACCCGATGGGGATCCTCTGCTCGATGGTCGGCGCCCTCTCCACGTTCTACCCGGACGCCAAGAAGGTCCATGACCCGGAATCGCGGCGGCTCAACATCGTCCGCCTCATCGCCAAGATGCCCACCCTCGCGGCGTTCGCGTACCGCCACTCGATCGGGTTCGCCTACGCGTACCCGGACAACGACCTGTCGTACACCGGCAACTTCCTGGCGATGATGTACAAGACCACCGAGGCCAAGTACAAGCCGAACCCGATCCTGGAGCGGGCGATGGAGGTCCTGTTCATCCTCCACGCCGACCACGAGCAGAACTGCTCGACGTCCGCGATGCGTGCGATCGGCTCGTCCGAGGCCGACCCGTACTGCTCGGCCGCCGGCGCGGTCTCGGCGCTGTACGGCCCGCTCCACGGCGGCGCCAACGAAGCCGTCCTCCGCATGCTGGCGGAGATCGGCACCAAGGACAAGGTCCCGGCCTTCGTGAAGGCGGTCAAGGAGAGCGGCGGCGAGACGAAGCTGATGGGCTTCGGGCATCGCGTCTACAAGAACTACGACCCGCGCGCCAAGGTCATCAAGGAGATGGCCGAGAAGGTGTTCGAGGTCACCGGGCGCAACCCGCTCCTGGACATCGCGATCGAGCTCGAGCGGATCGCCCTCTCGGACGACTACTTCGTGAAGCGGAAGCTGTACCCGAACGTCGACTTCTACTCGGGCCTCATCTACCAGGCGATGAAGTTCCCGGTCGACATGTTCCCGGTGCTGTTCGCCATCCCGCGGATGTCGGGCTGGCTCGCGCAGTGGCAGGAGATGATCACGGACAAGGACCAGAAGATCGCCCGCCCGCGCCAGCTCTTCCTCGGCAGCGGCCGCCGCGACTTCGTCCCGTTCGAGAAGCGTGGCTGAGGCGGGGGAGACACCGATGCGCAAGAAGATCACCGTCGTCGGCGCGGGGCGCGTCGGCGAATCGCTCGCCCACATCCTGGCGCAGAAGGCGCTGGGCGACCTCGTGATGGTCGACATCGTCCCGAACCTCGCCGCCGGCAAGGCCCTCGACCTGATGGAGCTCCGTCCCATCGACGGGTCCGACATCGGGATCGTCGGTGCGACGGGCTTCGAGGAGACGGTAGGGTCCGACGTCGTCGTGGTCACCTCGGGCATGCCCAGGAAGCCCGGCGAGAGCCGGGAGGACCTGCTCCGGAAGAACATCGCCATCGTGAAGCCGGTGGTGGAGCAGGTCGTCAAGTACTCGCCCAGCGCGAAGCTCATCATGGTCGCCAACCCGCTCGACACGATGACGTGGGTCGCGCGGAAGGTCAGCGGCTGGACGCCCAATCGCGTCTTCGGCATGGCCGGCATCCTGGACACGGCCCGGCTGCGCTGCTTCCTGGCGATGGAGATCGGCTGCTCGGTGAAGGACGTCAGCGCCTTCGTGCTGGGCGGCCACGGCGACGAGATGGTGCCGCTGATGCGGTACGCCACCGCCGGAGGCGTCCCGATCGAGAAGCTCCTTCCGAAGGAGAAGGTCGACGCCATCGTGAAGCGGACGCGGGGCGCGGGGGGCGAGATCGTCAAGCTCCTCGGCTTCAGCGCCTACTTCTCGCCGGCGGCGGCCGCCGCCGAGATGGTCCAGGCCGTGCTCCTCGACGAGCGGCGGATCGTCCCGTGCGCGGCCTACCTGGACGGCCAGTACGGCGTGAAGGACATCTACCTCGGCGTCCCCGTCCTCCTCGGGGCCAACGGGGTGGAGAAGGTCTTCGAGCTCGACCTTTCGGCGGAAGAGAAGACCATGCTCGAGAGCTCGATCAAGCTCGGGACGGAGTCGATCGCCGAGGCGCGGAAGCTCATGGTCCCCGTGGAGGAGATGGCCGGCGTTCGGTAATCCCGAGCGCAGGTCCCGGATCCCGGCAAATGGGCCGGGCGCCTCGGCGCCCGGCCGCTTTTTTTCCCCTCTGCCTCGCGGGGGGTCAGACCAGGACGGGGACCTTCTTCTCGGCACCGACCTTGGACCGGCTCTCGGCGGCCGTCCACTTCTTCATCAGCTCGAGCACGGTCTCGCCGATCCGGAGGAGGTTCTCCTTGCTCGAGCCGCCGATGTGCGGCGTCATCAGGACGTTCGGCGCGGACAGGAGCGGGCAGCCGTGCTCCGGGGGGTCGCCGCAGTAGACGTCCGTGGCGTAGGCCCGCAGCTTTCCGGACCGGAGAGCCGCCGCGATGTCCTCCTCGACCACCAGGTTGCCGCGGGCGGTGTTGACGAGGATCGCCCCGTCCTTCATCCGCTCGATCGCGTGCCGGTTGATCATCCCCTTGGTCTCCTGGGTGAGCGGCAGGTGGAGGCTGATGAAGTCGGCCTGGGCGAACAGCTCGGCCTCGCTGTCCACCAGCTCGGCCAGGGCGTGATTGGCGAGGTTCGGGTCGAACGCGATGACGCGCATCCCGAACGCCTGGGCGCGCCGGGCCACCTCCGTGCCGATCAGGCCGACGCCGAAGAGGCCGAGCGTCTTCTGGAACAGCTCGGTCCGCTTCATCTCCTTCTTGAGCCACTTGCCGTCCTTCATCGAGTTGTGAGACTCGACGACGCGGTTCGGCACCGAGAGCATGAGGGCCATCGCCAGCTCGGCCACGGCCACGGACGACGCGCGGGGCGTGTTCTTCACCTCGATGCCGCGCTCGCGGCACGCCTCGACGTCGACGCTGTCGAGGCCGACGCCGCCCCGGATGACGAGGCGGAGCTTCGGGGCCCGGGCGAGGGTGTCCCGAGTGACCTTGGTCTTGGACCGCACCAGGAGGACGTCGGCCTCCGCCAGGCGTGAGACGTCGGTCATCACCTCGCCGAACTGGGCGAGCCGCGCGGGGAGAGAGTCGTCGAAGGCATCCGCGATGAGGATCTTCATGGGGCTACCCCTCCTTTGGACCGGGTCCGCCGCGGGGCCGCCCTCCCGGCCACTCCTCGGGCGGCAGACTTCCGTCCTCTCTCACGATGGGTCGGGGACAGGGGGTTGGGAATAGTGCAGGGGGCTCAGGCGCCCCGCTCCGGGGGGCCCTGAAACCGTCGCGGCGCCTGATCCGTACCAGCCGGACCGGGCGGGACGGCCGCCGGAGGAGAGAACGATGAAACGGGCCCTTTCCCCGGCGTTCGTCCTGGCGACGGCCGCATCCCTCGCGCCGGAGGTCCGGGCGGCCCCCGAGGTCCGAACCGCGACCGGTCACCCGATGCAGTACGCGGTCTCCCGGCCCGTCGGCTGGACCGCCGGGAAGCGCTGGCCGGTCCTGGTCGTCATCCCGGATGCCGGACGCGATTTCCTGGGCAACCTCGACGCCTTCGTGAAGGCACGGGGGGACCGCCCGCTCCTGCTGGTGGCGCCGTACGTCGTCACCAGCGGCGGGGCCGGGTACAGGAATGCGGACTCCTATCACTACTCGGAGGCGGCCTGGGCGCAGGTGAAGCGTGCCGGGGATTTCGGCTTCGACGACGAGGGGATCGCCGCGGTCCTGGCCGACGTGAGCAAGAGGGACGGGGGCGAGGACCGCTACTTCCTGACCGGCTGGGAGGCCGGAGGGCACACCGTCTGGGCGATGCTGTTCCGGCACCCGGAGGCCCTGCGCGGGGTCGTCCCGGTCTCCACGAACTACAAGGGGCGCTGGCTCGACGCCGCGGCGTACTCCACCTCTCCGTCCCGGGCCGATCTCCCGGTGCGCGTGCTCTTCGTCGGCGCCGCGGCCGCGGAGAGCCGCGTGGCGTACGAGGCGTGGCTCGGCCAGACGAAGGAGGCGATGGAGGTCGCCCGGGCGCACGGATTCCGGAACGTCTCGCTTTCCGTGGTGGAGGGGAAGCCGCACGGCCCGCTGGCGGACGAGGTCCTCGCCGCGATCGCGCCGCTGATGGGCCGCTAAGATCCGGGCGGGCGGAAGGCCGCCCGGAGGGACCATGCCCGCACTCGTCATCGTCGACATCGACGTCACCGATCCGGTCGGCTACGAGGAGTACAAGCGCCTCGCGTCCGTCTCCATCGCGGCCCACGGCGGCCGCTACGTGGCGCGCGGCGGCGCCACGACGGTGCTCGAGGGGCCGTGGGCCCCGAAGCGGCTCGTCGTCCTGGAGTTCGCCTCGGCCGACGCGGCGCGGGCCTGGTACGCCTCGCCCGAGTACGCGGCCGCGAAGGAGGCGCGTCTCCGGACCACGGCCGGCACCACGATGGTCGTGGTCGAGACGCTCTGATGCGGCGTTTCGCTCCGGCATTCGGCCTCGCGGTCCTCGCGGGCTGCGCCTCCGCGCCGCCCCCTGCGAGCGCCC
>CAYLNK010000262.1:0-9858 GCA_964384675.1 uncultured Holophagales bacterium | reverse complement strand
CGAGGGCGACCGCCACGGCACGCTCGGCCGAGCCCCGCCCCCCGCAGATGTCCCAGAGCGTCGCCTTCCGAGTCGTCGTGTGGGCGGCAGACGCCGAGATGCCTGCGCGCCGCGTTCTCGGCGCGGGGCCGCCGCGTTCGACGCCGCCGCTGTTCCTCGCGAGCGCTGCCCTCCTGATCTGAGGCCTCGGTCCGGCGCCGTCGCCGCTGCACTCGGAGCGACGTTGCGCCGTGGAACGACGTCCGGAGTCTCGACGCGTCTCGTCCGCTGAACCGCTCATCGTTGGAGGTTGCTCATGTTCGTTCGTATGACCGCCCGGGCGCTGGCCCTGCTCCTCCTCGCCACGGGAATCCGCCCGCTCGCCGCGGCCATGAAGCCGGCTGACGCCGCGGGAGGCTCGGCGCCTTCCGGCGCCGCAGCAGGAAGCGAGGTCTCGCCGAGCGACGACCCGCTCCTCACATCGCTGGTCGAGGAGGCGCTCGCCAGGAACCCTGACGTGGCGACAGTGCGCCAAGCGGCCGAGGCCGCTCAGTCGCGGCCCGCACAAGGGAGGTCACTGCCGAACCCGATGGCGTCGCTCGTCTACACGAACGACGGCACGTCACCGAGCCTCGGGTTGCAGGAGATGACGACGCTGGCGCTCATGGGGAGCCAGGACCTCCCGTTCCCTGGCAAGCGAGCCCTCCGCGGCGAGATCCTCGGCCGTGAGGCCCGCCAGGTGGCCGAGCAGCTCGGACGGACGAAGCTGACGATCGAGGCCAGCGTCAAGCGGGCGTACTACGGCCTGCTCCTGGCGCGCGACCTCCTCGACCTCATCAAGGACCAGGCGGAGGTCTGGAAGCAGATCGAGGGCGTCGCCCGGGCCCGCTACGTGGCCGGCCAGGGAGCCCAGCAGGACGTGATCCGGGTGCAGATCGAGGTCGCGAGGATCGACCAGCTCCTCGCCGAGCAGAACGCCGAAGCCGAGATCCGTCTCGCCGAGCTCAACCGCCTTCTGAACAGGCCGGCGTCGGCCTCGCTCAAGACCACGAGCCACCTCACGCTCCAGCCGAAGCCGGGGAGCCTCGAGGAGGTCATCGGAGACCTCACGGGGATCAGCCCCGAGGTCCGGAGCGCCGCGCTCGGCGTGGAGAAGGCCGACCTCGCCGTGGCGCTGGCCAGGAAGGAGTTCAAGCCCGACTTCAACGTCCAGAGCGGCTACATGAATCGGGGCGGCCTGCCGCCGATGTGGCTGGCCGGAGTCGGCGTCTCCCTTCCCATCTACACGACCCGGCTCAGAGCCGGCCTGGCGGAGGCCGAGGCCCAGCACCGCTCGAGCCAGAGCCTCGTGGAGTCGGTCCGCCTACAGCTCCGGTTCCGGACGCAGGAGCGCCTCGCGCAGCTCGCCGCGACGGAGAAGGTCGCCGAGCTCTACCGCGGCGGGATCATCCCGCAGGACCGGATGTCGGTGGAGTCGGCGATCGCCAGCTACCAGACCGGCAAGGTCCCCTTCATCGCGGTCCTGGAAGCCCTGACCTCGCTCTACAACGACCGCACGACGCACCTCGGCCTCCTCGCCAACCACGCCCGGATCCGTGCGAGCCTGGACGAGGCCAGCCTGGAGGGGACGTCCTCGATGTCGTCGGCGGGCGCATCGGGGATGGCCGCGGTGGGCGGCAGCAGCCTCTCCATGGCCGGTGGGGGCGGCGCCGCGGCGTCCGCCTCCGGGGCGATGGGGTCGTCCTCCGGGTCGATGGGCAAGTGAGGAGCCGGCCATGAACGAAGAGCAGGGTCCCGTGAACGCTTCCCCTCGCGCCGCGCTTCGCTACGCAGCCGTCGCGGCGATCTCTCTCTCGCTGGGGGTGGGTGGGACGTACCTCGTCTTCGGCAGGAGACAAGCCGCGCCGCAGCCGGCCTCGGGCGCCAGCCAGCCGGCCGGCGGCGAGCACGCCGGGATGCCGGGAATGGAAGGCGTGAAGGAGGGCGAGAAGAAGGAGAAGTCCGTCTTCATCTCGCCCGAGCGCCAGCAGCTCATCGGGGTGCGCACCGCGCCGATCGGCACCCAGGAGCTCGCCGCCACGATCCGCACCGTGGGCACGCTGGCGTACGACGAAACACGGTTGACCCAGGTCCACACCAGGATCTCGGGCTGGGTCGACCGCGTCTACGTCGACTACGTCGGCAGAGCCGTCCGGAAGGACGAGCCGCTCTTCACGATCTACAGCCCCGACCTGCTCTCGACGGAGAACGAGTACCTGCTGGCGATGCGGGCGAAGGCGGAGATGGGCGAGAGCGCCATCCCCGCCACGCGCGCCGCCACCGACCGGCTCCTGACGGCCGCGAAGCAGCGGCTGGAGCTCTGGGGCATCCCAGCCGAGCACATTGCCGAGCTGGAGAAGACCGGGAAGGCCACCCGAACGCTGATGCTCCACGCCCCGTTCGACGGCGTCGTCCTGGAGAGGAGCGCCTTCCCGGGACAGTACCTCACGCCCGAGATGACGGCGTTCAAGGTCGCGGATCTCTCGCGCATCTGGGCGCTCGGCTCGATCTTCGAGTACGAGCTGTCGCTGATCCGTCTCGGCCAAGAGGCCGAGATCCAGTTCCCGTACGGGCAGTCGACCCAGACGCTCAAGGGGAAGGTCACCTACATCGCGCCCGAGATCGACCCGCAGACGCGGCGCGTGAAGATCCGCGTCGAGCTCCCCAACCCCGGGTCGCGCCTCAAGCCCGAGACGTACGTGACCATCGTCCTCTCCACAGGCGGCGGCCGTGTGCTGGCCATTCCCAAGGAGGCGGTGATCGACACGGGGGCCAAGCGCTACGCGATCCTCGCCCACGAGGACGGCACGTTCGAGCCGCGTGACATCCAGGTGGGACAGCCCGGAGACGAGTACTACCCGCTCCTCGGGGGCCTGAAGGAAGGGGACCGCATCGCGGTCTCGGCTCAGTTCCTCATCGACTCGGAGACCAACCTGCAGGCTGCCATGCAAGCGATGGCGGGGATGCCCGGGATGGACATGGGGCAGGGGAAGGGCAGCGAGAAGCCGTCATCGCCCGCTCCAAAGGGCGCGCCAGCGATGCCCGGCATGGACATGGGAAGCGACAAGAAGGGCGAGAAGCCCGGCCACGAAGGCCACCAGAAGTAGCGAGGCGGCGCCGTGATCGAGAAGCTCATCGCCTTCAGCGCGAAGAACGCGTTCATCGTCGTGCTGCTCATCATCGCGATCGTGGGGGCCGGCGTCTGGGCGATCCAGAGGACGCCCATCGACGCGATCCCGGATCTCTCCGACGTCCAAGTCATCGTGTCCGCGGAGTGGGAGGGACGTAGCCCGACGCTCGTCGAGGACCAGGTCACCTACCCGATCGTCACGGCGCTCATCTCCGCGCCGAACGTGAAGGTCGTCCGCGGCTTCTCCTACTTCGACGTCTCGTTCGTCTACATCATCTTCGAGGACGGCACGAACCCGTACTGGGCGCGGAGCCGCGTCCTGGAGTACCTGAACGGTCTCCAAGGGCGCCTCCCTGCGGGCGTGCAGCCCGTGCTGGGCCCGGACGCCACCGGCGTCGGCTGGGGCTTCGAGTACGCGCTCGTCGACAAGTCGGGGAAGCACGACCTTTCCCGCCTTCGCTCGCTCAACGACTGGTACGTGCGCTACTGGCTGCGGAGCGTCCGCGGCGTGGCCGAGGTGGCGCCGGTCGGCGGCTACGTCAAGCAGTACCAGGTGGAGATCGACCCGAACGCGCTGCTCTCCTACAACCTGCCGCTCGACCGCGTGGTGGACGCGGTGCGGAAGAGCAACAACGACGTGGGCGGCAGGGTGGTGGAGTGGACTGGGCGCGAGTACATGGTGCGCGGGCGCGGTTACATCGAGAGCGTTGGCGACATCGAGCAGGTCAGTCTCGGCGCCAAGCCCGACGGCACGCCGATCCTCGTGAAGGACGTGGCACGCGTGCACCTCGGCCCCGACATGCGCCGGGGTGTGGCGGAGCTGAACGGGCAGGGGGACGTGGCGGGAGGCATCGTCGTCATCCGCTACGGCGTCGACACCTACGGCGTGATCCAGGACATCAAGAAGGCGATCAAGGAGAAGGTCCAGCCCGCGCTCCCGAAGGGTGTCGAGCTCGTCACGACGTACGACCGTTCGACGCTGATCGAAACCTCCATTGAGAACCTGAAGGGGAAGCTCCTCGAGGAGATGCTCATCGTCTCCCTCGTCTGCATCATCTTTCTCTGGCACTTCCGGAGCGCGCTCGTCGCGATCCTCACGCTGCCGCTCTCGATCCTCCTCTCCTTCGTGGCGATGCGCTTCATCGGCCTCGGCTCCAACATCATGAGCCTCGGCGGCATCGCCATCGCCATCGGCGCCATGATCGACGCCGCGATCATCATGATCGAGAACGCCCACAAGCATCTCGAGCATGACGCCGGGGCCAAACCTCGCCGCGAGATCCTGATCGAAGCCGCGCAAGAGGTTGGCCGACCGCTCTTCTTCTCCCTCCTCATCATCACCGTCTCGTTCCTCCCGATCTTCACGCTGGAGGCGCAGGAAGGACGACTCTTCAAGCCGCTGGCGTTCACGAAGACGTTCGCAATGGGCTTCGCGGCGCTCACCTCGGTGCTCATCGTGCCGTTCCTGATGGTCCTCTTCATCCGGGGCAAGATCGCCCCCGAGGAGAAGAACCCGGTCAACCGGCTCCTCATCCGCGCCTACCACCCGTTCGTCCGCTTCGTCCTCCGCCATCGGGCGCTGACGCTCGTGGCCGCACTCCTCCTCATGGCGAGCACGGTGCCCGTCTTTCTCCGGCTCGGCTCCGAGTTCATGCCGCCGCTCTACGAGGGGACGCTCCTCTATATGCCCATCACGCTGCCGGGCGCCTCGGTCCAGACGGCGCAGCAGATCCTCGCCATGCAGGACAAGCTCCTGAAGAGCGTGCCCGAGGTGGAGTCGGTGTTCGGCAAGGCGGGGCGCGCCCTCACGGCGACCGACCCGGCGCCGCTCGAGATGATCGAGACGGTCGTCAACCTCAAGCCCGAGAAGGAGTGGCGGAAGGGGATGACGCCGGAGAAGCTCGTCGCGGAGCTGGACAAGCTGGTGCGCGTCACGGGTGTCGTGAACGCCTGGACGATGCCGATCAAGGCAAGGGTGGACATGCTCTCCACCGGCATCCGGACACCGGTCGGCGTGAAGGTGTTCGGCCCGAAGCTCGACACTATCAACGACGTCGCCTCGCAGGTCGAGTCCGCGCTCGGGGGCGTCCGAGGCACGCGCAACGTCTTCGCCGAGCGGGTCACCGGCGGCTACTACGTCGACTTCAAGATCAAGCGGGACCAGATCGCCCGCTACAACCTCACGATCCAGGACGTCCAGATGGTGATCGAGTCCGCCATCGGCGGCAACAACGTCACCACCACGATCGAGGGTCGCGAGCGGTACCCGGTGAACATCCGCTACCAGCGCGCCTACCGCAGCGACGTCGCGACGCTGAAGCGGACGCTCATCGCGACGCCCGGCGGCGCGCAGATCCCGATCGAGCAGGTGGCGGACATCTCGCTCACCACCGGCCCCACGGTCATCCGCACCGAGCAGGCCCAGCTCCTCGGCTACGTCTACGTGGACGTGGCGGACCGCGACATCGGCGGCTACGTCGAGGACGCGAAGGCCGCCGTGGCCAAGATGGTGAAGCTCCCCGAGGGCTACACGCTGGAGTGGAGCGGCCAGTACGAGTACATGCAGCGCGCCAAGGCGCGGCTGAAGATCGTCATCCCGGTGACCCTCCTGCTGGTCGTGGTCCTCCTCTACTTCAACACGAGGAGCGCCCCGAAGATCGTCATCGTGCTGCTGGCCGTGCCGTTCTCGCTCATCGGGGCGTTCTGGCTGGTCTACCTGCTCGGCTACAACCTGAGCGTCGCCGTCTGGGTCGGGATCATCGCGCTCGCCGGCGTGGACGCCGAGACGGGCGTCGTGATGCTCCTCTACCTCGACCAGGCCTACGACCGCTTCAAGGCCGAGGGGCGGATGAACAGCCTGGCGGATCTGCAGAAAGCCGTCGAGGACGGCGCCGTCAAGCGCATCCGCCCGAAGATGATGACGGTGATGGCCATCCTGCTGGGTCTCCTGCCCATCATGTGGAGCCATGGCGCCGGTGCCGACACGATGAAGCGGATCGCGGCCCCGATGGTGGGCGGCGTCATCACGTCCTTCCTCCTCGAACTCCTGATCTACCCCGTCATCTTCACGCTCTGGAGATGGCACAGCGACGTGAAGCCGCGGTTGGCGCAGGCCAGCGCCGCCTCAGCGAGATCCCGTGCGTAGTGCATCTGCATCCCGCGTCTCTAATCCGCTCCTAATCCTGGAAGACCAAGTTGTAGCCCATGGATATCGATGACCGCCAGGCCCCCGGCCGCATAGGAACAGCCATGAAGAGACTCCTGCTCGTCCTCTCATCCGTCGCCACCGTCGCCCTCGCCGGCACCGCCGTCATAGCGTCCCGGCCGCGCCCCGCGCAGACCGGCGCTCCAGCGAAGGTGGCCAAGGCGGCCAAAGCGGCGCCGAAGTTCCACTGCCCCATGCATCCGACCGTCGTTCAGGACAAGCCCGGCGACTGCCCGATCTGCGGCATGCGGCTCATCCCGCTGGAGACGCCGGGCGCCGAAGGCGATTCCCACGCGCACGCGGCGGAGACGAAGGGCATCGGTCCCGCGGGGTTCGTGGCCGTCAACGTCGACGCACAGCGCCGCCAGCTGATTGGGCTGAAGACCGCCCCGGTGGTGCGCGGGCGCTTCGAGACGGCCCTCCGGACCGTTGGCCGCGTGACCTTCGACGAGACGCGTATCCACCACGTCCACACGAAGTACGACGCCTATGTGGAGCACGTCTTCGCGAACTTCACCGGCGCCTTCGTGAAGAAGGGCGAGAAGCTCCTGTCCCTCTACAGCCCGGACCTCTTCGCCACCGAGCAGGAGTACGCCCTGGCCCTGAAGGCGCACCGCACGCTGTCCGTGTCCCGGACGTCGAGCGTCTCCGCCGGCAGCCAGGACCTCCTGGACGCGGCGCGCGAGCGCCTGTCGCTCTGGGACCTGAGCCCGCAAGAGGTGCGGGCGATCGAGACGACGGGTCGCGCGAGCCGCATCTTCTCGCTCTCCTCGCCGCTCTCCGGCTATGTCATCGGGCGAACGGCCTACCACGGAATGCGGGTGAGCCCCGCCGACTCGCTCTTCGATATCGCCGACCTCTCGCGCGTGTGGGTGCTGGCCGACGTCTACGAGTACGAGCTGCCGCGGATCTGCCTCGGCCAACCGGCGACGGTGACGCTCTCGTACTGGCCGGACCGGGAGTGGTCGGGAAAGGTGACGTACGTCTTCCCGACGGTCGACGAGAAGACGCGAACGGTGAAGGTCCGGATCGAGCTCCCGAACCCGGCGCTGGAGCTGAAGCCGGAGATGTACGCCGACGTGGTGCTCAAGGCCGTCCCCCGCGACGTCCTCCAGGTCCCCGACGATGCCGTGCTCGACAGCGGCACGAGGAAGGTCGTCTTCGTCGCCCAGGGAGAAGGGCAGCTCGAGCCTCGCGAGATCCGCACGGGCGACCACGCGAACGGCTTCTACGAGGTGAAGTCGGGCGTCAAGGAGGGTGACGTCATCGCCCTCGGAGCGAGCTTCCTCGTCGACTCCGAGTCCCGCCTGAAGGCCGCCCTCGCCGCGCTCGCCCCCGTTGCGCCCGCCGAGAAGAAGACGAAGGAGTGAGGCGTGATTCAGAAAGTCATCGAGTTCTCGGCCCGGAACAAGTACCTCGTCGTCTTCCTCTTCGCCATCCTAGTGGCGCTCGCCGTCGTCTCGATGCGGAGCATCCCGCTCGACGCCATCCCGGACCTCTCGGACACGCAAGTCATCGTCTACTCCCGCTGGGACCGCAGCCCCGACATCATCGAGGACCAGGTCACGTACCCGATCATCACGTCGCTGCTGGGCGCCCCGAAGGTGAAGGCGATCCGCGGGTTCTCCGACTTCGGCTTCTCCTACGTCTACGTCATCTTCGAGGACGGCACCGACCTCTACTGGGCGCGCTCCCGCGTCCTCGAGTACCTCTCGAAGATCCAGGGCCGGCTCCCGCAGGGTGTCAACACCGAGCTCGGTCCCGACGCGACAGGCGTCGGGTGGGTCTTCCAGTACGCGCTCCTGGACGAGAAGGGGAAGCACTCCACGGAGGAGCTCCGCACGTACCAGGACTGGTTCCTCCGCTACGCTGTCCAGTCTGTGCCGGGCGTCGCCGAGGTGGCGACCGTCGGCGGTTTCGCCAAGCAGTACCAGGTGACCGTCGACCCGAACACGCTGGCGGCCTACAAGCTGAGCATCGACGAGGTCGCGATGGCGATCCGGAAGAGCAACAACGAGGTGGGGGGCCGCCTCATCGAGTTCTCCGGGCGCGAATACATGGTGCGGGGGCGGGGCTACATCAAGAAGCTCTCCGACCTCGAGAACGTCGTCGTCAAGACGAACGAGATGGGCACGCCGGTGCGTGTGAAGGACATCGCGAAGGTCGCCTTCGGCCCGCAGATCCGGCGCGGCCTGGCGGACCTGGACGGCAAGGGCGAGGCCGTGGGCGGGATCGTGGTCATGCGCAGTGGCGAGAACGCCCTCAACGTCATCGAGCGGGTCAAGCGGAAGCTGAAGGACATCGAGCCGTCCCTCCCGTCCGGCGTGAAGGTCGTGACCACCTACGACCGGTCTGAGCTGATCGAGCGCTCGATCGAGACGCTCAAGGGGAAGCTGATCGAGGAGATGATCATCGTGTCGATCATCATCCTCATCTTCCTCTGGCACTTCCCGTCCGCCGTCATCCCGATCGTCACCATCCCCGTCGCCGTCATCCTGTCGTTCATTCCGATGCACGCGCTGGGCGTGAACGCGAACATCATGTCGCTCGCCGGCATCGCCATCTCGATCGGCGTCCTGGTGGACGGCGCCATCGTCGAGGTCGAGAACGCCTACAAGAAGCTCCAGCTCTGGGAGCAGAACGGGCGGGTCGGCGACTACCACGAGGTGCGGCTCGAGGCGCTCAAGGAGATCGGGCCGTCGGTCTTCTTCTCGCTCCTCGTGATCGCGGTCGCGTTCATTCCGGTGTTCACGCTGGTGGACCAAGAGGGGCGGCTCTTCAAGCCGCTGGCCTACACGAAGAACCTGGCCATGGCGATCGCCGCGTTCCTGGCCATCACGCTCGACCCGGCCATGCGGATGCTCTTCACGCGGATGGACTTCGTCCACTTCAAGCCGCGGTGGCTGGCCTGGCTCACGAACCAGATCACGGTGGGCAGGTACTACCCGGAGGAGAAGCACCCGATCAGCCGGCTGATCTTCCGGATCTACGAGCCGGCCTGTCGCTTCGTGCTCCGGCATCCCGGCAAGACGATCGCGGCGGCCCTCCTCCTCGTCGCCTCGACCGTGCCTGTCTACCTGAAGCTCGGCTCCGAGTTCATGCCGCCCCTCTACGAAGGGAGCATTCTCTACATGCCGACGACGCTCCCCGGGATGTCGGTCACCGAGGCGGGGCGGCTCCTCCAGACGCAGGACAAGGTGCTGAGCACCTTCCCGGAGGTCGAGCGCGTCTTCGGCAAGTCGGGCCGCGCGGAGACGTCGACGGACCCCGCGCCCTTCTCGATGATGGAGACTACCGTCATCCTGAAGCCGGAGAGCCAGTGGCGCAAGAAGGAGCGCTGGTACTCCTCCTGGGCCCCGGGGTGGGTTGCGTCGACCCTGCGTCCCTTCTGGCCCGACCACATCTCGCACGAGGAGCTCGTGGAGGAGATGGACCGGGCCCTGAAGATCACCGGCACGACGAACGCCTGGACGATGCCGATCAAGGCCCGGATCGACATGCTCTC
>CAYLNK010000261.1:0-9858 GCA_964384675.1 uncultured Holophagales bacterium | reverse complement strand
CGGTTCATCGTGAGCGCGGGGCTTCGCTCCCGCCCTCCCGCACGGACCTTCCGTTCGCTCCGCTCACGTCTCGGTTCATCTCAGCGCTCCTCCCAGATGTAGTCGACGACGTCCGGCTCGATCGCGGTCGCGCCGGCGGGCGCCATCATGTAGACCTTGGTCCTGACGGTTCGCGCGCCGAAGCGGAACTCGTTCACGGGCTTCTCGCGGCGCGAGGTGATCGCTTCCGGCCTCACGTAGGCGAGCGCCTGGCTCGGGCAGACCGTCGCGCACATCGGCCGCTTGCCGGCCGACGTCCGGTCGTAGCACATGTCGCACTTCATCATCAGCTCGAGCGACGCGTAGACGCGCGGCACGCCGAACGGACACGCCAGGGCGCAGTTGCCGCACGCCACGCAGCGCGGCTTCAGCGCCGACTGCACCACGCCGTCCTCCCCCTTCTTGATCGCGTCGGCCGGGCAGACGTTCGCGCAGGTGGGGTCGTCGCAGTGCATGCAGACGGTCGGCACGGTCGCGATGCCGTTCGGCCGGTCGAGGAAGTCGACGTGGATCATCGAGAGGCCGCGGTGGGTGTCGCACTCGGAGCAGGCGTTGACGCACGACTGGCAGCCGATGCAGCGGGACGGGTCGACGTAGAACTCGTAGCCGAACATCAGCGCACCGGCAGGAGCGTCGGTCCGCTCCCGCTTCGCCCCGCGGGAGGCGGCGCCTTGGCGAGCCGGCAGGCCGAGACCTTGAACTCGGGGATCTTGCTCCGCGGGTCGAGGGTGCGGTGCGTCAGCCGGTTCGCGCTTCGCGCCCCCGCCCAGTGGTACGCGATGAAGACGGTGTCGGGGCGGATGGTCTTCACGACGAACGCCTGCAGCGTGACGTCGCTCCGCCGCGTGGTGACCGTCACCCAGTCGCCGTCGCGGATCCCGAGCGTGCCGGCGAGGCGCGGGTGTAGCTCGACGCGCGGCTCCGGGAACTGGTCGAGGAGCGGCCCGATGCGGCGCGTCTGAGTGCCGGAAAGGTACTGGCTGACGACCCGCCCGGTGGTCAGGTAATGCGGGAACGCCTCGTCGATGGGATCGCCGCTCTCGCGATACTCCGCCACCACGAAGCGCGCCTTGCCGTCCGGGTGGAGGAAGGTCCCCCCCTCGAAGAGACGGGGCGTGCCGGGGTGCTCCTCGGTGGGGCACGGCCAGAAGACGCCGAGCTGCCGGTCGATCTTCTCGTACGTGATCCCGGCGTAATCGGCGTGGCCCCCGCGCGACGCCTCGCGTAGCTCGTCGAAGATCTCGCGCGAGCTCGTGAACGGGAACTTCGCTCCCTTGCCGAGGCGTTTCGCCAGCTCCAGGTAGATCTTCGTGTCGGGCCAGGCGTCGCCGGGCGGATCGACCGCCTTCCGGATGTGGATCACGCGCCCCTCGGCGCTGCAGACGACGCCCTCTTCCTCCTCCTGGAGGCTCCCCGCGAGGACGACGTCGGCGTGGTGCGCGGTCTCGGAGAGGAAGAAGTCGACGACGCCAAAGAACTCCAGCTTCTCGAGCGCCTCCCGCGTGAAGCGGGCGTCGGGGAGGGAGACGAGCGGGTTGAAGCAGATCGAGAGGAGCGCCTTGATCTCGCCCCGGTGGATCGCCTCCATGATCTCGACCGCGCTGTACCCCTTGCCCGGGATCTCCTCCGGCGCGATCCCCCACACCTTCGCGACGTGCTCGCGGGCCGCCGGGTCGTCGATGGAGCGCTGGCCCGGCAGCTGGTCGCACTTCTGCCCGTGCTCGCGCCCTCCCTGCCCGTTCCCCTGCCCGGTGATCATCATGGCGCCCGCTCCGAGCCGCCCGATGTTGCCGGTGGCGAGCGCGAGGTTGATTACGCCGAGGACGTTCTCCACTCCCTTCGACTGGTGCTCGATCCCGCGCGCGTGGAGGAGGACGGCACGCTCGGCCTCGCCGATCCAGCGGGCCGCCTTCTCGATGGCGTCGGGCGGGACGCCGGTGAGGCGGGCCGTCGTCTCCGGGTCCCAGGCGCGCGTCGACGCCGCGACGGCGTCGAAGCCGACCGTGTGCGCGTCGATGAAGTCGCGGTCCTCGAGCCCGTCGCGCAGGATGACGTGCAGCATCCCGAGAGTGAGCGCGACGTCGGTCCCCGGGCGGAGCGGGAGGTAGAGGTCGGCGTTCCGCGTGATCGGCGTCATCCGCGGATCGGCCACGATGAGGCGCCCCCCGGCGTCCCGCATCCGCCACAGGTAGTCGGTCGTGATCGGCGCGCACTCGGCGACGTTCGCTCCGGTCACGAACGCCACCTGCGCCTCGGGGATGTCGCTCCACGGGTTCGGGGAGCGGTCGACGCCGAACGCCATCTTGTACGCCGTCCCGGCGGAGACCATGCAGAGACGGCCGTTGTAGTCGATGTGGCGCGTTCCGAGGGCGACGCGGGCGAACTTCCCGAGGAGGTACGACTTCTCGCTGGTGAGCGACGCGCCGCCGTAGATCGCCACGGCGTCCTTCCCGTGCTTCGCCTGGATCTCGGTGAGCCGCTTCACCGTCAGGTCGAGCGCCTCGTCCCAGCCCGCCTTCGCGAAGCCGGTCGGCGTGCGGAGGAGCGGCGAGAGGAGGCGATCCGGGTGGCTCCCCTGCAGGTACCGCTTCACCCCCTTGGGGCAGAGCATCCCGCGGTTGAACGGGAACTCCTCCCACGGCTCGAAGCCGACCACCTGGTTCGCACGCACCTTCAGCTGGATGCCGCACTGCTGGCCGCAGAAGCAGCAGTGCGTCTTGACCAGCGTCTCCGGCCCCTCGACGCGGGCGTCCCAGCCGCCCGGCGGGGCGTACGCCGGATGCGGCCCGTAGAGCGCGATCAGCTCCTCGACCGAACACGGCACCTCAGCCACGGGCCGCCTCCTTGATCCGGAGCTGCGCCGTAGCCAGCGACTTCCGCTTGCAGGGCGGACAGAGGTCCTGCCATGAGTCCGTGGCGCTGCCCGGCATCCGGTAGTCGAACCCGAGCTCCGGGAGGATCCCCTTCAGGTCGTCGAGCTGGAGGCGGGACGCGAACCGCTCGCCGCATCGCGCGCACGCGGCACCGGGGCCGGCGTCTCCCTCGGCGAGGTAGAGCTTCACGCCGAGCTGCGCCGGCCGCTGGACGACGTGGAACAGCTTGCCGAACGGCAGGTAGAGGAGCGTCGCGATCACGGTGAGGGCGTGGAGGATCGAGAGGAAGCCGTAGAGGCTGCCGCGCAGGAAGAGCGTCGAGACCGTGAGCGCCAGGCCGGTGACGGAGACCGAGAAGAGAAGGAAGAGCGGCAGGAAGTCCCGCCCGAAGTCCTGCACGGCGCGCGCCCCGGGGTCGCGCATCCGCCGCCAGAGCGAGAGCGCGATCCCGCCGAGCACCAGGACCGCGGCGACGTCGAGCCCGTGGAAGAGGAGCCAGCCGACGACCGACCGGATGACGAACGAGCCGGTCGGGAAGCCGAAGAGGTACGTCACGTAACGGGTCGGGTCTCCCTCCGCCGTCTCGAAGTGGATCCAGCCGAAGACGAGCGGGAACGTGATGGCGACCGCGAGGAGACAGCCCCAGAAGAGGAGCTGATGCATCCACCAGCGGAGCCGGGAGCGACGCCCGATGAACGTCTGCGCGACGAGGTGCGTTCCGGCGAGGCGCGTCAGCGCGGCGAGCCTCGTCCCGAGCCCCCTCCGTCGCACGAGCTCCCAGCCCCGGCGCCAGTAGACGCGCGTGGGCGGCTTCTGGATCCAGACCGCGTGGTGATAGATCACGCCCCACGTCGCGAAGACCGTCGCGAACGTGTAGACGACCAGCGCCGCGTCGAAATGCGCGAGGTTCCGCGAGCCGACCACGATCGCGGCGACGAGGAGCGCGGTGCCCATCGTCGCCCACGCGCCGGCGCGGATCCGGTCGGCCGTGCGGCGGAGCGTGGGCGGGAGGGAGTCGAGGAGCGCCGCCTCCTTCGACAGGAAGACGCGCGCGTTCAGCCAGGCGAGACCGAGCGACACGGCGACCAGGAGGAGGAAGCCGGGCCAGACGACCCCGAGGCGGTCGGCGCACAGGCCCAGCAGAAGGGGCGGGAAGAAGCCGCCCAGCCCGCCGATCGCCCCGACCAGCCCCGCGACCGCACCTTCCCGTCCGGCGAAGTGCTGCGCGACCAGCTTGAAGACGGCCCCGTTCCCGAGGCCCAGGAGCGCCGCGCACCCGAGGGCCCCGACCGTGAACGGCACCATCGACGTCCAGCAGAGGAGGAGCCCGAACGGCACGACACCGAGGAAGACGCCCGAGAGGACGCGCGCCCCGCCGATCCGGTCGGCCAGCGTGCCTCCCACCGGGCGGAGGAGCGTCGCGAGGACCACGAACCCGGCGGCCCGAAGGCCGGCGTCCGCGGGGGCGAGGCCGAACACGTCTTTCAGAAGGGTCGGGAGGTCGATCGCGAACGCGACGAAGCCCCCGAACGTCAGGAAGTAGAACGCCGACAGCACCCAGGCGATCCGCTCGGTGGCGAGAAGCCGCGCCAGCGACGCGAGACTCGCCGGCGGGCCCGCGGCCGGCGCGTTCCGGGCCAGGAGCCAGAACGTGGCCGCCCAGCCGATCAGGAGCACGGCCACGCCCCGAAAGAGCCACGGGACCCCGATCGCGGAGGCCAGGACCGGGCCGAGGAAGACGGCCGCGGACTGGCCGCCGGTGCCGAGGCCGTAGATCCCGAGCGCGCTCCCCTGACGCTCCGGGGGAGACCAGCGGGAGACGAAGCCGACGCCGACCGCGAACGACGAGCCGGCCAGGCCGAGGAGGAACGCCAGCGCGAGGAGGACCGGGAAGCTCCCCGCCTCGGGCACCAGCGCGCACGGGAGCGCCGAGAGCGCCATCAGCAGCGTGAAGACGAGCCGGCCCCCGAACCGGTCGGTCAGGAGCCCCATCGGGATCCGGGCCAGGGAGCCGAGCAGGACCGGGGTGGCGACGAGGAGGGCCCCCTCCGTGCCGGTCAGGTGGAGCGCCTCCCGGAACCGCGGTGCCAGGCCTCCCACCAGGCCCCATGCCGCGAAGCAGAGCGCGAACGACGCCGTGCCGAGGGCCAGCGGACGGACGAGGGGGACCGGCTCCGGGCTACCCTTGCTCATGGTCCGCCGCCGTCCTCTCTCGAATCCGCGTGCCGCCTCCCGGACCGCCGGGGCACCTCAATCGCATGGGATTCCAATCATCGCGACACCAAGGATAGACCCCCACGGCGGGGTGACGGCCACGCTCGACACGCTGCGGCGCTTCGTCCAGGCCCTGCGCCTCTCCTCCAGCGCCACCGAGCGGGAGATCGGTCTCCCGGTCGCTCAGCTGTTCGTCCTCCGGACCCTCGGCCGGAGGGAGGGGCTCTCGCTCCTCGAGCTGGCGTCCGAGACACGGACCGACCCGAGCTCGGTCTCGGTGGTCGTGAAGCGGCTCCAGGAGCGAAAGCTCCTGGCCCGCCGCCGCGACCCCCACGACCGGCGCCGCATCCGGCTCTCCCTCTCCGCGCGGGGGCGGGCGCTCCTGGCCAGCGCACCGCAGCCCCCCCAGGACGACCTGATCGCGGCGCTCGAGGCGATGTCCGCGGCCGATCGGAAGAGGCTCGGCCGCCTGCTGGAGCGGCTGACGGCCGCGATCGGCGGGGCCGGAAGGCGGCCGTCGATGTTCTTCGAGGAAGGTCGCCCGCGTCGTCGCCGATCGGGCCCGCCGGGTCGGCTATCATCGGAAGATGGTTTGGATCCAAAGTAATTCGGGCGCCCCGAGCCGACGGCAGTGAGCGCGGCGCGCGGCGGCGCCGGCGCGCTCCCCGTCTCGCCCGCCCTCGGACCCTCGCTCGAGGCCGCCGAGGTCTCGGCGCCGCCCCTCCTGGTCGACCGGCGCACCATCCAGCTGAGCCTTCTGGCCGTGGCGCTCGGCGTCGCCGCCGCGTTCGTGGCCCAGGTCCTGGGCGGTCTGATCGCCCTGGTCACGAACCTCTCCTTCCACGGCCGCCTCTCGCTGGCGGCCGCCTCCCCCGCTGGGCACGCCCTCGGCTGGCGGGTCGTCCTGGTGCCGGTGCTCGGTGGACTCGTGGTGGGCCTGATGGCGCGCTTCGGATCGCCGGCCATCCGGGGGCACGGAATCCCGGAGGCGATGGAGCAGATCCTCCTCAACCAGAGCCGCATCCCGCCCCGCATCACGTTCCTGAAGCCGCTCTCGGCGGCGGTCTCCATAGGCACCGGAGGCCCGTTCGGGGCGGAGGGGCCGATCATCGCCACCGGAGGCGCGCTCGGCTCGCTCCTCGGCCAGCTCCTCTCGACGACGGGCGCGGAGCGTCGGACGCTCCTGGCGGCCGGGGCCGCCGCCGGGATGGCCGCCACGTTCGGGAGCCCGGTCTCGGCGGTGCTGCTCGCCCTCGAGCTCCTCCTCTTCGAGTTCCGCCCCCGCTCCTTCATCCCGGTCGCGCTCGCGAGCGCGACGGCCGCCGCCGTCCGGCTGGCCCTGGTGGGCGGGGCGCCGGTGTTCGCGATGTCCGCCCCGGCACCGTGCGGACCCGAGGCGCTCCTCGGCTACGCGCTCCTCGGCGCGCTCGCCGGAGCGGCGTCCGTCGCGGTCACTCGGGCCGTCTACGGCATGGAGGACCTCTTCGCGAGGCTCCCGATCCACTGGATGTGGTGGCCCGCGCTCGGGGCCGTCGCCGTGGGCCTGGTGGGCCTCGTCGACCCCCGCACGCTCGGCGTCGGGTACGACAACATCGAAGGGGTCGTCTCGGGACGCCTGGTCGGGACCACCGTCCTGGTGCTGGCCGCCGCCAAGCTCGTCTCCTGGACCATCGCGCTCGGAAGCGGCACGTCGGGGGGCACCCTCGCGCCCCTCCTGACGATTGGCGGCGGGTTCGGCGCGCTCCTGGCAGAGCTCCTCCAACGGACGTTCCCGTCGGCCGGTTTCGACCCGCGCGTCGGGGCCCTGGTCGGGATGACCGCCCTCTTCGCCGGCGCGTCCCGCGCGGTCCTGGCGTCGATCCTCTTCGCGTTCGAGACGACGCTCCAGCCGGCGGCGCTCCTCCCGCTCCTGGCCGGGGGCGCCGCGGCGCACCTCGTCTCGTGCCTCCTGATGCGGGACAGCCTGATGACCGAGAAGATCGCCCGGCGTGGCGTCCGGGTGCCCGCCGGCTACGGCTCGGACCACCTCGACCAGGTGCTGGTGCGCGACGGCTGCACGCGGCCGGTCTCCGTCCTCGACGGCGAGCAGCCGCTCGCCGCCGCTCGCGCCTGGGCCACGTCGGGGACGCCGGGAAGCCTGCACAACGGCTTCCCCGTCGTGGACCACGCGGGACGGCTCCTCGGCGTCGTCACCCGCCGCGATCTCCTGGTGCCTGGGGTCGATGCCAGGGAGCCGCTCCGCAACGTCCTCCGCAGGCCCGCGTTGGTCATCTACGAGGACTCCTCCCTCCGCGAGGCCGCGGATCGGATGGTCGAGGAGGAGGTGGGGCGTCTGCCCGTGGTCGCGAGAGACGCGCCCGGGGTCGTCACCGGCATCGTCACCCGGAGCGACCTCCTCGCCGCGCACCGGGGCCGGCTCGACGAGCTGCACCGGCGCGAGCGGGGGATCGGCCGGCGAGCGATCGCGGAGACGTAGCCGGGCCGGCGCGCCAGCCCCCGCCCGGGATACCCTTCGGCCGATGGGCCTCTTCGCCTTGCTCCTCGCGGCCCGGTTCGCGGCCGCCCCCGCGCCGCCCGACCACGCTCTCGCCCGTGCGCTCCTGAAGGAGCTGGTCGAGATCGACACGACCGACTCGACCGGCGACGTCACCCGCGCCGCCGAGGCCGTGGCGGCCCGGCTCCGCGCGGCCGGCTTCCCGGCCGGGGACGTCCGCGTCGACGGCCCTGCCCCGAGGAAGAAGAACCTCGTCGCGCGGCTCCGCGGCACCGGCCGGCGCCCGCCGATCCTCTTCCTGGCTCACCTCGACGTGGTCGAGGCGCGGCGCTCCGACTGGTCGCCGGATCTCGACCCCTTCAAGCTGACCGAGCGGGACGGCTTCTTCTACGGGCGGGGCACGAGCGACGTGAAGCACGGCGCCGCGATCCTCGCGACCACGCTGATCGACCTGCGACGGGCCAGCTTCGTCCCGGACCGCGACGTGATCCTCGCCCTCACCGCCGACGAGGAGGGGGGCGAGTCGAACGGCGTGGCGTGGCTCCTCGAGAAGCAGCGCGGCTGGATCGACGCCGCGTACTGCGTGAACACGGACGGCGGCGACTTCCAGGAGCGCCACGGGAAGAGGCGGCTCGCCGCGATCCAGGCCAGCGAGAAGCTGTTCGTCAGCGTCGACCTGACGTCGCGCGACGCCGGCGGGCACAGCTCCATGCCGGGGAAGGAGAACGCCATCGGCCGGCTCGCCGCGGCGGTGACGCGGCTCGAGGCTTTCACGTTCCCCGCCGCGCTCAACGACGTGACCCGCGGCACGTTCGCGCGGATGGCGCCGCTCGAGGGCGGGCCGCTCGCGGCCGACCTGAGCGCCGTCGCGCGGATTCCCCCGGACCGGGGCGCCCTGGAGCGCCTCTCCGCCTCCCCCTACTTCAACGCGCTCCTCAGGACCACGTGCGTCCCGACGCTCGTCGCCGGCGGGCATGCCGAGAACGCGCTGCCGCAGCTCGCGAAGGCCACCGTCAACTGCCGCGTCCTCCCCGGCGAGGAGCCGGAGTCGGTGCGGAAGGCGATCGAGCGGGCCGTGGCGGACCCGTCGGTGGCCGTGACGTTCACCCGTGAGCCGCGTGCGGCGAGCCCTCCGTCGACGCTGCTGCCGGAGCTGGTCCGGGCGGTGGAGAAGACGGCCGGCGCGATGTGGCCCGGGCTGCCGGTCGTACCGGTCATGGAGACCGGCGGGACGGACGGCGCGTGGCTCCGGCCGGCGGGGATCCCGACGTTCGGGGTCTCCGGGGTCTTCCTGGACATGGACGACGTGAGGGCCCACGGGAGGGACGAGCGCATCGGCGTCGCCGCGTTCGACGAGGGCCTCGTCTTCTACGAGAAGCTGGTGCGCGAGCTGGCGACGGGCCGGTAGGGGCGCGCAGAATCGGACCGGTGGAGAGCGGCTGAGTGGACGCGGCACGGCTCCTCGGTGTGATCCGGCCTCTCCTCGCCGCGAGCGGGACGCGGTGGGCGCTCGCCGGCGGCTTCGCCATCGCGGCGTGGGGCTCCACGCGAACGACCCACGACCTGGACATCCTTGCCGAGGACCGGGTCCGTCGCGACCTCCTGGCCCGGCTCCTGGAGACTGGCTTCCGGACCGTCTTCGATACCGAGGGCTTCAGCAACCTCGACCATCCGACACTCGGCCCCCTCGACTTCCTCTGGGTCGAGGGGGAGACGTGCAGACGTCTCTTCGCCGCCGCTGTGGAGCGGCCCGGCCCCGATGGACTCCCCCTGCTGGTCCCCTCTCCGGAGCACCTCGTGGCGATGAAGGTGAAGGCGATCGTGAACCGGCCGATCCGTGTCCTGCGCGACGGCGAGGACCTCCGGCTCCTTCTCTCGCTTCCCGACATCGATCAGAATGAGGCTCGCGCGATCTTCGATCGCGTGGGGCTCCGGGGGCTGTATGACCGGCTCAAGACCACGACCTGAACCGCTCGACCTCGACGTCGCGTTCCGCGCCTCGCCGGAGGTGTCCGAGGCGCTGGAGCGGAACCGCCCCGGCCCGATGACGCTGGAGGAGTACGGACGCTTCTGCGCGCAGTTCACCCTCACGCCCGAGGAGCTCCGCGCGCGCCCCACCTTCGAGGGCGCCACGCGCTTCACGCTCGACGACTGATCGTCACTCCTCCCGCAGCGCCCGCATCGGGTCGAGGGCCGCGGCGCGCCGCGCGGGCAGGAAGCTCGCCGCCGCCGCGACCG
>CAYLNK010000260.1:0-9867 GCA_964384675.1 uncultured Holophagales bacterium | reverse complement strand
ATGGGGTTCAAGGGGTCGCGGGTTCGAATCCCGCCGTCCCGACCAGAAGTTGAGTCGAGCGATAAGACGCTCCTCACAGCACACAGTCAGCTCATAGCCAGGATTCGAACCCGCGACCGGGGGTGCGGGGGGTAGTGACCGTCAGCGAGCGGACCCCCGCGATAAAGACAGCCGGTTAGCGCGCCCCCCCCTGCGCGAAGCGCGGCGGCTCGCGCAGCGAGCCGGGCGGGCGCGTTCGGATCCCGCCGTCCCGACCATCAAGTGGGGGGGCGGGGGCGAGCGAAGCCCCCGCGGGGGGCTGGCGGTCGCATCGTGCGACCGCCGTTGTTCGAGGCGGCACAGGAGCGCCCGTGCGAGGGTCGGTCGCCCGATCGACTCGCACGCCCGTGCGAATCTCCCGGGGCGCCCAGCATCCCCTCACAGCAGAGATTCCACTCCGCCCGGGGCTAACCGATCGGGCTGCCGTGAACGCACCTGGGGATACGATTCCCCGCGTGAGCATGTGGCGGCGTCCTGGCCTTGTACCGGGAATCTACGACGAGATTGTGACTGCGCGAGTCCAGCGCCATCTCGATTCCCTTCCGGCGCGGCTCGAAGCCGAGCTTGAGGCTCTCTCTGAACGCGCCGACATCTCAACACCTGTCGCAGCGCTCGTGCGGGAAGCGCTCGATGCTGCCCTCGACGAACTGAGCGATGAGCGTGACAAGACGTTGGCGTTCGCTGCCGATCTGTTCGAAGCTCTTGGACGTCACGCGCCACGGGTGTTTGCGGCCGCGCACGACTGGCAACTCTCGCCGAACCGTCTCCGGGCGATCATTGAGCAGCCGGCAACCCGCTACGAGCGACCGCTCGGCTCTCTGCACCGCTCCAGCCTGATCGTGAACGCGGAAGGCGAGCACCTCCTCGATCACCTGCGAAGCGAGTTCGACAGCGCCGACCGGGTCGACCTCCTCTGCGCCTTCGTAAAGCTCTCGGGGCTTGAAAAGCACCGCGGTGCGTTGGAGCGGCACTGTGTTTCCCGCGGCCGACCGCTCCGGGTGCTTACGACGACGTACATGGGGGCGTCAGATCAGAAGGCAATCGAGCGCCTCGCATTGCTCCCGAACACCACCGTCAAGATCTCATATGACGTGGAAGTGACACGCCTCCATGCAAAGGCGTGGCTCTTCCACCGTGACAGCGGCATGTCGACGGCATACATCGGCTCCTCGAACCTGTCACATGCCGCGCAGACCGACGGGCTCGAGTGGAACGTGCGAATCGCGGAGTCCGAGCAGCCAGCCCTAGTGGAACAGGTGCGCGAGACGTTCGAGCAGTACTGGGACGACCCACACCAGTTCGAGACTCTTGATCCGCGTGCGCCAGCCCAGAGAGCGCGGCTGGCACGAGCTCTGTCGCCGGTGCCCCGGGAAGACGGGCCCGAGGGCGTGTTGATCGAGATCGAGGCAAGGGAGTACCAGAAGCCGGTCCTTCTGGGACTTGCCGCCGCAAGGCGCCTCGGCCGACACCGGAATCTCATCGTCGCCGCGACGGGCACAGGCAAGACAGTGATGGCGGCGCTCGATTACGCATCACTCCGCGCCGAAGGGCGGGTCGACTCACTGCTGTTCGTCGCGCATCGGCGTGAAATCCTCGAGCAGTCCCGCCAGGTCTTCCGGTCGGCACTTCAGCTCCGGGACTTCGGCGAGATGCTTCACCAGTACGAAAAGCCAACCGTCGGCCGCCACGTCTTCGCATCGATTGACTCCCTTGGAGAAGGCGCGCCGATCGATCCAGCGCTGTTCGACATGGTCATCCTCGACGAAGCGCATCATTCGGGCGCAGCCACGTGGGACGCGCTCCTCTCGACGCTCGGCCCACGCGAACTGATCGGGCTGACGGGTACGCCGGAGCGCGCGGACGGGATTGACTACGAGCGTCACTTCCCCCGGCCGTGGATCGGCAACCTGCGTGTCTGGAACGCGATCCCGCATGCGCTCGTCCCGTTTCGCTACTACATGCTCGATGCTGAGGGTGTGGATCTGCGCGATGTGAGCTGGAGCCGCGCCGGGCGCTACGTGAAGGCCGAGCTATCGACAACCCTAGTCGATGCTGCCGACGTGTTCGTGCAGCGAGCCTTACGCGCGCTGGGCGAGTACGTTGGGCGACCGAAGGAACTACGGGCGCTCGCCTTTTGCGTCGATCGGCGCCATGCGGAGACCATCGCCGGGAGATTCGCGCGCGACGGATACACGACGCGAGTGCTGACCGAGGACACGGAGCGGAGCGAGCGCCGCGCCGCCCGTAACGACCTCGACGGTGGGCGCGTCCACATTCTCTGCGTCGTCGACCTGTACAACGAGGGCGTTGACGTTCCTAACGTCAATACGCTGTTCTTCTTCCGGCCGACCGAGAGCGCGACCGTCTTCCTCCAACAGCTCGGACGCGGGCTCCGGCGGACAGCTACCAAGGCGGAGCTTGTTGTCTTCGACCTGACTGGTCGCAATCGACTCGAGTTCCGCTCCGACCGCCGCCTTCGGGCTCTCCTCGGTCACACACCGCGTGAGCTGCGAGAGCTGCTGGAGCACGGCAAGGGACGCCTACCTTCGGGCTGCCATATCCACTTCGACGAAATCGCGCGACAAGACGTCTTGGAGCAGATTCGTCGCGCCATTCCGAGCGACGTCCGTGGTCTGCGATCGCTGTTGCGAGAGCCGGCGCACGTGAACCTTCGGCTTGGTGAGTTCCTCGTGGAGACCGATGTGGATCTCCCCGATCTGTATGGAAGGGCTCGCTCTTGGACCCTCCTCCGTCGTGAGGTCGGTCTTGAGGTCCGGACCCTCGCCGAAGGTGAAGGGACGGCGCTTGAGAACATACACAAACTGCTTCACGTGGGCGACGGCGCCCGACTCGACACCTGGGAGCGCCTCGCAAGACTAGAAGGGCCGTCCGACGAATGCGGTAGGCGGCTGATGGCGATGCTCTTCGGCATCCTCTATGGCAAGGAACTCGCGGTTGCGGAACGCGCCTGGGAGCGGTGGTCGTCCCATCGATTGCTGCGAGAGGAGCTGGCGGAGCTGGCGCCAGTCCTTCGCATCAGGAACGCGATCCTCGCAGAAGTTCATGAACTGGATCCTACGATTCCGCTGCGTCTACACGCTTCGTACCTGAGCGCGGAGATCAGCGCGGCGTTCGGTGAGCGCACGTCCCGCGGCCACCTCCGGGACTTCTACACGGGTGTCGAGAGAGTTTCCGGGGGCCACTACGACCTGCTGCTCGTCACGCTGCAGAAGGCGCCGGCGAAGAAGGAGCATCTGAAGTACCGAGACTTCCCCCTCAATGCATGGCGCTTCCACTGGCAGTCCAAGGCCGGCACGGCGCGTGACTCCAGGGAGGGTCGACGCCATCTCAATCCGGTCGCCGAGGGGTGCGTACCTCTGCTCTTCGTCCGAACTCGTGACGACGACAGGCCCGGGGTGACGGCGGCCTTTCAGTATCTGGGCCCGGTGGCACCCGATGGAGCCGAAGGAGAGCGGCCAATCTCGATTGAATGGAAAACGGCGTATGCCATGCCACCAGCGCTCGTGCAGGGCGGTCGAGTAGCCGCATAGCCGGCCCGCAGCCGCAATGAACCGATCCTCCCTATCAGAGAAGGGTCGAGACGAGGGCCATTGCGTGACGCGTGTCGATCCACCGCGTCGACTCGCGGGGCGTCCCTTCCAGGTACCTCACGCGGTTCACGCGGGGCTCGTCGAGCACGCCACCGTCCTGTTCGACGAGCCGTCGCGCGACCAGAACCCAGGCGATGTCGACCAGGGAGACGGTGCGCTCCTTGAACCCGCCGGGGCCGCCGTCGATCCTCAGTCCCCCTCCTGGAGCGGGACCGAGCACCCGGGAGGAGCTGCCGGGGGAGACGAGGCCATCGTTCTTTCGAGCCAGCTCGAGAACCCTGAGAGCCGCGGCGGCCGCCTCCTCCAGCATCCCCGGCGGCAATCGCCTGGAGGCTTGCCTGCCCTTCCCGAGCGCGTGCCAGGTCGGCCAGTCGACCTCAGGTAGCTGCCAGAGCCCTTCCCCCTCGACCCAGCGCCCGACACCGGCGTATCGCCATGATGAGTCACGTTCCGCGCGCGTGAGGACGAAGGCGGTCTCGCCGGGAGTACGGGTGGTTGCATCGGCGAGACGATCCGGAGCGGTGAGCGACCCGGCCGCTTCGACCATCAGGAAGAGGTGCCCGTTTGTCCGCCCGTTCCTGGGTGCTTCGTCCAGGCCGAACGCCTCGGCCAGCCCCGAATCCGGGATCATCGTGCCGACGGGAGGCGCGAGCTCCTCCGGTCGGACGGTCTGCACATGGAGGGCAAGGGGAAGCGCCTCCTCGGGCGCCTCGAAGTCCGGCACGTCCGGGTTGTCGGACCTGAGCAGCCATCGCCCCGCCTCCCGCACGACACGCTTGAGCTGATAGGCGGCCGGTCCGCTCGACTCACCGGTCTCCACCAGGGCGATCCGCCCGGCGACGTTCTTGAGAGCTTCCCCTCGCGCCCACCGGAGCACGACCCAGTCTCCGTTCCGGATGGGGTCGCGACCGCCATCCATCGACGACCCCGACGCCCGGACGGCGAAGAGCCGATCCCCCGGTCTGGCGATGGGAAGCCGGACTTCGTCGACCTCGCCATCCGCGCCCTGGAAATCGTCGAACGAGTCGGGCCTCGCGGCCCCGGCGGCGGCTCGCAGCGACGGGTAGTAGGGCACGCGCGTGCGGCTCGGGAACGAGAGGACCTGCTGCTCGGCCGGCTCGACCCAGAGTCCATCGGGCGAGGCGCGGAACGTCACCTGGAAGGCCGTGCCGGGCCGGCCCGCCGACGGACCGAACCAGGTCCGGAGGAGGTCGGGAAGCTCGTTCCGGTCCTTCCCGGCGGGACGGGCGACGTTGCAGAACTCCTTGGCGAAGCGGAATCGCCACACGGAGCCGTCGGGTATCCGCACGTCGACCTCGCCCGTCGGGACGTACGGGCGGGTGGTGCGAGACGGAAGCTTGAGGATCGGATCGCGCTGGTTCGAGATGACCTTGCACGAGAACGAGAGGACCGGAGCGCCCGCCTCGACTCGCCGGCGGTACTGGCGGAGGGGGGCCGGGGGGGAAGCAGCGTCAGCTGTTCCCCCCATTCAATGATAGTCTGCTGACCGGCCCCCGTGGTAGCTCGTGAAGCGAGCGGCCGGGCAGCGTAGTCGACCAGCTCGCGGGTCATCGCCGCGAAGGCGCCGCGCCCACCTTTGGGAATCGGCAGCCTCGGCACGAAGCGGTCGCCATCCACCCGGAACCAGCGGCTGTCCCGACGCTGCGTCCAGGCCCGCACGGGGTTCTCGTTCCAGTACGACAGCCAGGCGGCAAGATCCGGGTGAAACGGGTCGTCGAAGCGAGCGACGTCCGAGATGTCGCGCCGCAGCTCGGGTGACCTCACGATGTACTCGTGCGCCCGCTGCGCCAGCCGCGAGAGGTCCATCCCCTCGGAGACGGCGTCCTCCTCCAGGAGGACCTCCAGCACCACCATCTTGAACGCCTTGCTCATCGGCGTCCGCTCGAGAGTGTCGAGCCACTCGGCCGCCGTCCCGTGAACGAGCCGCTCCTCCTCGGTCAGGTCTCCCTCGCGCGCGACGAACGAGAACCAACCCTTCAGGGCGGACGGCAGATACCCCGACCGATACAGCTCGCCGGCGGTCGGCCGGCGTCCGAGCACGAGCCTCATCTCGCGGTAGGCGCTGACGACCTCGCTCTCGCCGCGCGGCAGCAGACGGCGCAGGATCTCGATGGCCTCGAGCTCGACGTCGGCGGAGCACCCGGCGGGGAGGTCCGGGCTGACGCCGGCTTCGAGGAACTCCCGGAGCGAGACGGGTCGCCGTGAGAGCGACAGGAGCAGGTGGACCCTCTCGAGGAACACCCGGTGATTGCCCACGAAGTCGATGACCGTGAGCTTCTCCTTGCCCTCCATCCGGCGCAGCCCGCGCCCGAGCTGCTGCGGGAAGAGAACTGGCGACTCGGTGGGACGCAGCATCACCACGCGGTCGATGCCGGGGATGTCGACGCCTTCGTTCAAGATGTCGACGGCGCAGAGCGCGTCGAGCTCTCCCGCTCGCAGGGCGGCCAGCGCGCCGGCCCGATCGCCGGACGGTGTGTCGGCGGTCACTGTGCCGCACCGGACGCCACGCTCGGTTAGCCAGTCCTGTGTGAACGCGGCATGCCGCTTCGAGCAGCAGAAGACCACGGTCCGGAGGGCGGGGTGCGTGTGCCAGGCCTCCCACAGCCGATCCATGCGCGCGGTCGTCGCGGCGGCGTTGGTGAGCGCCTCGGTGTCGAAGCGTCGGTTCCGCCACGGGATGTCCGCGTAGTCGATGGTGTCCCGGAGGCCCCAGCAGCGGAACGGCGAGAGGAAGCCCTCGTCGATGCCGCGGTCGAGGCCCGCCTCGAAGGCGACGTGGTCGTCGAAGAGGCCGCGGACGTCCCCGGCATCGGCACGGTCCGGCGTCGCGGTCAGTCCCAGGACGAACGAGGCGTTCAGCCGGTCCAGGATCTTCCGATAGCTCTCCGCCGTCGCGTGGTGGACCTCGTCGACGATCGCGTAGTCGAACCGTTCCGATTCGAGCCTCGCGAGGCCCTCGGCGCGGGCCAGCTTCTGGACCGACGCGAAGGTGAGATCGCCGCCGAACCCGTCGCTCGAGGCGACGTACCAGGAGATCCGGGGAGCGACGTCGATGTGATGGGCCATCCTCGCGAACGTCGCGGCGGCCTGCTCCAGGATCTCGGCGCGGTGCGCGACGAAGAGGACCTTCGGGAGCCTCCCGTTCTCTCGCGTCCAGACCAGCAAGTCGAACGCGGCGAGCCACGTCTTCCCGAGGCCGGTCGCCATCACGGCGAGCGTCCGGCCCCGTCCCTCTCCGCGTGCCTGCCGGAGCGCGCCGAGCCCGTCCACCTGGATCGCGTGGGGCTCCGGGAAGGGGGACTCGACGTCGCCGCGCTCCTCGCCCGGAGGGAGCGGCCGCGCCTCCCGGAGCGCTCGCTCCTCGTAGCCGGAGAGCCACTCCGCCGAGAGTGGTGTCGCGAGCCTCCAGAGCGCCTCGAACGATCGGCCGAGATCGGTCCATGCGGCCGGCGCGGACGCCCGGTCGGTCCGGAGGTTCCACTCGATCCCGGTGGAGAGCGCGGAGCGGGAGAGGTTGCTGCTCCCGACGAACGCGATCCCGAAGTCGGAGCTCTCGAACGCCCAGCACTTCGGGTGGAACGAGGAGCCCGGTGGCGAGAGCCGCGCCGTCTCGACGATCCTCGCCTCGAAGGACGGTCCGGACGGGTGCTCACCCACTGCCGATCCTGCGGTCGACCAGATCGCCGTCCAGCCGAGGAGGCGCTCGGGCGCGGAGACCTGTACGAACGCCGCGACGATCGAGACCAGCGACGCGCGCCGGAAGAGCGGGCGGATGTGGGCGAGGAACGGGTCCGCGAGACCTCCGGCGACGAGGGGCGATCCGGCCGATCCGGCCGAACTGACTTCTGGCAGGTAGTTGCCGCGGCCAGGGATGGCGTGACGGACGCCGCCTCGCGGGTCGGGGACTTCGCCGTCGAAGCGGGGGATGACGTGCACGGGTCCGGTCGATCCAGCGCCAGGAAGAACGACCGAGTGCCCGGCTGAGAAGTGGGCTGGCGCTCGAGATCATCAGCGAGGCAGAGCGGCGCGAGGACCGACCTGTGTCAGGAGTGGTCTACGAGGCGCCGCGAAGCTCCAGCGTTCCCAGGTCGATGACCGCACTCATCGCGTGCAGGACGTCCATCCCTACTATCCCATCCAGCTCGAACCCGTAGCTCATGCTCCCGATCTGCACCGCCGCGTCGTGGACAACGATCTCTCCGAGCCGGATCTCCCGCCCAGAGAATCTCCTCGATCTCCAGCGTCTCCCAGCCGGTGAACGCGATGAGGACCTCCCGGCCTGGCTCCGCGCGATGGATCTCGAGCTGCCGCCGCATCGCGTCCGCGGAGCGGGGAAACGCTGCGAGGACAGAGAGGTCCTCCACGACGCGCCGGTGCTGCTCGCTGTGCGCCTTCAGCGCCTCGACCACGATCCAGGTCTGCGGGAAGCTCGTGCGGACCTCGTCCCATTCATCTTCGGGCCTCTCACAGGAGGGGAGAGGTACTACTGATCGCGCCCGGCACGAGCCTCGAGCTCCCGGAGCTCCGCTTCGAGCGGGAACGCGGTGTGCCGCTCGAGCTCGAAGAGGAACTCGACGCGTCCCATCCCAGCTAGCTCGGCCGCTCGGCCCGAGGACAGTCGCCCGAGCTCGAAGTGCTTCACGGCGGAGAGAATCCGCATCTCGCGGCCGAAGGATCCCTCGTCGGTCTTCTCGGCGAGAAGGACCCTCTCTGGAACCTCGACTGCGACGGATCGCGACGCCATCAGCATGACCTCGCCGCCATTCTCTCTCACTCTGTCCGCGGCCCGCCACGGTGAGGTCCAAGGGACTCAGGAAGCTGCGTTCTCGCCGGGTCTGGGCCCGATCGACGGGATTGACCTGCGACAGCCGGCGATCAGTGGGCGACGTTGTAGGCCATCCAGTTCAGCTCCCACGAGCCGAAGGGCTTCCGGCGCACCTGCGCGACCGTCTCGTCCTGGAGTGAGAGTCCGGGGCGTTCCTCGAGGGCGACCTTCCTAGCGTCGGCGGGGTCGGAGTAGCCGGTCCGCGCCCGTCCGGGCGAAGGTCAGCTCTCGGTGTCGGGGTCCGTGTCGCCACGGGGGAGGTCGGGGTCCGAGATCGGCCAGGTCGCGTCCACGCTCCGCGAGCCGGCGTCCGTCGACGGCTCCGGGGCCACGATGCTGGGCGCCAGGTGCCGGGCGAGCCACGCCCCGACCGCCCCCTGCGCGTCGTTTAGGAGCTGTCGCATCAGGTCCTTCCGGACGAACGTCCCGAGGTCGTCCTCGTTCGCGCTCGCCATCCGGCGGATCGTCTCCGCCACGAACGTCGCCACCTTCGGCGAGAGGAGGGGGCCTTCCGCGTCCTGGTGCGCCTCCATCGGCTTGGACAGCGGCTTCTCGAGCCATTGGTGCCGGCCCTCGAACAGCCCGCCCTCCCAGAGCTCGGTCAGCGCGGCGTCCCGTGACCATCCCGCCTCGCGGAACGTCTGCCGGATCCACTCGTTCCGGGAACGGATGAGGGCGTCGCCGAGGTGTCGGGTGTCGATGTAGCGCTCCCCGCGATGCTCCGCCGCCTCGCGCGCGCCCGCGAGGATCTTCTGCAGCTCCGGCGCCGTCACCGGCGGCAGCTCGGGCGAGGTCACGCTCCCGAGCTCGGAGGCGTCGACGTCGACCTGAAGATACACTCGGATCGGCGTCAGCGCGACCAGGAAGATCTCGCCGGGCAGGACCTCGGTCTCCGCGGCCGGGTCCGACGTGCGTCGGGCGAAGAACGTGCCGTTGGTGCTGCCGAGGTCCCGCACGAAGAACCGGCCGCCCTCCGAACGGAGCTGGGCGTGCGTGGACGAGATGCCGCCTCCGTGCGCGAGGACCAGGTGGTTCGCCTGTCCGGTCTTCCGGTCCGCCGGAAGCCGGCCCACGCGAACGACGCGCGGCGAGCGGCTCGCGTCCGCCACGAAACGGCATCCCTCCATCGGGCCGAGCCAGACCTCGAGCGACAGCGCGCTCCTCGGACGTGCCGATTCGCTCTCGCCATCGGCCCCGGTCCTGACGGGCGACGGCATCACGCGGCTCTGCGAGCCTTTCAGCTTCTCGTACTCGGCGCGGAGCCGCTCGAGCTCCGCCCGCACGTCGCCTTCGGACCTCGGCTCGACCTCGAACCTCTCTCCGTGCCTCACGGTCTGTGGATCCGCCTCCGGCGGCCCGGCGGGCTCGGCG
>CAYLNK010000259.1:0-9900 GCA_964384675.1 uncultured Holophagales bacterium | reverse complement strand
GCGGAGCCGAGCGCCACGCCGAGGACGGCGAGCGCCACGGCCAGCAGGGATCCGAGCGTGGCGCTCACACGCGCCCGCGAGCCCCCGGCGGGACGGACGAGGCGCGCGAGCGGGAAGACGGCTGCCGTCGGGTGGGCGAGCAGCGCCGCGCCGAGGACGAGCCAGGACACCGCTCGTGACGCGGGCCGCGGCGAATCCGAGAGGAGCCAGTACGACAGGCCGAGCGTCCCGGCCAGGGGATACGCGAGCGCCGAGAACCAGTAGACCGCCTCGTCGTGCGCCGGATGGAGGAGGAAGACGAGGCTCGCGACCGCCGCCGGCCAAAGACGGTCGATGCGGCGACGCGCGGCCGGGTCGCCCGCTGCCTCTCCGCGAACCACGAGGAAGAGGAGGATCGCGGTCGTCAGGTGGAGCAGCAGCGACGCGACGTGCTGCGGGCGCCCCTCACCGAGGAGGCCGATCGCCGTCGCCGCGCCGAGGAGCGTCGGACGAACCCCCCAGGTCCGGGCGACCTCCAGCGAGAGCCAGCGGCCTGCGGTCGCGAGCCCGTCCGGGCGCGTCCAGCGCTGGAGGACCCAGTCGTCGCTGTGGAGGTGCCGCGACAGTCCGTCGCCGAAGACGGCGACCGCGATGATCGCCAGGATCGCGCACCAGACCAGCTCCAGGACCCTTCGTCGCTGCGGCTCGGAGGAGAGCCGTCCCGACAGCTCGCGATCGACCACCGACGGAGTGTAGGGCCCTCCCGGGCCGGACGCTCCTCACGACTCCCAGGTGTAGCCCTCCAGGAACGGATACGCGCGCATTCGCCGCGAGACCTCGTCGTGGAGATCGGCGCTCCATTCCACCTCGCGCCTCGACTGGTGAGGCGAGGCGAACACGATGCTGGCGCACCGCTCCACGTACCCGTCCGACGCCTCGATGCCGAGGAACCCGCACAGCCCGCGCAGCGCCGTCCGCGGGTCGGCGATCAGGGACTCGTGCCGCACGTCGAGCACGGCGCCGGGCGGGACACGGCTCTTCACGCCGGCCACGCCGTCGCAGAGCGGGAAGTAGACCTCGCACGCCTCCCGCGGAGTCATCCTCCCCCGCACGGCGATCGTGCTGATGTTGTCGAACGGGTTGCGCAGGACGTGGAGGAACCGCACCGGCACGCCTACCGTGCGCTGTAGTCGGTCCACGAGCGCCGGGCGCCTCAGGAGCCGCCTCCCCGAGCCCCCCGCCCGCTTGTCTCCGATCACCCGAAGGGTGCGGACGCGGCCCTGCCACCCCCCCGGCACGGCATAGCTGTACCCGGTCTGGGTGCGCCCTTCGGCGGCCGCCTGCCGCGAGTTCTCGAGGATCAACGAGAAGATCTGCGACCGGGAGAAGCCCGCCTGCAGGAACCCGAGGGTATCCAGCTCGTGCGAGACGACGGCGTCGGGGTGGGCATCCAGCAGGGACCCGACGAGGCTGTGGCCGCTCCTCGGGTAGCCGATGAACATGCAATACGTCTCGACCTGATCGAAGAGGGCGCGCCGCGCGCGCGCGTCGACCATCGAGCCGAGGTAGGCCGGAACGAGCTGCCAGTAGGCCGAGGCACGGTTCGGGAACCTCCGGATCACGGCCGCGTCCTTCGGGAACCCGCACCCGCTCGATCGAGCCGTCTCTTCACGCAGCCTCCTCTCACGCGACGAGCCTCTCCCCGAGGCCGAAGCGCCGGGTGATCCTCTCGATCGCCTCAACCTCCGCCACGGTGAGCACGCTCCTCCACCCGCCGACCCGTTCGCCCACCGTGGCCCCGCGTTGCGCCTCCGAGGTCGTCGCGCTGTCGCGGTCCTGGATCCGAAATCCTGGGTCCGCGGGGCGAAGCCCGAGGCTGTCGAGCATCGCCGAGTAGGCGCGTTCCCTCTCGCGCACCAGACGCTCGTAGCTGGTGAAGACGACGCGCCCGCCGAATCCGGCGTAGCTCTCGAGGAGCACCGTCTCCGTCAGCGCCCAGTACGCCACGACGCGCTCGACGGCCCCGGCCCGGTCGTACTCGAGGATCTCCTCGCTCCAGCGACCGAACACCTCGGCCCGACCGTCGCCTTCCGCCAGGAGCTGACCGGCCAGGCTCAGGTGATCGAACAGCCACGTCCACCTCGTCTTCCGGATGCTCGCGACGATGGCGCGAGGGTCGCGAGTCACGTGCACGGCGGGCATCCCGAACGTGTTCTGAGCCGCACGCAGGCACAGGGGAGCCGTGACGAGCTTGACCACGACCCGCGGTCGGAGGCTCTCCGTCAGTCCCGCACGGAACCGCCGCACCCAGGCCCCCCCGACCTCGGCTCGCAGGAAGCCCTGGAAGACCTCGCGCAGAGGCCCTTCCAGAGTCCGCGTCCCGCAGTACGGCATGTAGAGGCGGAGGAACTCGAAGCTCTCGTCCCCCACACCGTTCGCCCGGTGGACGCGGCGCAGGCCCGGCGCGAGGGGACAGAGCGGCTCGAAGAGGGTCTTGGCCCGGAGCACGTCGCGCAGCGTCTCCTGGAGCCACGTCGTCCCGCTTCGCCAGAAGCCCGATACGACGAGCGTCTCGCGCGGGTCGACGCGGAACGCCAGGCCGCGATCCACGGCGGCGGCGAGGCTCCCCCTGGCGCTCCACGGCGGGCGAAACGCGCGAGCCCACTCGGGCGACACGGTCTCCGAGGGCGCATCGGCCGCAGTCGTGGTCGGTCCCATCTCAGCGCGCTCCCCGGCGCGCGCGACGCTCGAGCGCCTCCCGATACACCTCGACGTAGCGCCGCGCTTGCTCGGCGAGCCCTCCCCCGCGAGCGACGCGCTCCCGACCCCGCCGACCCATCTCGGCTCGTCTCGCGGGATCGTCGAGCAGCAGCCTCATGCCGTTGAGCAAGTCCTCGCCGTCCCGGGCTCGAGCCAGGTACCGTCCTCCGCGTGGCGGACGACCTCGGGGACAGCCGTGGACTCGAACGCCACGACGGGTGTGCCGCAGGCGAGGGCCTCCAGGAACACCAGCCCGAACGATTCGGAGAGAGACGGGCCCGCGTAGACGTCGGCGGCGCTGTACGCGAGCGCCATCGACCTCTCGTCGTGGATCAGGCCGAGGTTGTGCACCGGAACGGGCAACCGCCCGCCGAGATCGACGTTCGGGCACCCCACGGTGACCAGAGCCAGCCGGCTCCGGCCCTCCTCCCGGAGGCGCCGGAGCGCCTCGAACAGAAAGGCACCGCCCTTCCGATCGAGGAACGGATCGAAGGCCGAGAAGAGGACCAGCTCCGCATCCTGCGGCAGGCCGAGCGCCTCGCGCGCCTTCTGGCGGGGTGTGGGCGAGAAGACGGCGGTGTCGACCCCATGAGGCACGACGTGCCTCGGGAACCTCGCGAGGAGCGGGCTCCGCTCCACGGCCTGGGCGAGCCAGCGCGACGGGGTGACGATCGTCAGGCCCGTCCGGCCATAGAGCGCGGCCTTGCGACGCCACAGGAAGGCGGTCGTGTCGATCGTGAGGGGCGGGTAGCTCCCGAGCGACGGGCAGGTGCCGCAGCCCGCCTTCCACCTCTCGCAGGCGTGATCCTCGGGGAAGCTGCAGTGACCCGTCAGGCCCCAGAGGTCGTGGAGCGTCCAGACCAGCGGGACCGCGCGGCCGAGCTCGGGCAGCGCGCGGATCGGGAAGTACCCGCCGTGGAGGTTGTGCAGGTTCACGACCTCGGCCTCCCGCGTGAACGGGTGGCGGAGAAGCGCTCGCTTCCAGGGCTGGAGGAGGTACTGGAATCCCGTCACCTCCTCCACCCGGCTGACCACACGATGGGCCGCGCGCGAAGGCGCTCCCCTGGGTATCAGGCTCTCCACTCCCGGGAGCCCACCGCGTTCGTAGCCGACGAGCATGCGGGACGCGTGACCCGAGTCCCGCTGGGCGAGGTGCAGCCGGGCCGCGGCGCGGGCGGCTCCCTGTGCCTCGTCCGCGACGTTCACGTGGAGGATTCTCAAGCGGCAGCGCCCCCGGGCCGCGGGACGACGCCTCCAGGCTCCGAGGATCCGTCCTTCTCGATCGCCACCGAGGGCGATGCTACAGTCGACTCGATGCCGTCGAAAGGCCCGCTCCGTCGCCTGAGAGACGCGTGGATCCGCCGGCTCACCGACCTCGTCCCCAACGACGAGCACGACCCCGAGGACGTCCACATCGTCGGGTTCCCGAAATCGGGTCACAACTGGGTCCAGGTCCTCGTGGCGGGAGCCGTCTACGGGGTGGACCTCGAGCGCGCACCGTACCGCCTCGTCTGGAACCTGGTGCCGGCCGACGCGTGGCCCTACTACCGGCGGTGGACGACACCGATGTTCTTCAAGTCCCACGACCTGCCGAGGCCCGACTACCGCCGCGTGGTGTATCTGGTGCGGGACGGCAGGGACGTCATGGTGTCGTACTTCCATCACCTGGTCGGCGTACGCGAGCGCCGTGGGCTGGCGACCGACCTCCGGGCCGTCGTGGAGGGCCGCTATTCGCCCACGCCCGACTTCCGCTGGCACCTGCATACGGAGCGCTGGCTGGACAACCCATTCGGCGCGAGGCTCCTCGTCGTCCGCTACGAGGACCTGCGCCGGGACACGCCCGGGCAGCTCGCGCGCCTCTGCGAGTTCGTCGGGATCGAGCGCACGCCCGAGCAGATCGAGCGTGCGGTTGCGCAGGCGACCTTCGAGAAGATGCGGGACAAGGAGCAGCGCGAGGGGCTGGGACGGCGCGATTGGGGCCGCGGCCGCCCTCGCCGGAGCCCCGACCGGCCCTTCATGCGGCGCGGAGTCGTGGGCAGCCACGTCGACGAGCTTCCCCCCGACGTCCTCGAGGTCTTCGAGCGCACGGCGGGGCCGACCCTCCGCCGGCTCGGCTACACCTGACCCCGAGGACTACCGCTCGGTCAGCTTCTCCGCGAGGCGCGTCTCGACGGCGTCCCGTTCGTGCGTCGCGACGTACCAGTCGACGGTCTTTCGGAGCCCGTCCAGGAAGCGAACCTCGGGTTCCCAGCCGAGGAGCTCGCGCGCGAGGCGGTTGGACGCGACCCGGTTCAATGGTCCGGTCGGCATCGCCGGGAGGAAGCGGATCGGGGCCTCGTGACCGGTGATGCGGAGCACCTCGTTCACCGCGTCGATCACGCGCGTACGCTCCTCGGTACCGAGATTCACGGCCGTGCCGTCCTCGATCCGTTCCGCGGACAGGACCATGCCTCGGACGATGTCCGAGACATGGGTCCAGTTCCGGACCTGCGTGCCGTCGCCCCAGACCTCGAACGGGTCCTGACGTACGAACGCACGCGCGATCATGGCGATCACGGCGTGGTTCTCGACCCCGCGCTCGCCGTAGACGGTAAAGAAGCGGCAGGAGGCCGACTTGAACCCGAAGTCGCGGTGGTACGCCTTCAGCGTGAGCTCGGTCATGAGCTTCGCCCAGCCGTACATGTTGTCGGCGTCGTACGGCGGCCCGACCATCTCCTCGGTCAGGTACAGCTCCTCGCGGACGTCACCCTGCAGGTGGTTCGGGTAGACGCAGCCCGACGACGCGAAGACGAAACGGTCGACACCGGCCTCGTACGCTGCCTTGACGAGGAGGCCGTCCAGCGCGAGGTTCTGGGCGCAGGCGGCCTGATGCAGGTCGACGAAGCCGCGGCCGCCGTGAATGGCCGCGAGGTGGAAAACCACGTCCCGTCCGGCCACGGCCGCCTGGGCGACGCCGGGCTGAAGAAGATCGGCCGTCACGAGCTCGACCCGGCCGGCCTCCACGTGCGCGCGGATGTTCTCGACCTTGCCGCTCGACAGGTCGTCCACCACGCGGATCCCGCTCGCGCCACGGGCGACGAGGAGGTCGACCAGGTGCGACCCGATGAACGACGCCCCGCCCGTCACCAGCACCCGCTTCTCGGTCCAGCTCATCCTCGATCCTCGCTCCTTCCCTTCGTGCCCAGGGCCGAGGATAGACGGCGAGCGGCCCTCTCCCGCGGCTGACGACCGTCGCGCCTCTCCCTGGTCAGGCCCTTGCCGGCGCCTTCACGAAGAGATAGTAGGGCCAGTCCGAGAAACACGTCAGCAGCCAGAGGTTCCGGGTCCAGGCCAGGCGGTCCGTCGCGAACTCCAGTCGGAATGCCGTGTTCCGGGTCACCTGCTCGATCACGCGGCGGGGCAGGGCATGGGCCATGTCCAGCCCGTTGATGTCGACGAGCCTCCCGCGCGCGAAGGAGCCCGAGGTCAGGTACCGGAGCCGCCATTTCCAGTAGCGCGCGCTCCGGAGTCCACGGGGCGACAGCAGGACGCCCACGGTATTCAGCGAGGAGAACACCAGGTGCCCTCCCGGACGCACGACCCTCTCCAGCTCGACGAGAGCGGCCACGCGAGATTCCGCCGCGATGTAGTCGAGCCCGCACTTTGCGACGAGCGCGAGGTCGAATGTCCCGGCGGGGAACGGCAAGTCCAGCATGTCGGCCGCAATCAGGCGCCCAGCGCCGAGGTCTGGCGCCCCCCGGCTGAGCTCCTGAAGGGCTTCGAGATTGATGTCGCAGGGAAAGACGTTGGCGCCCAGCGAGCGCAGCATCCGCGTGCTGCGCCCGCTCGCCCCGCAGCCGACGTCGAGGGCGAGCAGACCCCGACCCAGGGCCGAGACGATGGCCCTCTCCCCAGGGATGCTCCCCTCACCGCCCGACCGGTAGACGTGCGTCTTGGCGTCGAGGGGCGGGGCGCTCACGTCGCTCCGTCCCCATGAGGAGCGCATGGCGCGCGGCCGTAAGGGGCCGACCCCTTGGTGACCGGCCACCGGCTCCGACTCCTTCTCATCCTCTATCCACGCTCCTCCCGATCCCCACGGTGCCGAGAATAGGCGACGGCGAGCGGCGCCGCACCGGTCCTCGACCCGGTGCCTATCAGTTCCTCTTCATTCGGGCGATCATCGCGGGCCGGTTCATCCGCTGGTACGAGACCGGATCCCCCAGGTGAGCACGATGACCACGTCGACGACTGAGTCCGCCGCCCCCCCGCTCGCCCCTCCGGCCACGTTCGAAAGGCCGCTCTGGGCGCGGGAGAACCTCAACCTGCTCTTCCAGGCGACTCGCTGCGCCTTCGTCTCGCGGGACAAGAGCTCCATCCTCGGTGTGGTGTGGCACCTGCTGAACCCGCTGCTCACGACGCTCGTCCTGTACGGGGTCTTCTCGCGCGTGATGCGGGTGCGGGACGTCCCGCACTATCCCCTCTTCATCCTCCTCGGCGTCATGCAGTTCAACTTCTTCAGCCAGGCCACCACGCAGGCGGCCCAGTCCGTCCTGAACGGCCGCAACCTGATCCTCAACTCCAACATCCGGCGGGAGGTGCTGGTGCTCCGCGCGGTGGGAGTCGAGGCGCTGAGCTACCTGATCGGCCTGGGGGTCGTCGTGGGGCTGGTGGCCCTGGTACGGGGCGGCCTCCCGCTGACGGCGGCGCTCTTCCCGCTCGTTCTCGTGATCCACCTGGCGTTCACGGTGGGCGTGTCCCTCGCGCTCGGCGCGACCGTCGTGTTCCTGCCCGACCTCGTCTACCTCTGGGGCGTGGGGATGCGGCTGCTCTTCTTCGTCACGCCGATCTTCTACACCATGAAGATGGTGCGCGAAGGATGGATGCAGCAGCTGATCGGGCTCAACCCGCTGGCTCGCGTGGTGGACCTGAGCACACGCGTCATGGTGGTCGGACAGGTCCCCGAGCCGTGGTCGTTCGTCGCGGCAGGGGGCGGCTCGCTGGCCGTGCTGGCGCTCGGGGCCCTGGTCTTCCAGCGGCTCACGGCCCGGATCCCGGAGCACGTTTGAGCGTCGCCGTCGCTCTCTCTGGGCTGACCAAACGATTCCGCATGGGGAAGCGGCGCCGGCGCCGCCCGCTGTATCGCGTCCTCCCGGGTCTCGTCGCCCGGCAGCGGAACCTGGTCACCGCCCTCGATCGGATCGACCTCGAGCTGCCGCGTGGCGGGACGGTCGGCCTGATCGGACCCAACGGTGCCGGGAAGACCACGCTTCTGCGCGTCGTGGCCGGGACCTTCGAGCCGAGTGAAGGGAAGTGTCTCGTCTCCGGCCGCGTCGCCTGCTTCCTTCTCCCCGGCGCCGGAGGCTCCCCGACGCTCTCGGTACGTGACAACGTCCTCCTCTTCTCCGCCATCGCCGGGATGACCGGCGCGGAGGGACGCGCCGCCGTCGCGCCCGTGCTGGAGCGTGCCGAGCTGACCGAGGACGCGGCCACGCCGCTGGAGCGGCTCTCCCTCGGGATGCAGCAGAGGCTCTTCTTCTCGGTGCTGCTCGAGGCGATGCTGCTGCGGAAGGCCGAGATCTTCCTCTTCGACGAATGCCTCTCGGGGAGCGATGCCCGCTTCACGGCGAAGGCCGAGGGGCTCCTCTCGGCCGCGCGCCGCCCCGACCAGACGGTGCTGTACGCCTCGCACGACCTCGCCCACCTGGGGCGCGTCTGCGACGAGGCGGTGTACCTCCGCGACGGGCGGCTCGTCGTCCACGGTCCGGTGGGCCAGGTGGTCGCGCGCTACCGGGACGAGGCGGGGGTCGGCTCGCGCTCCGGAGCCGGCGCCGGGTAGCACGGGATGGGGAAACGGCGGCAGAGCTCGCGCACGTCGTCGATCACCGAGGTCCGTACGCCGTCGGGAAGCTCGAACTCGCGGTCCGACAGAGGCCGGACGCTCCCGAGCACGCGGTGCACCAGCTCGACGCATCGGGGCATCTCGGCGGCCTCGAGCCCACGCACGGCCAGGCCGTTCGTCCCGATCCGTATGCCGCTCGTGACGGTGGCGGGCTTGCGGTCGCCGGGGATCCGGTTCTTGTTGACGGTGATGTGGCACGCTTCGAGCGCCCGCTCCGCGACGATACCCGTCAGGCCGCTGGCCAGGACGTCCACCACCACGAGGTGGTTGTCGGTCCCGCCCGTGATGACGGTGTAGCCCGTATCCGTGAAGGCGCCGGCCAGGGCCCGCGCCGTGGAGACGACCCGCCGCATCAGCCCGCGGAACTCGGGCCGCGCGAGGCGTCCGAGCGCGCCGGCCTTGGCCGCGATCGAGCTCAGGTTCGGGGCTCCCTGGAAGAAGGGGAAGACGCCCTTCTGGAGGAGGTCGGAGAGCGTGCGGTCGCCGGAGGGCGCCGGCGCGCCGGCGTCCCGGCCCATCAGGATCAGACCGCCGCGCGGCCCGTACAGCTGCTTGTGCGTGCAGGTCGTCGTGAAGTGAGCGTGGTCGATCGAGCTGGGATGGAGGCCGGCCACGACGAGGCCTGCGATGTGCGTGATGTCGGCCAGGAGCAGGGCACCCACGCCGTCGGCGATCCGGCGGAAGCGGGCGAAGTCGATCACCCGCGGATACGCGGTGGTGCCGCAGATGATCAGCTTCGGCCGGCGCTCGCGCGCGAGCCTCTCGACCTCGTCGTAGTCGATGGTGCCGTCCGGTGTGACGCCGTAGCCGACGGCGTCGAAGTACTGGCCCGACAGGGACGGCGCGGCACCGTGCGTCAGGTGCCCGCCGCACGAGAGATCGAGCCCCAGAAGGGTGTCTCCCGGTCGGAGGACGCTGCAGATCACGACCTGGTTCGCGGTGGTCGCGGAATGCGGCTGGACGTTCGCGAAGCGCGCCCCGAACGCGGCCCTGGCCCGGTCGATGGCGAGCTGCTCGATCTGGTCGATGACGTCGCATCCGGCGTGGAAGCGCGCCCCGGGGTAGCCCTCGGCGGTGACGTTGACCGGCACCATCCCCTCGCAGACGAGGACCGAAGGGTCCACCACGCTGGACGCCGCGACCAGGCTGAGCACCTCCGTCTGGCGGAGGTACTCGCGTTCGAGGAGCGCGTGAAGCGAGGCGTCCTCCTCGGCGAGCGTCGCGACGCCCTGGGTCATCAATCGGAGAAGCATCTCGCTCAGGATCGACCTCCGCTCGCGGTC
>CAYLNK010000258.1:0-9918 GCA_964384675.1 uncultured Holophagales bacterium | reverse complement strand
CGCGCCGGCGAGCGCGCGCCGCGCGAGGACCGCCGGGCGGGGCTCCTCGGCGGGCGGCAGCAGGATCGTCCGGGAGTCGTCCCAGAAGAAGACCGGACCGGCCATCACCTTGCCGGAGGCGGCGAGCTCCACGAGCGGCGCGATCGACCCGGGCCCGAAGACGAGGTCCGGGTTCCCGAGGAGGAGGACATCCCCCGACGCGGCGGCGATACCGCGGTTCAGGCCGCCCGCGAAGCCGAGGTTCCGTTCCGAGAGGAGGACACGCTCCGCCGCGGGCGCGAGGGCCTCGGCCTCGGCGGCGTCCCCGGAGTTGACGACGGCGATCACCTCGACCGGCTCCGGCGAGGCGTGGCGCAGGCTCTCGATCGCCCGGAGGGCGAGGGCGGCGGAACGGTAGGTGACGAGGACGGCGGAGAGGCGCATCGGCGTCGCTACACTCGCAGATGTCGTGCCCGCCGTCATCCGTGCCGCCACCGTCGCCGACCGGCCGGGCCTCCTCCGGCTCTTCGAGGTCGCCTTCGCCCAGGCGGCGTCGCCGGAGGACTGGGCCTGGAAGTACGACCGGGTGCCGCACCGCGCCGTCTCGGCGATCGCCGTGGACGGGGACGAGGTGGTCGGGTTCTACGGGGGTCTGGGCACGCGCTACCGCGGCTCGGGCGGCGACCTGCCCGGCGTCGCCGCGATCGACGTCATGACCTCTCCGGCGCACCGTGGGCTCACACACCGGAGCGTCTTCCAGGAGCTGGTCGGGGGCTTCGTCTCGCTGAACGCGGCGGCCGGTGTCCCGTTCTATTTCGGCTTCCCGAACGCCCGGCACTCGATCGTCAGCAAGCGTCTGGTGGGGTCGTGGCCCGTCGAGCCGGCCGGCCTCCTCGCGCGACCGGTCGGGGCCCCGTTCCTGACGTCGAGGCTCCGGCGCCGGCTCCTGCGGGCACGCCCCGGCGAGCCTTTCGGCGCCGCCCACGACCGCCTCGCCGGGGCGCTCCACGCGCGGACCGGCTGGCGCACGGACCGCTCCGCGGCGACCCTGCGCTGGCGTTTCACCGAGCGCCCCGGGGTCGACTACGTGACGCTTCCCCTCGTCGACCTCGCCGGGCGCTCACCCGCCTACGGGGTGCTCCGCTTCGTCCTCGACCGGGCGCTCTTCGTCGACCTCCAGACCGCGGACGAGTCGAGCGGGGCGCTCGTCGAGCTGCTCGAGCGGGCGCGGGAGCTCGCCGCCGCTCGAGGCGCCACCCGGCTCGAGCTGCGGCTGCCGGGCTCCTCTTCGCTCGCCGCGCGGCTGCGGTCCGAGCTCGGGTTCGCGGAGGCGGTGGCGGATGCGCACTTCGAGGTGATGCGCGTCGACCCGTCCTTCCCCCTCGAGGCCGCGGCGCGCTCGTTCGACTACCGCTACCTGGACCACGAGATCTTCTGAGGAGCGTCAGTCGGCGAGGAAGCGCCCGATCACCGGTCCGAACCGGTCGAGGTCGATGAGGAACGAGTCGTGGCCCTGCTCGGACGGAAGGCGGGCGAACGAGACGTCGTGGCCCGCGTCCCGGAACGCCTGGGCCAGCTCCTCCTGCTGGTCGATCGGGAAGAGGATGTCGGTCTCCACGCCGATCACCAGCGCCTTTCGCACCCGGAGGCGCGCCACCGCGTCGACCAGCGAGGTGCCGTGCTCGGCCAGGTCGAACGCGTCCATCGCCTTGGAGAGGTAGAGGTAGCAGTTCGCGTCGAACACGGGGACGAAGCGGTCGGCGTGCCGCTGCAGGTACGACTCCACCTCGAACTCGATGCCGAACGGCGGGTCGGGGACCGCCACCCGCCGGCGGCCGAACCGCGTCGACCACTCGGCGGCGCCCCGGTACGAGAGGACGCCCAGCTTCCGCGCGAGGGACATCCCGTGCCGCGGAGGGCGGTCCGGCGCGTACTGGCCGCCGCGCCACTCCGGGTCGCTCCGGATCGCCTCCCGCTGGAGCGACCGGAGGCCCACCGCGAACGCGCTGGCGCTCGCGGCGGCCGAGATCGAGACGACCCGCTCGACCTCGCCCGGGAAGAGCGCCGCGTACGCGAGCGACGTCATCCCGCCGAGGGACGAGCCGAGGACCGCCGCGACCCGCTCGATGCCGAGCGTGAGCAGGAGCTCGTGGCTCGTCCGCGCGATGTCCTCGATCGCGAGAGCCGGGAAGGAGAGGCGATAGGGCTCGCCGGTACGGGGATCGGCGGACGCCGGGCCGGTCGAGCCGTGGCACGAGCCGAAGGAGTTGTTGCAGACGACGAACCAGCGGTCGGTGTCGATCGGCGCGCCGGGACCGATCATCTCCTCCCACCACCCCGGCTCCGCGTTCGAGACGCCGGAGCGGGCGTGGCTTCCGGGCGACAGCCCCGTCGTGAGGAGGAGGACGTTGTCGCGCGCCGGCGAGAGCGTGCCCCACGTCTCGTAGGCGAGAGTCACCTGCGGCACCTCGCCTCCTCGATGGAGGCGGTAGGGACCGGGCAGCGTCTGCAGCCGGTAGCGTGCCGTGGAGGCCTCGGGACGGGGTGGGGTCAACGTCCCGACGGCGGTCACGCCGTGGCGATGGGGGCCGTGACGACCTCGTCGTAGGCGAGCGCGCGCAGGCGGCGGTCGTGCCAGCCGTCCGGCCTGGGCTCGAACACGGCGCAGCGGTCCATCTCGCCACCGTAGATGTGGAGAGTGACGGACGTACGGTCCGGAGACGCGTTCGCGAGGACGTGGTACTCGGTGGGCGGGATCAGCGCGCCGGCCGAGCCGACGGAGGCGTGGATGCGCCCCCGCTCGGCGAAGCGGTAGCGGTCCTCCGCTTCCTCGAGGAGGTCGTACTGCGTGACCGTCATCTCGCCCTCGACCACGCCCTCCACGCACCAGAGCCCCGCGTGGTCGTGCAGGAGCGTCCCCTGGCCGGGCCCCCAGGACATCATCACGGCCGTGTAGCCGAGGGCGGGGCTCCGGTGGATGAGCCGCCGTGCGTAGCCGTCGGGGCGGGAGTGGCGGAAGCGGTCGTCGAGCGCGTACGCCCCCGAGAGGAACAGCTCGGAGAGCTCGTGCTTGAGCCCCTCGGTCACCGCGTGCACCTCGCGCAGACGCACGACGGCATCCATCTTCTCGATCAGGTCGCGGGTGCCGGTCATGGCGGGCGATGCTACACCAGCGCTCGCGTCCGCCTCGCCGCCCGCCATCGGCCGTGACACACTCTCCCGCCGTGCTCCGGCGACTCTCCACGCTCGCCCTCGCGATGGGGCTCCTGGGGTCGGGCGCGGCCCGCGCGCTCGACCCGTCCCTCGCCGTCACGCAGTACCTCCGCGACTCGTGGCAAACGGCGGACGGCCTGCCTCAGGACAGCGTCACGGCGATCGTGCAGACCCGGGACGGATACCTCTGGCTCGGCACCCAGGAGGGGGCGGTCCGGTTCGACGGCGTCTCGTTCACGGTCTTCGATCGGGCCCGGATCCCGTCCCTCCCGCACAACTACATACGCACCCTTTTCGAGGACAGGGACGGGACGCTGTGGATCGCGACCGACCGGGGCCTGACACGGCTGAAGGACGGCGTGACCCGCAACGTCACCACGTTCGACGGCCTCTCCAGCGGGCGCGTCCCCGCCCTGGTCCAGGACCGCGACGGCAGCTTCTGGCTGGCGACCGGGCGCGGCCTCGACCATCTGGTCCCGGGCGAGCCGATGGCCCACGTCCGGCGGGCCGACGGTCTTCCGAGCGATGCCGTGTCCGCGCTCGCCATCGACACGGCCGGGACCCTCTGGATCGGAACGGACCACGGCCTCGCCACCTGGAGCGGAGGACGCCTCGTCACGGTGCCGGCCGCAGCCGGGCTCGCGGTGACCGCGCTCGCCGCCGCGAAGGACGGCAGCCTCTGGATCGGGACGGAGCTCGGCGTCGGTCGGCTCGAGAACGGCGTCATCGCGTCGTTCACGGCGGCGGATGGGCTGCCGAACGGAAACGTCCGCGCTCTCCTCGTCGACACGCACGGGAGCCTGTGGGCCGGTACGGGCTCGGGGGTCGCCCGCCTCGGACCCGGACCCGGAGCCCGCTTCGAGCCGTTGACCCGCCACGACGGGCAGACCGACGGCGCGGTCCTCTCGCTGGCCGAAGACCGCGAGGGGAACCTCTGGATCGGGACCCTCACGGGGGGGCTCACGAGGCTGCGGACCGGGCGCGTGAAGCGCTTCGGGCGCGCCGAGGGCCTCTCGGCGGACGACACCCGCAGCGTGGCCGAGGACACCAAGGGCACTCTCTGGATCGGCACCGCGGGCGGCGGGCTCGACTCGTTCCGCGACGGACGCTTCCAGCACCTCACCGGGGCCGCCGGGCTGCCGTCGGACTGGGTTTCGGCGGTGCTGCCGTCTCGCGACGGCGGCCTCTGGGCGGGCACCGAGAACGGGCTCGCGCGTGTCGAGGGCGGACGGGTCACACGTGTCCTCGGGACACGCGACGGGCTCCTCTCGGCGAAGATCCGGAGCCTCTACGAGAGCGGTGACGAGCTCTGGATCGGGACCGAGGGGGGCGGGATGAGCCGCCTCCTCGGCGGAGAGATCAGGTCCTGGTCCGTGGCCGAGGGGCTCACCAGCCCCACGGTCTGGTCCTTCTGCCGGACGCGGGACGGCTCGCTCTGGATCGGGACGTTCGGCGGTCACCTGGTCCGCTTCCGGGAAGGGGTCTTCAGGAAGCGGACGACGCTCGGGGAGGGTCTCGCCGGCCTCTCGAACAACACCGTGACGAGCCTCCACGAGGACTCCGACGGGACGCTCTGGATCGCGACGCTCGGCGGCGGGCTCCACCGGCTGAAGGGCGACGCGTTCACGATCCTCTCGCGGAACGAAGGTCTGCCCGACGACCTCGGCTACCAGATCCTGGAGGACGCCTCCGGACGCCTCTGGGTGAGCGGCAACAAGGGGATCTGGTCGGCCCCCCGGAAGGACCTCGACGCGCTCGCCGACGGCCGTCGCCAGCCGCTCCACACCACCGTCCTCGGTGTCAGCGACGGCCTGGCCGGCGGGGCGTCGGGGGGCCAGCAGCCCGCGGGCTGGCGGGCCCGTGACGGCCGCCTCTGGTTCGCGACGCCCCGAGGGGTCGTGGTCTTCGACCCGGCGAACCTCGCGACGAACCCGGTGCCGCCCCCCGTGCACATCGAGGACGTGGTGGTCGACGACCGCGCGGTCTCGCCGCGCGCCGGCCTGAGGATCGGTCCGTCCGCCTCCCGCTTCGAGATCCACTACACCGCTCCGGGACTCGGCGCCCCCGACCGGATCCGGTTCCGGTACCGGCTCGAGGGCGCCGACGGCGCCTGGGTCGACGCGAAGGGCAGGAGGGTCGCCTACTACACGAACCTGCCGCCGGGGCGGCATCGGTTCTCGGTCACGGCCTGCAACGAGGATGGCGTCTGGAACGAGAAGCCGGCGACCTTCTCCTTCACGCTCGAGCCACGCTTCTACCGCACCTGGTGGTTCTCGCTCCTCGTCCTCGGGGGGGCGGTCGCCGGTGTGATGGGCGGCGTCCGCCTCCGGGTCCACCGGCTCAAGGCGCGGGAGCGCGAGCTCGTCGCGCTGGTCGGCGAGCGGACGCGCAGCCTCGTCGAGGAGAAGCAGAGGACGGAGGCGCAGCGGGCCGAGGCGGAGCGCCAGCGCGAGTCGGCCGAGGCGGCGCGCGAGGCCGCGGAGAGCGCCGACCGGGTCAAGAGCCAGTTCCTCGCGAGCATGAGCCACGAGCTGCGCACGCCGCTCAACGCGGTCATCGGCTACAGCGAGATGCTCCAGGAGGAGGTGAAGGACCTCGGCGAGGAGCAATTGGTGCCGGACCTCGAGAAGATCCAGACCGCCGGCAAGCACCTCCTGTCCCTCATCAACGACATCCTCGACCTCTCCAAGATCGAGGCCGGGAAGATGGAGCTGTATCTCGAGAGCGTCGACCTCGCGAGCCTGCTGAAGGAGGTCGGCTCCACGATCGCGCCGCTCGTCGAGAAGAACGGCAACCGGCTCCAGATCGAGGCGCCCGCCGATCCGGGCACGATGCGGGCCGACGTGACCCGCCTGCGACAGGTCCTGTTCAACCTGCTGTCGAACGCGTCGAAGTTCACCAGGTCGGGCACCATCACGCTCTCCCTGACGGCCCGCGGCACCGACGTCGTCTTCCGCATCCGCGACACCGGCATCGGGATGACCCCCGAGCAGCTCGGGAAGCTGTTTCAGGCGTTCACCCAGGCCGAGTCCTCGACCGCCAAGAAGTACGGAGGCACCGGTCTGGGGCTCGTCATCTGCCGGAAGCTGTGCCGGATGATGGGCGGCGACGTCACGGTCGAGAGCGAGCCCGGCAAGGGCTCCACGTTCCTCGTCACCGTCCCCCGGATCGTCACCGTGCCCGAGAAGGAGGCCATCGACCTGACCGGCGCGTTCGCCCTCCTCGGGAAAGGGAGGAAGCCGGCCGCCCGACGGGATCCCGACGAGCCGCCCCTGGCGCTGCTCATCGACGAGGACGAGGCCGCGAACGACCTCCTGACGCTCTTCCTGAAGAAGCAGGGGATGCGGGTCGTCGTCGCGCGGACCGGACCCGAGGGCCTCGAGATGGCGAAATCGCTGCGGCCCGATCTGATCGCGCTCGACCTCCTGGTCCCCGGCCTCGACGGCTGGGAGATCCTCGGCGCGCTCAAGCTGGATGCCGACCTCCGGAAGGTCCCGGTCGTCGTCCTGGCCGACGCCACCTCCGAGGAGCGCGCCCGGACCCAGGGCGCGGACCAGGTCCTGCGGAAGCCCCTGGCCTGGCGGCTCCTGCCCGACGTCTTCGGCCGCTACCGCAGGGGAGCCCCCGCGGCTTGACCCCCCGGCGTGGGCCGCTGAGAATCCGTCTCGAACCCCTTCAGGAGGCTCCATGCGTCTTTCCCGTGTCGTCGTCCGCGCCCTGGCCACCGTCGTCGCGGCCGCGTCGACTCCCCTTCTCGGTCAGGCCCTCGACCTCCGGGACCTGCTGACGTCCTCGCTCCGCGCCGGCATCACCCTGGCACCGCCGGTGACTCCCGGGTTCAGCCACGAGGCGCACTTCATCACCCAGGACAACAAGCAGTTCCTGGCTCTCGACCAGTTCAACGAGCTGGTCGCCAACCAGCTCTCGGCGTTCCCGCTCGCCTCCTCGGCCGGCGGCTTCACCTACAAGCTGGACCCGGCGCTCGGCGTCTTCACCCGAACCACGGACAGCTTCGGCCCGATCTACGCCGAGCGCGGCGAGACGCTGGGCAAGGGCAAGTTCAACTTCGGGCTCAACTACAGCCACGCCACGTTCGACACGGTCGACGGCCTGGACCTGCGGGACGGCGCCCTTCGCCTCGTGTTCACCCACCAGGACACGAACGGCGACAACGGCAACCTGCAGCCCTTCTTCGAGGGTGACGTCATCACCGGCCAGCTCTTCCTGAAGATCCAGACGAACGTCACCGCCTTCGTGATGACCTACGGTGTCACCGAGAAGCTCGACGTCGGGATCGCGGTCCCCGTCGTGAAAGTGGAGCTCAGCAGCGTCACGAACGCCCAGGTCCAGCGCCTGGCGACGGGGAGCTCGGCCTTCCCGACGCTCCACCAGTTCCTCAACGGCACCGCCAACGAGACGCTCACCCAGTCGGGACAGGCGAGCGGCGTCGGCGACATCGTCCTTCGCGGGAAGTACTCGCTCGTGAGGAGCGACCGGCTGTCGCTGGCCGCGGCGGCCGACGTCCGCGTGCCGACCGGCGAGGACCGGGACCTCCTCGGCACCGGGGCGTACCAGGGGAAGGCCGGGCTCGTCAGCTCGCTCCGCCTCGGCGCCTTCAGCCCCCACGTCAACCTCTCCTACGCCGCGTCGAGCAAGCCCTCGGGCCGCGACCGCGCCCCCGACGAGATCGGCTACACCCTCGGTTTCGACCTCGCGGCCGGCCCGCGCCTGACGATCGCCGTCGACCTCCTCGGCCGCGACCTGCGCAACAGCACACGGGTCAGCGTCGACTCGAACACCTACGTCGCCAACGCCAACGGGAGCTTCAGCCCGGCAACGCCCCCGGTTCTCGTCTCGGCCACCTTCTCGAGCCTGTCGGTCAAGACGGTCAGCCACGTCAACACGCTGACCGGCTCGCTCGGGCTGAAGTTCAACCCGGTGGGGAACCTGCTCCTGACGCTGAACGGCCTCTTCGCGGTGAACAAGCAGTCCCTCGTCGACACGTTCACGCCGCTCATCGGGGTCGACTACAGCTTCTAGGCAGCACCTGGGAAAGCGCCACGAGAGCGAACCCGCGACGCGCGCTGATCCTCGCCCTTCTGGCGGGGGCGTGCGCGGCGGAGCGCCGCGGCGGACCGGCGCCCGTTCGCGAGCTCCGGGTCGGGATCGAGGACCGGCTGACCTCTCTCGACCCGGCCACCGACAACCTCCTCGCCTGGACCGTCCTCGGGAACGTCTTCGAGCCTCTCGTCGACCACGGCCCGGACCTCGGGATCCGGCCCGCGCTCGCCGCTCGCTGGGAGACGCCTGAAGAGACCGTCTGGACCTTCGAGCTCCGCCACGGGACTTCCTTTCACGACGGGACACCGCTAACGGCCGCCGCCGTCGTGCAGGGTCTCGAGCGGGTCCGCTCGGACGACACGTCCCCGGCCCGCCTGTGGCTGGCCTCGGTCGCGACCGTGGAAGCCGCCTCGCCCTCCGTGGTGGTGGTACGGACGCGCTGGCCCGACCCGCTCCTCCTCCACCACCTGGCGCAGATCCCGATCGCGCTCGGGCGGACACAAGAGGAGGTGAGCGCGCGCGCCTGCGGCACGGGTCCGTACCGCATCGGGGGCCGCGACGCGAGCGGCGGGCTGGCGGTCGAGGCCTTCGCGGGATGGAAGGGCCCCCCCCCGGCCGTACGGCGCGCACGCTTCGTCGTCGTTCCGGAAGGACCGCCGACCGTCGCCGCGCTCCGCGATTCGAGGATCGACCTGGCGGCGCTCCCGCTGACGATCGAGACGGCGGGGACGCTCCCCTTCCCGACCGAGGAGGCGCACGGGCTCACCACGATGTTCCTCTGGATCGGCTCGCTCGGGACGCCCTCGCGCAACCCGCTGGCGGACGTCCGCGTCCGGCGCGCGATCGACCTCGCCCTCGATCGCCGTGCGATCGGGCTCCGCGCCGCCGGACGGGGCGACGCGGCGGCCACCTCGCTCGTCCTTCCGGCGGTCTTCGGGTACCAGCCCGACCTCGCCCGGAGGGCTCGGGATCCCGCCGCCGCGCGCCGGCTCCTCGTGGAGGCCGGTCACGGGGCGGGGCTCGTCCTCCCCCTCGTCTTCCGGGACGCGACGCTGGCGCGCCGGTCGGCCGAAGCCGTCGCCGAGCAGCTGGCGGCCGTCGGAGTGAGCGCCCGGCCCCGGGCCGTCTCGTACGAGGAGTCGCTGCGGCCGTACCGCGAAGGGGCGAACGGTCTCTTCGTGGACCCCTGGACCTTCGACGTCCCCGACGCGTCGAGCTTCCTCGCCGACTGCCTGCGGACCCGCGAGCCCGCCTCCGGACGCGGCCTCCTGAACCCCGGCTTCTCGAGCGCGCGACTGGACGCCGCGATCGACCTGGGGTCGTCGCTGCTCGACGCCTCGGCCCGGCTCGAAGCGATCCGCAAAGCGCTCCTCATGGCAGACGAGGAGGTCCCCGCCCTCCCGCTCTTCGAGGTGACCCGTCTGTGGGGCCGCGCGCGGGACGTGTCGTTCACGCCCCGCGTCGACGGCCGTATCGTCCTCTCCGAGATCTCGTTCCGGGCTCTCCCGTAACCGGACCCGGCGTCCGCCCGTCTGGCGGATCACAGAAGGAGCCGACATGCACGCACGCCCCACCCTGACCGTCGCCGCCACGCTCGCCGTGGCGCTCCTCGCGACCGCTCGCCTCGACGCCCAGCCGGCGCGCCGCAAGGCGGCGGAGCCGCCC
>CAYLNK010000257.1:0-9965 GCA_964384675.1 uncultured Holophagales bacterium | reverse complement strand
CGCGGGGGCGCTGGGGATGGCGCTCGCGGGCGCGGGCCCCTCCCTCCTGGCGATCGCCGGGGACGAGGCCCGCGCCGGCGCCGCCGGAGAGGCCGCGGTGTCGGCGTGGGCCTCGCTCGGAATCGAGGCGACCGCGCGGGTCCACCGGGTCGACCCGATCGGAGCCCGAGCGCTTCCCTGAGCGCCCGACGGCGCATAATCGCCGTCTCTCTCCTCGAGTGGAATGAAGGTGGACCTACCGACCCGCTGGGACGAACGACTGGATCATGCGCTCCAGACGAGCGAGGAGAGGCTCCGCACGCTGATCCAGGACCTCCCCGCGGGAGTCCTCGTCCAGGGACCGCGGTCGGAGATCTTCCTCGCGAACCCGCGGGCCCTCGAGCTCCTGGGCCTCACCGAGAGCGAGCTCCTCGGGCGCACCTCGCTCGATCCCGCCTGGCGCGTGGTCCGCGAGGACGGCTCGCCGTTCCCGGGACCCGAGCACCCGGTGCCCCGCGCCATCGCCACGCGGGCCCCGGTACGAGACGTCGTGATGGGCGTCCACCGGCCCCGGAGCTCTGACCTCGTCTGGCTCCTCGTCAACGCCGAGCCCCGGCTCGACGCCGAGGGCGCCATCCACCACGTGCTGTGCACCTTCCTCGACGTCACCGGGCGGCGGAACACCGAAGCGGCTCTGGAACGCTCCGAGCAGAGGTACCGGCGGCTCTTCGAGCTGAACCTGGCGGGCGTCTACCACTCCACCGAGGACGGCCGGATGCTCGACTGCAACGAGGCGTTCGCGCGGATCCTCGGCTTCGACAGCCGTGAGGACGTGCTCGCGACGCCGGCGCAGGCCTTCTACGCGTCCCCCGAGGAGCGGGCGGCGTTCGTCGAGCGGCTCAAGCGCGAGGGCTCCCTCCGGAACGCCGAGCTCCGGCTCCTGCGCCGGGACGGCCAGCCGGTCTGGGTGCTGGAGAACGAGTGCTACCTCGAGGGCCCGCCCGGCGAGCCCGGCACGCTGCTCGGGACGCTGAACGACATCACCGACCGGAAGCGCGCCGAACGCGAGCTCCAGCGGCTCGCCTTCCACGACGCCCTCACCGGCCTCCCGAACCGGATCCTCCTGAAGGACCGGATCGAGGTCGCCCTTTCCCAGGCGCGCCACCCGCAGAACGTGGTGGCGACGCTGTTCCTCGACCTGGACCGGTTCAAGCTGATCAACGACAGCCTGGGGCACCACGCCGGAGACGAGCTGCTCCGCCTGGTGGCCGAGCGCCTCACGGGCTGCCTCTTCGGAGGCGACTCGGTCGCCCGCCTCGGCGGCGACGAGTTCGTGATCCTCCTGCCCCGCGTCGGCTCGGCGAACGAGGTCATCCGGGTCGCGAACAAGCTGACCACCCAGTTCCGCCGTCCGTTCCAGCTGGACGGGCGCGAGCTCTTCGTCACGTTCAGCATGGGGATCAGCCTCTACCCCCACGACGGCGACGACGCCGAGACCCTCCTGAAGAACGCCGACACCGCGATGTACCGCGCCAAGCAGCAGGGCCGGGACAACTTCCAGCTCTACGCCCCGGCGATGAACGCGCGGGTGCTCGAGAGGATCTCGCTCGAGACCAGCCTCCGGAAGTCTCTCGAGCGGGGCGAGCTGTGCCTCTACTACCAGCCCCTCCTGGACCTCGGGACCGGGAGGATCCACGGCTTCGAGGCCCTGCTCCGCTGGCGCCACCGGGACCGCGGCCTCCTCGTGCCTGGCGAGTTCCTCGGGATCGCGGAGGAGACCGGCCTCATCGTCCCGTTCGGCTCCTGGATCGTGCGCAGCGCGTGTACCCAGCTCCTGGCCTGGCACGCGCACGGCCATCGCGACCTCACCGTCTCGATCAACCTCTCGACCCGCCAGCTCCAGCACCCGGAGCTGGTCGACCGCGTGGCCGACGTCCTCCAGGAGACGGGGCTCCCCGCGGAGTACCTCACGTTCGAGATCACCGAGACCGTGGCGATGAGCAACCTCGAGCAGACGCTTCAGATCCTGAAGGGGCTCAAGGCGCTCGGCGTCGCGATCGCGCTCGACGACTTCGGGACCGGCTACTCCTCTCTCTCGACGCTCCGGCAGTTCCCGATCGACACCCTGAAGATCGACCAGTCGTTCGTGAGAGAGATGATGCGCAGCCTCAACGACTGCGCGCTCACGGTGGCGTCGATCTTCATCGCGCACGGGATGAACCTGACCGTGGTGGCCGAGGGCGTCGAGACGGACGATCAGCTCGAGTTCCTGAGGAACTACCAGTGCGACCAGGTCCAGGGACACCTGATCAGCCGGCCCCTCCCCGCGTCGGAGGTCGAGCCGTTCCTGCGCCGGCACGGGGGCGAACCGGACGTTCCGGCGGGAGACGGATCGCGAACGCCCGACGTCCACCCGAAACAGAACCCTCCTCGATGAGCGGTCCGGCCGGGGAGGCCCCACCGCTGGCCGAGGCGCGGGCCGCGGCGCTCTCCTCCATCGCGCAGGCGATCGGCGAGTCTCTAGAGCTGGCCGACGTGTTCGCGCGGGTGGCCCGTGCCGCGGGCCTCTTCCTGCCGTTCGACGGCGCGGGCGTCACCCTCCTCGAGGAGGCCGGCGCCGCGCGGATCTACGCCGTCTCCGGCGACACTCCCGCCGGCAACGAGGCCGGGACCCGGGTCGAGCGTACCGGGTACTCGAAGCGGTTCTGGCCGGACGGCGGAATGCCGGCCCGGCGGGTCGCGGACGCCCTCGTCGAGCTGGACCCTTCGTACCCCCTCGACGCGCGGATCGTCAACGCCGGCTTCCGGGCGCTCCTCCGGATGCCGCTCCGCGCCGGGACGGAGCTCCTGGGCTTCCAGTGGTTCGTCTCCCGGACCCCCGCCGCGTACACCGAGGAGCACGAGACCCTGGTGCAGCCGATCGTGGACCTGGTCTGCCTGGCGCTCCAGCACGAGCGTCTCTTCCGGAAGGAGAAGGAACGGCGCCGGCGGCGCGAGGTCCTCGACGCCCTCCTTCCCGCGATCGCGGAGGCGCTGGACGTGAAGTCGGTGATGAGCCGGATCTCGGAGGTGGTGCAGCAGGTCCTCGACCACGACCACGTCCTCGTCGGACTCCTCTCCGACGACTGGACGAGGCTCCGCCTCCACGCGGTCTCCAAGGGGGAGGCCGACGCGCCGGAGCTGTCGCTCTCGCCCGAGGCGAGCCGCTCGTTCGCGCTCGAATCGGTCGTGATCCGGGACATCGAGGTGATCGAGGGAACGCCGCCGAGGGCCCGGTTCCACCTCTCGCTTCCGGTGCCCGGGCCGGACTCTCCTCCCTGCATCGAGTTCCCGCTCGACGAGGCGCAGCAGCGCGTCCTCCGGAGCAAGAAGCTCCGCTCCGAGCTCAGGGTCCCGCTCCGGCGCGACGGGAAGATCGTGGGCGGGCTCGTGATCGCGTCGACGAAGCCCGACGCCTACCGGGAGGAGGACGTCGACGTCGCCCGGCGCATCGGCGACGTGCTCGAGCTGTCCCTCGCGCACCAGCGCCTGGCCGACGAGGTGCGCCGCGCCGCCGAGGAGCGCGGCCGGGCCGAGCGGCTCGAGGCGCGGGTGACGCTGCTGCGGGAGGAGCTCGAGAGCCTGAGCCCGCACCGCGCCCTGGGGGAGTGCAAGGCCTGGAAGCACGTGCTCTCCCAGGCCACCAAGGTGGCCTCGGTGGAGACCACCGTGCTCCTGCAGGGTGAGTCCGGCACCGGAAAGGAGGTCGTGGCCCGGTTCATCCACCGCGCCTCGCCACGGCGGGACGGTCCGTTCGTCGCCATCAATTGCGCGGCGCTCCCCGATCAGCTCCTGGAGTCCGAGCTGTTCGGGTACGAGCGCGGAGCCTTCACCGGGGCCCTCGGCGCCAAGCCGGGACGGATCGAGCAGGCGGCCGGCGGGGTGCTGTTCCTGGACGAGGTCGGGGAGATGAGCCCGCTCGTGCAGGCCAAGCTGCTCCGCGTCCTGCAGGAGCGCGAGTTCCAGCGTCTCGGGTCGACGCGGGTCTCGAAGGCCGACGTGAGGGTCCTCGCCGCGACGAACCGGGACCTCAAGGTGGCGATCTCCCGGGGCGAGTTCCGGGAGGACCTCTACTACAGGCTCGGCGTCTTCGAGATCCGCCTGCCGCCGCTCCGGGAGCGGCGCGAGGACATCCTCCTCCTCGCGCGCGGCTTCCTCGCCGAGATCGGCGCGGCGATCGGACGCCCCTCCGCGGGGCTCTCGGAGGAGTCGGAAGAGAGCCTCGTCTCGCACCCCTGGCCCGGCAACGTGCGTGAGCTGCGCAACGCGATCGAGCGGGCGGTGATCCTGTGCGAGGGCGGCCTCGTGACGAGCGAGCACCTCCCGCTCGGCCTCGAGCCGAGGTCCGCGACCTCGGCCGACGTCGTGGGGGAAGCCCTCCCGCCGGGGGGCGTCGATCTGGAGGCCCTCGAGAAGGACCTCGTGAGGCGGGCGCTGGTCGCGGCGAAGGGAAACAAGTCGAAGGCCGCCCGCCTGCTCCACCTCACCCGCGGTCAGCTCTACAACCGGCTCGAGAAGTACGCGCTGGAGTAGACCTCCCGAGGCGGGAGACGGTGTCTGTTTCCTGACAGGTTGTCGGCGCGCTCGCAGCGGTACGCACCGGAGACACGCCCGCTCTCATGGCGTAAAGCGTTGATACCGATCGCCTTGTCGCCTTGACCCGGGCTCGCGACGGCACGGCACGCTTCGTGACATGGGGGAAACGGAGGCCCCCATGTCCCAGCGAAACGTCGAGAACTTCATCGGGAGGCTGGCCACGGATCGGGAGCTGCGAGGTGCGTTCGCCTCCGCCCCGCACGAGGCGCTCCTCCACTTCCGGGCGGAGGGGCACGAGCTCGCCGCCGTCGAGATCGCCGCCCTCGCCGCGCTCGACGCCGAGGCGATCGACCGCTTCGCGCAGTCGCTCGATCCCCGGCTCCGCCGGCTCGCCCCCACCGCCACCAACCTGACCGCGAGGAGGTCGTCGTGAAGAAGATGAAGCGGATCGTCCCCGCCCTGCTGCTCCTGCTCGGCTCCGGAGCCGTCGTGCGCGCCCACCAGGGACGCGTGAAGCCGGGACTCCACGTCTCCGGTACGCTCGAGGCCCGCGACGTGGAGGTCGGCTCTCTGGTAGGAGGCCGCGTCGCCCGCGTGCACGTCGACGAAGGGGACCCGGTGACGACCGGCGATCCCCTCGTGACGCTCGAGGCCGACCTCCTCGACCTCTCCATCAGCGAGCAGCGCGGCCGCGTCGACGAGGCGCGCGCCCGCCTCGCGCTCGTGAAGAAGGGACCCCGCTCGGAGGAGCTCGCGCGGGCCCGGGTCGACTGGGAGAACGCGGAGAGCGACCGCCAGCGGCTGGAGGCGCTCCTCCGGAAGGGGATCGTCTCGGCCCAGCAGTGCGACGCGGCCCGCGCCAGCGCCGAGACCCGGCGCCAGCTCCTGGCCGAGCTGAAGAGCGGGAGCCGGAGCGAGGACGTCGCCGCCGCCTACGCCGGGCTCACCCGCGAAGAGAGCCGCCTCGCCTACCTGGAGCGCCAGCGCGAGGAGACGATCGTCCGCGCGCCGGCCGACGGCGTGGTGCAGTCGCTCGACCTGCGGCCCGGGGACCTCGTCTCGCCCAGCCAGCCGGTCGCCTCGCTGCTCGAGCCGTCGCAGCTCTGGGTGCGCGTCTTCGTCCCGGAGACGAAGCTCGGTCTCGTCACGCTGGGACAGGACGCCGAGGTGACGATCGACACCTTCCCCGACCGGCCGTTCGCCGCCCGCGTCGTGGAGATCGGCACGAGGGCCGAGTACACGCCCCGCAACGTGCAGACCCTGGAGCAGCGGAACGACACCGTGTTCGCCGTGAAGCTGGCGCTCGCACCGACCCCGGTCCTCAAGCCCGGGATGGCCGTCCTCGCCACGCTCGGGGGGCGGTCGTGAGCGCGCTCGCTCTCGCCTCCGACGCCGTGCCCGCGGCCGGAACGACCGCCGCGTCCGTCGCCGCAGCGGGCTCGAGCGCCTACGGCATCGAGGTCCGCGGCGTGACCCGCGACTTCGCGAGGTTCCGCGCTCTCGACGCCGTCTCGCTCACCGTGCGCCGCGGCGAGATCTACGGGCTCCTCGGCCCGAACGGCTCCGGCAAGTCGACGCTGATCCGGATCCTCTGCGGCCTCCTCGCCCCGAGCGCGGGCTCGGCCACGGTGGACGGCCTCGACGTGAGGACCCAGAGCGAGGCGATCCGGAGCCGCATCGGCTACGTGCCCCAGAAGTTCTCCCTCTACGAGGACCTCACCGTGCTGGAGAACCTCGACTTCTTCTCCTCGGTCTACAAGCTGAAGGGGCCGCTCCGGAAGCAGCGGATGGAGTGGGCGATCGAGCTGACGAACCTCGGCCCGTACCGGCACCGCCTCTCCGGCCAGCTCTCCGGCGGCTGGAAGCAGCGGCTCTCCCTGGCCGCCGCGATGATGCACGAGCCGCGGGTCCTCTTCCTCGACGAGCCGACCGCCGGCATCGACCCGGTGGCGCGCCGCGAGCTCTGGAACCTCCTGTTCGAGCTGGCGGCGAAGGACGTCACGCTCGTCGTCACCACGCACTACATGGACGAGGCCGAGCGGTGCGGCACCGTCGGCTACCTCTACCTGTCCCGGATGCTCGCCCAGGGGACGCCGTCCGAGCTGATGGGCCGGTCCGACGTCACCCCGGACGGGATGCGCCGGGTGGAGGTGGAGTGCGACGAGGGCGGGGCCGCCGCCGTGATGGGGCGCGCCCGGCTCCTCCCCTTCGTCGACGACGTCACGATCTTCGGGAACGCCGTCCACCTCCTGGTGAGGGGCGCGGCCCCCGACGAAGAGATCGCCGCGGCGCTCCGCGGGAGCGCGGCGTCCACCGTCCGGATCCGGCCGATCGGGGCGTCTCTCGAGGACGTCTTCGTGAGGCTCACCAGGCTTCAAGCCGCGGCGACGAAGGAGCCGACGGCGTCCCCTGGGGGCGCGGGGGGCGGAGCGCCCCCGCCGAACACGACCGCGGCGCGGGCCGCCGAAGGGAGCTCACGATGAGCGGTTTCCTCTCCGTCCTCCGCAAGGAGGCGCTCCAGATGGTCCGGGACAAGGGGACGCTGATGTTCGCGGCGGGCGTCCCGATCTTCCAGCTCGTCCTCTTCGGCGTCATCGACACGAACGTCAAGCACGTGCCCACCGCGGTCCTCGACCGGAGCCGCACCGAGGAGAGCCGGCAGCTGGTCCGCGACTTCGCGGCCACCTCGACGTTCGCGGTCTCGCGCTACGTCGACTCGCGCGACGAGCTGCGGCAGGAGATCGTCGCCGGGCGGGCCTCGGTCGGCCTGGAGATCCCGCCGGACTTCGCGCGCAACCGCCTGGCGGGCCGGCCCGCCGACTTCCTGGTCCTGATCGACGGCTCCGATTCGAACGTCTCCTCGCAGACGCTCGGCGCCGCCAACGGCGTGGCGCTGTCGAGGTCGCTCGACGAGCTGAGCCGCAAGGTCGGCCGGAAGGGCAAGGTTGGCGCGCAAGAGATGTCGCTCCGCCCCTTCCCGCAGGTCCTCTTCAACCCCGACTCGCGAAGCGCGAACCTCCTGATCCCCGGGCTCGTGGCGATCCTGCTGACGTTCTCCGGGACCATGCTCGCGTCGTTCTCGATCGTGCGAGAGAGGGAGCGGGGCACGCTGGAGCAGCTCATGGTGACGCCGGCCTCCCCCGTCGCCGTCGTGCTCGGCAAGCTCCTGCCGTACCTCCTGCTCGGGTTCCTCCAGCTGGTCGTCATCCTCTTCCTGATGACGACCGTGTTCCGGGTTCCGATCCACGGCAGCCTTCCTCTCCTCCTCGCGCTCTCGACGGTCTACCTCTTCGCGCTCCTCGCGCTCGGGCTGATGGTCTCGGCGCAGTCGAAGACCCAGATGGAGGCGATGCAGCGGGCGCAGGGGCTCCTCCTGCCGTCCGTCTTCCTCTCGGGCTACGTCTTCCCGCTCTCGGCGCTCCCGGCTCCGCTGCGCCTGATCTCGAAGCTCCTCCCGGCGACGCACTTCATCGCGATCTCCCGCGGCATCGTGATCCGGGGCGCCACGTTCCTGGACCTGTGGCCGAACGTCGCCGCGCTCGTCCTCCTCTCCCTCTTCCTCGTCGCCCGCAGCACCCGGGCGTTCCAGAAGACGGTCTCGTGAGGCGAGGCACGGGCCACGCGTACACTCCCGCGCCGTGACGAAGCCCCTCTCCGCCTTCCGCTGCGTCTCCTGCCAAGCCGAGTTCCCGATCGGGGAGGTGCTCACCTCGTGCCGCGCGTGCGGGGACCTCCTCGACGTCGTGCCCGACCTCCGCGCCTTCGGGCGCGACGGCGCCGGGTGGCGCGACCTCTTCGACCGGCGGCGCGCGGCGCTCCCGGCGGCCACCACCCCGGCGTACGAGACGAGCGGCGTCTGGCGCTATCGCGAGCACGTCTTCCCGCCGCTCCCCGAGGCGTCGATCGTCAGCAAGCCCGAGGGAAGCACCCGCCTCTACCCCGGGCGGGAGCTCGGGGAGCGGCTCGGCCTGTCGCGCCTCCACGTGAAGCACGAGGGGGAGAACCCGACCCTCTCGTTCAAGGACCGGGGGATGACGGTGGGCGTCTCCTGGGCCCGGCACCTCGGCGTCCCGATCGCGGCCTGCGCCTCCACGGGCGACACCTCGGCCGCGCTCGCGGCGTACGTCGCCGAGGCGCCCGGGATGCGGGCCGTCGTCCTCGTCCCCGACGCCAAGATCACCGGCGAGCAGCTCTCCCAGGCGCTCCAGTACGGTGCGACGACGATCGGCCTGCCCACAGACTTCGACGGCTGCATGCGCGCCGTGGCCGACCTGACCTCGCGGCGCCCGGTCTACCTCCTCAACTCCAAGAACCCGGTCCGGATCGAGGGGCAGAAGTCGATCGGGTGGGAGGCGATCCACGACCTCGGCTGGGAGGTCCCGGACTGGTTCGTGGTGCCGGTGGGCAACGCCGGCAACCTCTCGGCGATCGGCAAGGGCCTCCGCGAGTGGCTCGACCTCGGGGTGATCGAGAAGCGTCCCCGCCTGGCGGGGATCCAGGCCGAGGCTGCCGACCCGTTCTACCGGTCGTTCCTGGGCGGCTTCAAGGAGCGCGTGACACGCGTCGCGGGGCCGACCGCGGCGTCCGCCATCCGGATCGGCGCACCGGTCTCCCACCCGAAGGCGCGGCGCGAGATCGAGGCGTTCGACGGCGTCGTGGAGCGGGTGACCGAGGAGGAGCTGATGGACGCGTTCGCGCTCGCCAACCGGCACGGGCTCGCGATCTGCCCCAACTCCGCGGTGGCTCTCGCGGGCGCGGCCAAGCTGCGGGCGGCGGGCGTGATCAGGCAACACGACCGCGTGGTGGTCGTCGCGACGGCCCACGCGCTGAAATTCTCCGGCGCGGCGATGGCGTACCACGAGGGGAGCGGGCGCCTCGCCAACCCGATCCGGCGGCTCCCGGAGGCAGCGGAGCTCGATTCCCTGATCAGGGTCGAGCTAGGGGAGTAGAAGCTCGAAGGAGTCGGCGGTCTCGGCGAGGAGCAGCAGGTGGAAGCCCCGCCGTGCGCCGATCCTCACGAACCCTTCGTAGTCGGTCAGCGCCTCGATCGCGCCGAACGTCCAGCCGCGGGTCTCGCCCTCCTGCTTGGTGGCGGCGCGATAGACGTCCGCGGCGGCCTCGTCGAAGGAGGGGGCCACGAGGAGCGCGCCGCCGACATCGCCGGTCTTGATCCGGGCGGTCTTGGCCGCCACCACGCGGTCGATGAACTCCTTGAGCGCCTCGGGCGTCCCGCGCGACGAGCGGTGCGCCAGGTGGAGGACCTTGCCGTCCGAGTCCTCGGTCACCAGGTCGAAGAGATCGCTCTCGCGCGAGCCGGGTCTCGGCAGCTCGTGATGCAGGCGGGCGCGGGTGACGAGCGGGATCCAGCTGGAGACGTACTTGAGCGAGTCCGTCTTCCCGCGCTGCGAGAG
>CAYLNK010000256.1:0-9966 GCA_964384675.1 uncultured Holophagales bacterium | reverse complement strand
GGACCGGGTCCCGGCGCTCCGGCGCGAGGTCGAGCGCGCGGGCCTCGTGCCGGCCCTCCTCTCGGCGCACGGGGGCCGCGCCTGGGACGTCCTCCTCGTGGACGGGATCGGCGCGCTCGCCTCGCTCTACCGCCTCGCGACCGTCGCATTCATCGGCGGGAGCCTCGTGCCGAAGGGGGGCCAGAACCCGCTGGAGGCCGCGGTCTGCGGCGTGCCGATCGTGATCGGTCCCTGCGTCGGGAACGTCGCGACGCTCCTCGACGGGCTGCCGCGCGTCGACGTCCCCGATGCCGCGGCCCTGGTGACGGCTCTGGAACGCCTCCTCGGCGACCCTCTCGAGCGCGCGCGCCTGGGCGCCGCCGCGCGCGACGCGGTCCGGCTCCGGCACGGCGTCTCCGAGCGGACCGCGGAGCTCGTCCTCTCGCGGATGGCCCCGTGAGCGCGTACGGGCCCGCTTCGCACCCCGCGGGCTCCCTCCTACGGCGGCTCTGGCGGCCCCTGAGCACGGGCCACCTGACCGGACTCACACTCGGCCGGTGGCTCCGCCTCCTTCGCGACAACCGCGCGGCCGTCGTGCCGTCCCGCCTGCCGCGCGCGGCCACGATCACGGTGGTGAGCGCGCTGAACTCGCTCCTCGCCGGGCTCGAGCGGGTCCGCCACGGACGGGCGATCGAGCGCGCCGAGGTCCGGTCCCCGGTCTTCATCGTGGGAGTCCCCCGCAGCGGGACGACCCATCTACACAACCTCCTCTGCCTCGACCCCCGCTTCGGGTTTCCGACGGCGTTCCAGGCGCAGTTCCCGTCGACGTTCCTCCTCACCGAGAGCTGGCTCGCGCCGCTCGCCTCCTGGGCGCTCGACGAGCGGCGCTCGATCGACGACGTCCGCCACGGCTGGGACGTCCCCGCCGAGGACGAGCTGGCCCTCCAGCTCCTCTCGCTCGGCTCCTCGAACCTCGCCTACTCCTTTCCGAGGAGCTACCGGCGCTACGCCCGGTTCATGAGCATGGAGGAGACCAGCCCCGCCGAGGCGGACTCCGTTCGCGAGGCCCTGGGGCTCTTTCTCCGGAAGCTGACGGCGAGGTACGAGCGCCCCCTGGTCCTCAAGTCGCCGGCTCATACCGGAAGGATCGGCCTGATCCTGGACGTTTGCCCTTCGGCCCGGTTCGTCCACATCCACCGCCACCCCCACGACGTCTTCCGCTCCCAGAGGGCGGCGTACGCGCTCCAGTTCGAGAGCCTGAGCCTGCAGGGCCCCGCCCCGATCTCACCCGAGGACTGGGCGCTGCTGCGATACGGGGAGCTGCTCCGGGGCTTCCTCCGCGATCGCCACCGCGTCCGGCCGGGGAGCCTGTGCGAGATCCGCTACGACGATCTGGTCGCGGAGCCGGTCCGGGAGCTCCGCCGCGTGTACGAGACGCTCGGGCTCGGTGAGCTCGCGGGGGTCGAGCCCCTTCTCGGGCCCTACCTGGCCTCCCTGGCCGGCTACCGCCGGAACCGGCACGAGGAGCTTCCGGAGCCGCTCCGCCGGCGGATCCGGGAGGAGTGCGGGCCCCTCATCGAAGCGCTCGGCTACGAGCCTTGACCCCTCACACGGCGAACGAGGGCAGGCGGCGCACGGAGACGAGGAGGAGCTCGCGTCCGGGGAAGGGGCCGGCGGGATCGAAGACCTGGAGGACGCCGCTCTCTCTCACGACGAAGGCGCGGTATCCCGGGCCGGCGAGCTGGACGAGATCCCGCGGGTGGAGGGAGAGGAGCTCGAGCCGCTCGGGAACGGCCTCCACGAGGAGGTGCGGAGCCGCCGCGGCGAGGAGCGCCTGCATGCCGCGAAGGACGAGGTGCTCGGCGCCTTCGACGTCGATCTTCACGAAGGAGACGCGCCCGGGGTCGAGGTCGGGCCGTTCGACCTCGAGGAACGTGTCGAGGGTGCGCGCCTCCACGGCGAGCCGGCTCGTCCTCCCCCTGAGAACGCCGAGGATCTTCTCGTTCTCGAGCAGCGAGTGGTTGCCCTGCTCGCGCTCCGCGGGATCGACGACGTGGATCTCGACGGGTCCCGACCGGTCGGCGAGCGCGATGCGGTAGGTGCGGACGTGGTGCCCCGGGTTCAGCTCGACGTTCCTCCTGAGCCGCTCCCAGGCGGAGGGGACGGGCTCGAAGGCCAGGACCTCGCCGCCCGCGGCGAGAGAGGCGAAGAGGACGGAGTGAAGGCCGCTGCTCGCGCCGACGTCGAGCACCACGTCGCCCGGTCCGATCAGGCTGCCGAACAGGTCGGTGAGGTGCGGCTCGAGGACGCCGTCGCCGGCCAGGAACGTGCGGTCCGGCTCCACCGCGAGGTCGAGGAGGAACCGGCCGAAGGAGGTGACCAGGAAGACGTGTCCCCGCTCGCTCTCCTTGACCTCCTGCGCCCGGGCCTTACGGTGGAGGAGGTCGTAGAGCGCGAGGGCGCCGCGCGGCGCGACGCGTCGGAGAGCGCGGACGCGGTTCCTCGGATCCATGGAGCGCCCATAGTATTCGGACATGCGAGCACCCGCTCCGGCGGCAAGAGACGGGGGCCGTCCGCGGATCGTCGCCGTCTCCTTCGTGCGCAACGAGGCCGACGTCCTCGAGACGTTCGTGCGCTACCACGCCCCGATCTTCGACCGGATGATCCTGGTGAACCACCGCAGCGTCGACGCCTCGCCGGAGATCCTGCGCCGCCTGGAGGCCGAGGGCCTCCCCCTCGAGCTCGAGGAGGAGACCAGCGTCGAGTTCCAGCTGGGCCGGTTCATGACCTCGCGCGTCCGCGCGGCCGTGGAGAGGCACGGAGCGGACTGGGTCATGCCGATCGATCCGGACGAGTTCCTCACCACCCGCGACGGCGGCCCGGTGCGCCCGGCCCTGGAGGCGCTTCCTTCGGGGCGGGTCGTGAAGGTCCCGTGGCGCACCTACGTCCCGTGGCCGGCGGACGACCCCGGGGCGCGCAACGTCGTCGAGCGGATCCAGCACCACCGCGCCGACGAGGGGGACCAGCTCCACAAGGTCCTCGTCCCCCGATCGCTCGTCCAGGAGCCCGGCGCGGCCGTCGGCGCGGGGAGCCACACCTTCGCCCGGACCGGCGGCCTCGTCCCCGAGGAGCTGCCGTACACCCATTCCCGCGAGCTGGTGCTCGCCCACTTCCCGCTGCGCTCGGTCCAGCAGCTCAGGACGAAGGTCCTGCTCGGCTGGCTCGTCATCCTCGCCAAGCCGAACCGGGAGCGCACCGAGTCGTTCCACATGAAGGTCCTCTACGACCGGCTGCTGAAGGGTCACGACGTGACACCCGAGGAGCTCTCGGAGATGGCCATGAGCTACAGCCAGCGGGCGCGGCGCAAGCCGGCGCTCGCCGATCTGGTCCGCCACCCGGTCCGCCCGGAGTCGGGCGACGTCTCCCCGCGGTACGAGCTGTCGGCCAGCGGCGACCCGCTGGCGATCCTGATGCAGGTCGCGGAGGAGCACGCCGCGGCCCTCGGAGAGGCCCGGCGCCAGGCCGCGGAGGCCGACCCCGCCGAGGCGGCGCGGGGCTACGTCAGGCGGAGCCGCCTCTCGGACCTCGCACGCCGGATCGGCGTCGTGAGGAACGCGATCGGCCAGCTCCTCGGGCGGTCTCGGTAGATCGGGGGCGCTTCCGCCCCCCGGGCCCCCCGGGGCTTCCGGTTCGAGGCCGTGAAGAGGTTCTTCACAGCCTCTCAGTAGCACGAGCCGGGCGGTATGCCGAGCTCGCGGGCGCACGCCTTCGCCCGGGAGATCATCCGGCGATAGGCGCGGAAGCGGCGGAGCGCCCGCAGATTGGCGCCGCCGTGGGAATGGAAGACGTCGAACGCCGGGTGATAGGCGATCCGGAGCCCGAGGCGGAGGTGCTCGATCGCCCAGAGGACGTCCTCGCCGCCGCCGGGAGGCACCTCTCGAAACGGCGTCCGGGTGGCGAGGGTCCGGCGGATCATGGCCGACTGCGTCTGGAGCATCCCCGGGCGATAGCGATCGAGCAGCGCGCAGCCCCCGCGGTGCGTGAACGATCCGGCCGCGCCCATCAGGCGCTCGACGGCGTTCGAGAGGCCGGGCTCCACGTGAGGGACGCAGCGCCCGTAGACCCCGGCCACGCCGGGCTCCGCCTCGAGCAGACGGACGCCGGTGTCGAGGAGGTCGTCCCGCATCGGCCAGGCGTGCCCATTGGTGAGGTAGACGAACGTGCCCGAGGCGCTCGCCACGCCGAGGTTGGTCGAGCGGGCGTGGGTGAACTCCTGGATCTCGACGACGCGATCGGCCTCGGCACGGGCCAGCTCCAGGGTGCCGTCGGTCGAGCCGTTGTCCACCACGACGACCTCGAAGCCCCGGAGCGACTGGGCGCGCAGCGTGGCGAGGGCCCGCCTCAGCGTTCGGATCTCGTTCCTCGTGCGGATCACCACCGATACGGAGACGGTCATGCTCGGAGGGCCCGCTCCGCGGCCTCTCGACCGCCCAGGATCGAGTGGTCCATGTTGAGGTACTCCCACTCGCCGAAGCGTCCGCGCGACGTGATGGAGAGGCCCTCGAGGTGGCCCTTTATCCGGGAGACCTGCGCGCGGTGCCCGAGCGTGTAGATGACGTAGGCCGGATCGAGCGTCAGAACCTCGGCCACCCGCACGCGACCGCCCTCGGCCACGGGCCGCGCCTCGCGAGCCGAAAGGACTCCCACGCTCACCAGGCCCGCGAGCGTCTCCTCGACCAGCCGCGTCCGGTCCCGGGGGCGAAAGGCCGACTCGCTGATCTCCGCCTGCACGCTCGAGCATCCGTCGGGCACCATCCAGGGCGAGAAGAGGCCCGGGAAGCTGAGCCGGTGGAAGACCGCGTCCTCGCCGGGGTAGTAGGCCCAGTGCATCGGCCGCGGGAGCCCGAGCCGCTCCCCCTCGAGCCCGAGGCTCACCGTGTGAACCACGTTGTGCGCGAGGCCCGCCGCGCTTGCCCGCACGTCCTCCGGCACCCCCTCTCCGAGCATCGGCACGAGCCGGGGCAGCGGGAGCGTGGAGATCAGGTGGCGGTACGGGACGCGCTCTCCCGTGGCCAGCACCACGTTCCGGGACTCCGGCTCGATGCCGGCCACGGCGGCGCCGAGGCGCAACCGCTCCGGCGGGAGCCGCGCGGCGAAGGCCCGGGCCAGGGCCTCGATCCCGCCGCGCTCCGGATACCAGAACTCGCCGTTCGGGCCGTGGCGCTCGCTGGGCGGCGTCAGCGCCCCCAGCAGCACCTGGCGCAGGTCCGGGACCGGCACGCGGTCCGCGATCCAGTCGTAGTTCATCGCTCCGAGGTCCCACGCCCAGAGCTTCCGGTTGTAGGGGAGCATGAAGCGCTCGGCGATGCCGCGGCCGAACGTCCGCTCGATCCAGGCGGCGAAGTCCGGCGGAGGCGGGCGTCCGGCCGCCTGCCGCTGCGCCTCGATCAGCCCGAGGATGTTGTCCGCGACGATCTCGGCGGGGAGGCCGTGGTTGTTGAGCTGGTACGGGTACTCCGTGTACCGGCCCGCGGTCCGGCAGTAGCTGAGGCGCTCCTTCACGAGGACGTTGCCGGCGAGGAGGTCGTCCCGGATCAGAGCGGTCGCCCGTGGATCCCGCGCGTAGAGGATGTGGATCGAGTGGTCGAACGAGAAGCCGTCGAACGTCTCCGTGCGGGCCAGCCCGCCCACCTCGGGCGCCCGCTCCAGGACGACGTAGTCCGTGTGCCCCAGGGCCTCGAGGTGGTAGGCCGCCGAGAGCCCGCAGAGCCCGGCGCCGAGGACGACGACCGAGGACCCATCCGCGCCCGCCGGGCTCACCACATGGCTCCCAGCTCGAAGTACGTGCCGCCGGGCCGTGGGTCGTAGCCGAGCTGGGCGCGCGCCTTCTCCGTCCCGAGCAGGCACTGGTTGCCTCGCGTGCGGTTCGGGACGTCCGGCCAGCGCCTCCGCACGAAACCCTGGATGTCCACGATCGCGGGATCGACCTCGGCGTCCGCGAGGTTGTACACCTCGGCGCCAGCGGGAAGATCGGCCTCGAGCGCGGCGACGAAGCCGGCCACCAGGTTCTCGACGGAGGTGCTGATGTACTGGTTCCACGGGTAGCGCGACCGGACGCCGGGGAACTCCAGGCGCAGCGACACGGCCTGGGTGCCGCTCCCCGGCGCGTGCTCGGCGAGATACCGCTCCACCTCGAGCTTCAGGAGCCCGTAGTGGCTCTGGCCCTCGCTACCGCTCGGGCAGTAGTTGCTCTCGAGGATCGGGAGCTGGTCGAGCCGGACGGGTCTGTTGATCCCGTAGACCTGCACCGAGGAGGCGAAGACGAGCTTCGGCACGCCCGCCAGCCGGGCGGCCTCGAAGACGTTGACGGCCCCGTCGAGGTTGATGCGGCGATAGTCGGACTCCCCCATCCCGGGGACCCGCGGGTGTGCCAGCGCGGCCAGATGGATGACGGCGTCCGCCCCGCGAAAGCGCTCGGCCAGGAGCTCACGGCCGGCGAGGATGTCGTCGGAAGAGGGAACGAGGCGGCCCGTCCGGAGCGCGAGGCCCTCCGCCAGGGCCAGGGCCTTCCGCAGCACCTTGGCCGAGGAGCGGCCGACCAGGTCCGACCGCTTCCCGAGGTAGCGGTGGCGGAGCACGTCGACCAGGGGACCGCGCAGCCTGTCGAAGACGTCGATGCGGTACCCGCGGTCGCCCAGCCCCTCCCGGAGCAGGCGCCCGACGAAGCCGTTTCCGCCCGTGATCGTCACGTTTCTTCTCACCGGCAGCATCTGCCGGAGTCTGGCAGGAAACGCGCGGCCGAGGCCACGGCGAAGCCCCCCCGGTCCCTCAGCCCGGACCCCTCCTCCGGCGCCCGGCGCGGCCCGGCCGATACCCGACCCCGGCCCGTGGGCTCGACGACGGCGACGCCCCCGCGTCCTCCGCGTGGACGTACGAGGCCTCCTGCGCCTCGCGCCGGCGAGCCTCCAGCGCCTCGCGGGGCGGGTTCTCCGGGATCAGGCACTGCGGCCCGCCGCCGATCAGGTCCCGGCGCCCGGCCTCGACCAGCGCCCGCCGCACCGCGAACCAGTTCTCCGGCTTCCAGAACTGCATCAGCGCCCGCTGGACCTTCCGGTCGCCGAGCCTCGTGACGGTGTCCACCGGCTTCATCGTCTGGGGGTCGAGGCCGGTGAAGTACATGCAGGTCGCGATGTCCATCGGCGCGGGGATGAAGTCCTGCACCTGGCGCGGCTTGTAACCGTGGGCCTTCAGGAAGACCGCGAGGTCGATCATCTCGGCGACGCCCGAGCCGGGATGGCTCGCGATGAAGTACGGAACGAGGTACTGCTCCTTGCCGGCCTTCGCGCTTGCGCGCTCGAACGTCTGGGCGAACGTCTCGAACGACTCCGCCGACGGCTTCTTCATCAGGTCGAGGACCACGTCGCTCCGGTGCTCCGGCGCGACCTTCAGGTGCCCGCCGACGTGGTGCGCGGCCAGCTCCTCGACGTACCGGCCGTCCCGGTTGGCGAGGTCCATCCGGATGCCGCTCGCGATGTTGACGCGCTTGACGCCCTCGACGGCGCGCGCGGCCCGCATCAGGTCGATCGTCGGACCGTGGTCGGTGCCGAGGAGGACGCAGATCGTCGGGTGGATGCACGACAGCCGCCGGCACTTCGCCTCGACCTCCGGCTTCGTGCAGCGCATCCGGTACATGTTGGCGGTCGGACCGCCGAGGTCGCTGATCGTCCCCTTGAAGTCCGGGTCCCGCGCGACCGTCTCCACCTCCGCCAGGATCGACCGCTCGCTGCGGCTCTGGATGACGCGGCCCTCGTGCATCGTGATGCTGCAGAACGTGCAGCCCCCGAAGCAGCCGCGCATGATCTCGATCGAGTCCCGGATCATCTCGAACGCCGGGATCGGCTCGTCGTACCGCGGGTGGGGGCGCCGCGCGTACGGCAGGTCGTAGATCGCGTCCATCGCCGCCTCGTCGAGCGGCAGGCACGGCGGGTTGAAGACCGCCTTCCGGTCCCCCTGCGCCTGGACGAGGCGGCGCGCGTTGAAGGGGTTCGTCTCGTCGTGGAACGTGCGCGTCATCCGCGCGAACGCCACCTTGTCGGCGGCGACCTCGTCGAGACCGGGGAGCTCGAGCGTCTGCCAGGCCGACGTGGGCAGCTCCTCCTTCATCCCGAGCAGGTAGGCGACGCCGCGCAGGTCGCGGAGGTCGCGCACGGTGCCTCCCTCGCGGAGGCGCTCGGCGACGGCGACGATCGTCTCCTCGCCCTTGCCGAACGCCAGGAGGTCCGCCTTCGACGGGACGAGCATCGACGGGCGCACGGTCCCGGACCAGTAGTCGAAGTGCGCGATCCGGCGGAGCGAGGCCTCGATCCCGCCGATCACCACGGGCACGCCGGGGAACGCCTCGCGGCAGCGCTGGGCGTACACCGGCGTCGGGCGGTCGGGGCGGAGCCCGATCCTCCCGCCGGGCGAGTAGGCGTCGTCGTTCCGCCGCTTCTTGCTCGCCGTGTAGTGGTTGATCATGGAGTCCATGTTCCCGGCCGAGACGGCGTAGAAGAGGCGGGGGCGGCCGAGGGCGCGCCACGCGTCCGCCGATCGCCACTCCGGCTGCGCCAGGATCGCGACCCGGAAGCCGCGGGATTCGAGCACCCGCCCGAGCACGGCCATCGCGAAGCTCGGGTGGTCGACGTACGCGTCGCCCGTCACGAAGACGACGTCGATTCCGTCCCACCCCCGGGCCCGGATCTCCTCGGCGCTCGTCGGCAGGAACGTGCCGCGGGCAGCGACGGGGAGGCCTCGAGGGGTGGAGCGCGCGGCGGACATCGCCGTCATCCTGCCCGAATCGGGTCCGGATTGCGCTCAGGACCAGCGTCGCGACCGCCCCGCCCGCCGGGCGAGCGACAGGACGACGCGCTTCCAGTGGCGCGCGGTGCCCCGGGCCAGCTCCAGCGCCTCGCCCTCTCCCCGCAGCAGTCCGCTCACGATCCGCCGGTTCTTCCCGGCGTTCCGGGCGGCCTGCCCCGCCTGGTCCCGCAGCCAGCGCCGGAGAGGCCACACCTCGACGACCACATCCTCCGCACCCAGGCCGCGGTAGGCCGCGAGCCGCTTGTGCCCGTCCGCCAGGAGGAAACGGCCCGCCATCCGCACCACCGCGACCGGCGGGAAGAGGTCGCCCGCCGCCATCCGCTCGCGGTAGCGCGCAACGACCTCCGGCGCGTGCGTCAGGTCGAGGAGGTCGACCACCTCGCTGAGCGGCAGACGCCGCGTCGGGTGCGCCGCCAGGGCCGGATCGAAGCCGGCGGGGATAACGGCTCCGCGTGACACGCCGGAGAGTGTACGAGCTACGGGAGGGTGAACCGGCGGGTACCGGTCTCGCGCCCGTCGGGGTCGAAGCTCCTCTCCACGAGGACGAGCCCCTGGCCGCCCCGCACGAGCGCCGTGGAGGAGCGGGTGCCGTATGCGGGGCTGACGATGAACGGCGACGACAGCAGCCGCTCCGCCTCGAGGCCGACGCCGGTGTCGGGCAGCAGCGCGTCGGGCGCGCGCGTCCGGTCCGCGAGCGGCGAGAGGAGGGCCTCGGGCGAGAGCTCCCCTTCCAGCCGCGCCGCGATCGCCTCCTGGACGCGCGTCACCTTCGGCCACGGCGTGTCGAGCAGGTGGTTCGAGAGGCCGTACAGACCGTGAGCCAGCGGACGCGCCGACGGGGTCCGGCTCTCGACGTACCAGAGCGCCGCGCCGTCGAAGACGAGGAGGTTGAAGCCGTCGTAGAGGCCCGCGCCGGCGAGCGCGGCCTCGGCGTGCTCGCGCGCGGAGGCCGTACCCGTCAGGAAACCGGAAACGAGCGCGCCGCGCGTCGCACGCCCCGGCCGGTGCGACCTCGGGTCGCGGATGTTGGTGAGCGCGGCGAAACGACCGGAGCGCGTCACGCCGAGCCACGTCCCGCCGGCCTCCAGATCGCGCCCGGCGAGGACGTCGGGGCGCTCCGGCCAGAAC
>CAYLNK010000255.1:0-9975 GCA_964384675.1 uncultured Holophagales bacterium | reverse complement strand
GCTCGGGCGTGGGCGGCGGCGAAGACGCCACGCGACTCGGCCGCGGCCTACGCGGCCGTGCTCGAGGAGGCCGCGGCCGGGCTCTCCGGTCCGAGGACGCTCGCCGCCCTCCTCGCGGCCGAGCTCTGGAACGTCGGGATCGGGCGCGCGGGGATCCACCGGGCCACGAGCCGGGAGCCGGACGCGACGATCGTGGCGGCCGTCGCCTCTCGCGGGACCGGCCTCATCCCGCGATCGAGCGGAGGGCCGCAAGGAGACGATCCGGATCGCTCGTGACCAGCGACGGCGCCTCCCGCAGGAGAGCCCGGAGTGCGCTCAGGTCGAGATCCCCGAATCGCTCCGGGTAGCGCTCGAGCTTCCGGAGGGCCAGCTGAAGGAGCCGGGCCGCGGGGGCGGGCCGTCCGCGCGACAGGTGCACACCGCCGGCCGCCATCTGGATGAGCGCCTGCAGGAAGAGCTTCTCGTCACCCGACGAGGCCATCCAGAGCGCCTCCCATTCCTCGTGCGCCTCGAAGAAGCGGCCGTGTCCGAGCTCCGTCAGGCCGCGCCTGTAGAGCGGTGACTCCTGGAAGGTCAGGCCGAGCCCTTCGGGAGAGCCCCCGCGACCGCGATCATCTGGTCGGCATCCAGGTAGCCGTCCAGACGCTTCACCAGCTTGCCCGAGCCGTCGAGGAAGAGGATCGCCGGGAGCCCGTCGACCCGGAACGTCTCGGCGATGGCCTGGCCTTCCCTGTCGGCGTCCAGCTTGATCGGGATCACTCCGCCGAGCGCCGCCGCGACGCGGGCGTCGGAGAAGACCTCGGCGTCGAGCTTGTGGCACCACCCGCACCAGTCGGCGTACAGGTCGACCATCAGGAGCTTGTTCTCGGAGCGGGCCCGGCCGAGGGCCTGCTCGTAGGTTCCCGACACGAAGACGACGCCGCCGCGGGCCCCGCCCCCGGCGGACGGGTTCGGTTCGAAGGTGGCCTGGCCGTCGGACGGGTTCCTGGCGCAGGCCGTCACGAAGACGAGCGAGAGGGCGAGCGAGACGGCACGTCGGTTCATCGAGAGGATTCTCCCAGACCCGGAACGCGGGCACCGGGCCGGGGAATTCCCAGGAGGTCCCGGCGCGCGAGCCCGCGTCGGAGGGCGGTCGCCGAATCGACCACGAACGCGTCGAGGCCGAGGGCGCGGGCGGCCACCACCAGGTCGGCCCGATCGTCGGCGTAGACCGCCTCGGAGGCCGTAACGCCGAGCCGGCCGAGGGCCGCCTCGAAGATGGCCGGCTCCGGCTTGACGGCGCCGACCTCGAACGACAGAGCGAGCGCGTCGACGGCGCCGTCCACCGGCGCGACGCGGAGCACGCCGTCCCAGTGGAGCGGGTTGGTGTTCGACACGATCGCGGTGCGGAGCCCGGGGCGCAGCGAGTCGAGGAGCGCGAGCGCCTCCGGGATCGGCGTGAAGATGTCCCGCCAGGCGGGGATCCAGACGTCGTCAGGGAGGAGCGGGAGCCCGGCCTCCGCCTCGGCCGCGCGGAAGAACGCTTCGGTCGAGAGCTCGCCGCGGTCGTACTTCCGCTCGAGATCGCCGAAGAGCGCGGGACCGAGCGACTCGACCGGACGCCCCGTCGCCTCCGAGATCGCCCGCAGCGTGCGGCCGTGGTCGAAGGCGACGAGGACGTTGCCGAGGTCGAGGAGGAGCGCCGTTACGGGCAGGACTTCAGGCCCTCGGCGGGGATCAGGTACGGGTCGCCGGTGCGCTTGTCGGTGACCGTGGCGTAGCCGAGGACCTTCGCCCCGTTGCCGAGGTCCACGTAGATGTTCAGGCGGTACGCGCTGCTCACCGGCATGTTGTTCTGGGCCAGGACGCTGTAGAAGACGTCGTTGATCTGGGTGAGCGAATACGGCGGGACGACGTAGACCCGCTTGCCGTAGATCTTCGTGTCGGGCCCGATCAGCCGGACCCCGGCCTCGAGCCGCTGGCTCGTCGGGTTCATGATGACGGCGTTGGTCCGGTAGTTGGAGTCGTTCGGGGAGTTCGAGGTCGTGTCGTTCGTCAGGCCGATGATGTTCAGCTCGCCGTTGATCGTCGTGTCGAACCCGACCGCGTTCCGGGCGGGCTGGCCGGGCGAGTACTGGTTGAAGGTCCCGGGCACGATCTTCCCGGAGCGGTTGTACGAATTGCTCGTGACGAGGATCGGGCGGGCCGCCTTCACCTCGAGGAGACCGTACGACGAGGAGAGGTTGAAGTACCGGCCGAGGATGTCGGCGAGCGAGGCCGTCTCTCCGGGAAAGAGGTCTGGATCCAGCGAGAAGCCGGGAGAGCTCGTGCCGTCGGTGTCGGCGGGAGTGTAGTAGAAGCTCACCGACACCTTGTTCACCAGGTCTGGATTGAAGACCGTGACGTCCGTCACGAAGAAGCCGGTCGACCCCTGGATCCGCACCGCCGGCAGGAAAGCGTCATCGGTCAGGATCGAGTCGGCTCGTGCCGGTGGCGCGGCCAGGAGCGCGGCCGCGAGGGCGATTCCCAGGGTCGTGATGTGGCGCGTGCTGCTACGCGTGATCATCGGTTCCTCCCGTCGCTCTCCCGATCGCAAGGCCGTTGCCAGGGGCCGGCCGTCTCCAGGCGGAGACGCCGGAAAAAGAAAAAAGGCGCCTCGCCGGAGCGGGGCGCCTCTAAAGAATGAGCGAAAGGGACTTACTTGGTCGCCGGGGTGGCCGGAGTCGCCGCGGTCGTGGCCGGCGCCGCGGCAGGCGTGGCGGGCGTGGCCGGGGTGGCGGCCGTGCCGGTGGTCTCGGTCGAAGCCGGGGCGGCGGGCGTGGACGGCGTCGCAGCGGCGGTCGACGGGGTCTCCTCGACGACCTTCGGGGCCTCGGCGGCGGGGGCTTCCTTCTTCTCCTCGGCGCCCTTGCAGCCGGCGACGGTGAGGCTGGCGGCGAGCGCTCCGAGGGCGAGGATCTGCGTGTACTTCTTCATTGTGTCTCCTTCTCCGTGGTTTCGCTGGTCTCAGCGAATCTCGGTTCCGATTCCTGGTTTCCCCCGGGGGGGCAGCACGATGCTCGGGTCCTGGTTCAGTGGTCGCCGTCCGGCTCGTTTCCGGCCCTACGTCTCGCGCGCAGCTACGCAGCTGGCCGGCGACGCGCCTAGCCCCGAGCTTCGGCACGAAAGAATAGAGTAGTTTGGGGGTATGTCAAGGGGTCGGCCCTCCGAGCACGGGTCCCATCGGCCTGCTAGACTCCGCCCCCTTCGGAGCGATCCTCGAGGTTCGCTCCGCGAGGCACGCAAGGACGATGTTCGACTCACTATCCGACCGCCTGCAGCGGGTCTTCAAGGAGCTCCGCGGTGAGGGCCACCTCACCGAGTTCCACGTCGACCAGGCGCTGAAGGAGATCCGCGTCGCGCTCCTGGAGGCCGACGTGCATCTCAACGTGGTGAAGGACTTCACCGCGGCGGTGCGCGAGAAGGCGGTCGGACAGGAGGTCCTCACGTCCCTCTCGCCGGCCCAGCAGGTCCTGAAGATCGTGAGGGACGAGCTGACCCGGATCCTCGGCGGAGCGATCGCGCCGCTCGTCCTGAAGCGCCGTCCGGCCGTGATCCTCCTGGTCGGCCTCCAGGGCTCGGGAAAGACCACCACGGCGGCCAAGCTCGCGCTCCATCTGAAGAAGAGCTTCGGCAAGCAGGTACTCCTCGTCCCGGCCGACGTCCACCGGCCCGCGGCGACCGAGCAGCTCCGGACGCTGGCCCGGGAGAACGGCTTGATGGCGTACGACCCGAAAGGGGAGACGAGCGCCCTCAACCGCACGCGAGCCGCGCTGAAGGACGCGAAGCTCTTCGGGTACGACGTCGCCATCGTCGACACGGCGGGGCGCCTGCACGTCGACGAGGCCCTGATGAACGAGGTGGCCGAGGTGCATCGCCTCGCCGACCCGGACGAGACGCTCTTCGTGGCGGACGCGATGACCGGCCAGGACGCCGTCACGTCGGCCCAGGCCTTCGGGGAGAAGATCGCGCTGACCGGCGTGATCCTCACGAAGATGGACGGCGACGCCCGCGGCGGCGCGGCGCTCTCTCTCGCGACCGTGGTCGGCAAGCCGCTGAAGTTCGTCGGCGTCGGTGAGAAGCCGAAGGACTTCGAGCCCTTCCACCCGGACCGCGCCGCGGGACGCGTCCTCGGCCTGGGCGACGTCCTCTCCCTGATCGAGAAAGTGTCCGACGAGGCCGACCAGAAGGCGGCGCTCAAGGCCGCCGAGCGTCTGCGCCGCAACGAGTTCACCCTCACCGACCTAAGGGACCAGATCCGGCAGGTCAAGAAGCTGGGGCCGCTCAGCTCCCTGCTCGGCCATCTTCCGAAGATGGGCCCGCTCAAGCAGCTCCAGGGGATGGAGATCCCGGACGACGCTACCAAGGGGCTCGAGGCGATCATCGATTCGATGACTCCGGCCGAGCGGGAAGACCCGGGGATCATCAACGGGACACGCAAGAAGCGGATCGCGGCCGGGTCGGGTACCTCGGTCCCCGAGATCAACCAGCTCTTGAAGCAGCACCTTTCGATGAAGAAAATGATGAAGAGCGCGATGAGGATGCGCGGTTGAGGAACCCGGTCCCACCGGGCCGCCTCTCCGGCCGCTCACCGCGGATTCGCCCCGTCACCCCACGATAAGGAAGGAATCAGATGCTCCGTATCCGTCTCCGCCGTGTCGGCGGCACCAACGCCCCCGCCTACCGGATCGTCGTCTCCGACAGCCGCAGCACGCCGCGCGCCGGCGTGGTCGAGGAGCTCGGTCACTACGACCCCACCCGCAACCCGCCTCTGCTCGACCTCGATCGCGAGAAGGCGAAGGCCTGGCTCGGCAAGGGCGCAACCGCGTCCGAGACCGTGCGCCGCCTGATCGTCTCGAACGTCGCGCCCGTCGCGGCCGCCGCGAAGTGACGCCGGGGGCGCCCCGGTGCGCCCCCGCCACCCACGAGGCACTCCGGTGATCGACCGCGCCGCCGACGAGCCGATCGCGATCGGCCGCGTCCTGCGTCCCCACGGACTCGCGGGAGAGGTCGTGGTCGAGAGCTGGACCGACATGCCCGAGCGGTTCTCGCCCGGCCTGCAGGTGCTCCTGCGGGGCCCGGGGGGGGAGAGGCCCGCGCTCCTCTCGGCGGTCAGGCCTCACCAGGGGAGGTTCCTGGTCCTCTTCGAGGGGACCTCGACCCTCGAGGCGGCCGAGGCCCTGCGCGACGTCGAGCTGTACATTCCGTTCGCGGTGGCCGAAGCCGATCGGCCCGACGGCTACTTCTTCCACTTCGAGCTCGAGGGGATGGACGTCGTCGACCGCTCGGGCGCCCCGCTCGGGGTCGTGGAGTCGCTCGTCGACGTGGCGGGACGTTCGCTCCTCACGGTCCTCACGCCTCGCGGAGCGCGCGAGGTGCCGTTCGTCGAGCCGATCGTCGTCTCGGTCGACGGCGCGGCTCGTCGAGTCGTCCTCGACCCGCCGTCCGGGCTCCTCGACTAGGCGGCGCCCGATGCGATTCGACATCGTCACGATCTTCCCGGGCTACTTCGCTTCTCCTCTCGGGGAGTCGCTCCTGGGGCGCGCCGTCGACGCCGGTCTCCTCGACTTCCGGATCGTCGACCTCCGGGATTTCGCGGAGGGAGCTCACCGCAAGGTGGACGACGAGCCGTACGGCGGCGGACCGGGGATGGTCCTGGCCGCCCCGCCCGTCTTCGCCGCGGTGGAGGCCCTCCGCGCCGAGGGTCCGCCGCCCAGGGTCGTCTTTCTGTCGCCGCAGGGCCGGCGGCTCGACGCCCGGGTCGCCCGCGAGCTGGCGGCCCTGCCGCGGCTCGTCCTCGTTTGCGGCCGCTACGAGGGGATCGACGAGCGCACGCGGGAGGCCGGCCTCTTCGACGACGAGGTCTCGCTCGGCGACTTCGTCCTCTCCGGGGGGGAAGTGGCCGCGCTCGCCCTGGTCGAGGCGGTCTCGCGCTTCGTGCCGGGTGTCGTCGGAGATGCCGAGAGCGTCGCGCTCGACAGCTTCGAGGACGGCCTCCTCGATTACCCGCACTACACGAGGCCCCGCGAGCTGCGGGGTCTGGCGGTTCCCGAGGTCCTGCTGTCGGGCCACCACGAACGGATCCGCGAGTGGCGCCTCGAGCGTCAGCTCGAGGCGACCGCGCGGCGGCGGCCCGATCTCCTGGCGTCCCGGCGGGTTGCCGGGACCGGCGATTCCCCGTAAACTGGCCGGAAGGGGCTACGTCCGGGGCAACGCCGTCGGGTCTCCCCTCTCTTCGATCCCTCAGGAAAAAATTCGGGAGGTTCCGTCATGACGGACAAGTTGCTTGCGGCCGAGAGCCACGTTCTGCGAGGGGACATCCCTCCGTTCGCCCCCGGTGACACCGTGAAGGTTCACGTGAAGGTCAAGGAAGGCGAGAAGGAGCGCATCCAGGTGTTCCAGGGTCTCGTCATCTCCCGGCGCGGCGGCGGGGCACGCGAGTCGTTCACGGTGCGAAAGATCTCGCAGGGTGTGGGCGTGGAGCGCACCTTCCCGGTCCACTCGCCGGTCCTCGAGAAGATCGAGGTGGAGCGCCACGGCCAGGTCCGGAGGGCGAAGCTCTACTATCTCCGGCAGCTGCGTGGCAAGGCCGCGCGAATCGCGGAGAAGCGGGACAACTGAGCCCGGGCGGGGCCTGCGGCACGAGCGGGCCCCCAGATCCTGCCCCCAGCGGACTCTTCGTTCGACAACGCCTCGGGGGACCGGAGTAAGCTAGCGTCCGACAACCCCGGCGGCCCCTTCGACGACCGAACGACCAGATGGAGGGCGGATGACCCCTGGGATCGGCAAGAGAGTCGGACGCACCCAGGACGGCGCCCCCCGCCGTGCCTCGTCCGCTCGCCCGGTCGTTCCCCGTCCGCTCGCCGCCTGCAGGCTGGCCGATGAACGTGCCCGTCTCGTGCGCCTCCTCGAGGAGGAGGAGCGCGCGCGGGCGGAGGGGTACCGCGTGATCGCCGGCGTGGACGAGGTGGGGCGAGGCTGTCTGGCCGGATCCGTCTACGCCGGAGCGGTCGTGCTCGGTCCGGGCTTCCTCATTCCCGGCTTGGACGACTCGAAGGCCCTCGAGCCGGAGGTCCGCGAGGCCGTCGACAGGACCATACGGCGTTCCGGCGCCGGAGTCGGGCTGGGCGCGGCCACGTCCGCCGAGATCGACGCCCTGGGCATCGCGGTCGCCACCGAGCTCGCGATGCGGCGGGCCCTCGCCGCTCTCGCCCGGGCCGGATTCCCGGCGGACTTGGTCCTCGTCGACGCCGTCCGGATCCCGGGGCTCGGGATCGAGCAGCGGGCCTTCGTCAAGGGCGATGCGAGGGTCGCCGCGATCGCCGCCGCCTCCGTGGTGGCCAAGACGGCGCGCGACCGGGAGATGGAGAGCTGGCACGCCAGGTACCCGTATTACGGCTTCTCCTCGAATCGCGGCTACGGCACACCCGACCACCTCCGGGCGCTCCTGCGCCACGGGCCATCGCCGATCCACCGCCTCACCTTCGACCGGGTGCTGCCGTCCCGGCGGGCGGCGTAGCCGGGTCGAGGACGGGCGAAGAGGAAGAGCGAGAAGAGTGGCCAGCAAGCGCGAATCGCTGATCGCCTCCGCCGAGAAGTCCCTGCAGAAGGGAAAGCCGGAGGCTGCCCTCAAGGACTACCTCAAGGTCCTCGAGGAGACGCCGAACGACATCAACATCCTGAACAAGGTCGGGGACCTCTTCGTCCGGCTGAACCGCAACGAGGAGTCGATTCCGTACTTCACGAAGATCGCCGAGCACTACTCGAAGGACGGCTTCTTCCTGAAGGCGATCGCGATCTACAAGAAGATCAACAAGCTCGACCCGGCCCGGCTGGACGTCTACGAGCGCCTCGCGGAGCTCTACGGCAAGCAGGGGCTCGGGATGGAGGCCAAGAGCCAGTATCAGGTCCTCGCCGACTACTACACCAAGCAGGACAACGTCTCGGGGGCGATCAGCATCTACCAGAAGATGCTCGCCGCCGAGCCGGCGAACATCCAGCTGCACGTCAAGCTGGCCGACCTCTACACGCAGGCCCGCCGGGTCCCGGACGCGCTCAAGGAGTACGCCGTCGTCGCCGGGATGCTCAAGGACCGCGGCGCGCTCGACGAGTCGATCCAGGTCTACGAGAAGGCCCTGAAGATCGCTCCCGACAACGTCGAGATCCTGCGCTCGTTCGTTCCGCTCCTCGTGGACGCGGGCCGCCTCGACGAGGCTCGCACGTTCCTGAAGAAGGCCCTCGAGACCACGCCGCGCTCGGTCCCCCTCTTCCTCCTCGCCGCCGAGGCCGCGCTCAACGCGAACGACATGGCCGACGCCCGGAACTTCGCGGCGAAGGCGCAGGCCGTGGAGCCGGAGAACGAGGAGGTCCTGGCGATCGTCGTCAAGATCCAGCTGCGGGCGCGACGTCCGGACCTGGCCTTCGCGGCGGCGGCTCCTCTCTCCGATCAGGCGGTCCGCCGGGGTGAGGCGAAGAAGGCCCTCGGCATCCTGACCCCGATCGCCAAGGCCGCACCCGACAACGAGGACGTCCTGCGCAAGATCGTGGAGGTCGCGAGCTCGTCCGGCGACGAGGTGGCCGCGGTTCCGTACAGGTCGGCCCTGGCCGAGATCTGGCGCAAGGTCGGGAAGATCTCCGAGGCCATCGATCAGCTCCGGATCTGCACGCGGCTCGCACCCGACGTGGCCGAGTTCCGGGCCCGGCTCACCCAGCTCGAGCCCCAGGTCCCGGCCCCCCCGGTCGCAGCGCCCCCGCCCTCTCTGAGCTTCCCGGGGGCACCCCCGGCCCGGCCCGCCCCGGCCGCCGAGCCGGCACCTCCTGCCGCTCCGGCTGCCCGCGTCGTGCCCTCGGGACCGGACGAGTTCGAGTTCGAGCTGCCCGACGACGAGCTGGTCGAGGCCGCGCCCGCCGCCCCCGTCATGGCACCCCCTCCGGGCCTCCGGCCCCCGCCGACCTTCGGACCACCACCCGAGGTGAAGCGGCAGAAGACGGATCCCGCCCTCCGGATGCCCCCGGCACCCCTTCCGACCGCCATCCCGGCGCCTCCGGCGCTCGGTGGCGGAGGAGGGGACGACTGGATGGCCTTCGACCGCCCCGTGATCTCCGCCGCCGAAGCGATGGCGGCGTTCGAGGCGAGGCAGAGCGCAGCCATCCCGGACGAGCCCGCCGTGGAAGAAGCCGAGGAGATCGTCGAGCTTCCGGTCTCGGCCGAGATTCCGCTCGCCTCCGCGATCGAGGCGATCGAGGCGATCGACGTCGAGCCGATCGAGGACGCGTTGGAGCTGGCGGAGGCTGCCGATGCCGTGGAGCGGGAGGAGGTCTCGGAGAGCCGCGTCCCTGTCGAGGCCCCGGCCGCCCCCAGGTCCGCGGCCCGGCCACCCGTTCCGATCCTATCGACGGCGATCCCGTTCGCGCCGGCGGTCGACACGCACCTCGAGGAAGCGCTCGTCGAAGCCGAGGTGTTCCGCAAGTACGGCCTCCTCGACAAGGCCGTCGAGCACCTCCGGTCCGCGCTGCGGAAGAGCCCCAACGCCGTGAAGCTCCGGGAGAAGCTCTTCGAGATTCTCCTCGAGAAGGGCGACAGGACCACGGCCCGCACCGAAGCGGCTCCCCTGCTCGAGAGGTACCGGACCGAAGGGCGAGAAGACCGGGTTCGCGGCCTCGAAGCGCTGCTCGGGGAGCCGGCCTCCACGCCGGCGGCGGTGCTCCCGGCCCCCCCGGTGCCGGCCGCGCTACCACCGGCGCCCGCTGCGGCCGGCCTGATCGAGCCCCACGTCGAGCCGGTCACGCCCGCGGAGGCCCGGGTCGTGGCTCCGGCCGCGGCGGCGGGAGCACCCGCGCTGCCGTCCCCGAAGGTCGAACCGGAGCCCGAGCTCGAGTCGATGGTCCCGCTGGAGGCGAACCTCGGGGGCGGCGCGCCGCCGGACGTCGCCACGGGTGGGCCCGGCCCGCAGCCGC
>CAYLNK010000254.1:0-10084 GCA_964384675.1 uncultured Holophagales bacterium | reverse complement strand
GTCGGCGTCGAGGGCGCGGCCAGCTACGCGGGGAGCCTCGCCGTGACCGCGACGGGCGTCGCCGAGCCGCGCGACCTCTTCGCCGCCGCCCGCGTCGCGTCGCTCTCCCCGGCGACCGGCTCGTTCGGGGTCTTCCTGCCGGGCCTCCCGGACGGGGCCGCGGCTTCCGCCGAGGCGTGGGTGATGGGTCTTCACAGCGACGTGGAGTCGCGCTCCAACGTGGCCGTCCTCCACGCGGGAGAGGCCGGTGCCCCGCCCCTGACGCTGCAGGTCCAGGTGTTCGACGGTGAGCGGGGCGGGGCGGCCGCGGGGCCGCCCGAGACGTTGAGTCTCGAGGCCGGCGGCTGGCGACAGCTGACCGATCCGCTCCGCGCGCGGGGCGTCGCGAGCGGCTGGGCGAGGATCCAGCGGACGGCGGGCACGTCGCCGTGGCTCGCCTACGGGGTCGTCAACGACGGCGCCGCCCCGGGCGATCGGACGGGCGACGGCGCGTACGTGCCGATGACGCCAACCGCTTCCACGTCGGCGCGCCTCGCGCCGTCCGACCTCGAGTACCTCGGCGCGTTCCGGCTGCCGGCCGGAGGGACGCGGCCGCGCACGTTCGAGTACGGCGGCAACGCGATGACGTTCCGCCCGGGCGGCGACGCGGGCGGCGCCGCCGACGGCTTCCCGGGCTCGCTCTTCGTCTCCGGCCACGACCGGATCCCCTACGGCGAGCTGCCGGACGGCGGCCTCGTCGCCGAGGTGAGCATCCCCGCGCCGGGGCTTTCGCGCCAGGTCGAGGAGCTGCCGGAGGCGCGGCTCCTCCAGGGCTTCGCTGACGTGACCGGAGGGCTCTTCGCCGGGCTCGACGAGATCCCGCGGCTCGGCCTCCAGTACCTGGATCGGCCCGAGACCGGGCCGAAGCTCCACATCGCCTGGGGAGTACACCTCCAGCCCGACCCGCCCGTGCCGTCGCACGCCTGGTGCGAGCCCGACCTGTCCGCTCCGTCGCCGAAGGGGGCGTGGTTCCTGGGCGAGGAGTCGCCGTACGCCGTGAACGGCTACCTCATGGAGATCCCGTCCGGCTGGGCCGATCTCCACACGGGAGGACGGGTCCTCGGCACGGGGCGCTACCGCGACGGCGGCTGGTCGGGAATGGGCCCGGCCCTCTTCGCGTACCGCCCGTGGCTCGACGCCGCCGGGACGCCTGCGCCCGCGGGCAGCCGGCTCGCCGACACCGTCCTCCTCCGGTACGCCGCCTCCGACGTGACCGACCGGATCGAGCGCTGCCTGACCGGGTACCAGCACGCCGACGCGTGGGAGGGCGGCGCGTTCGTGACGACCGCGTCCGGCAAGTCCGCGCTCCTCTTCGCCGGGACGAAGGGCGTCGGGGCCCGCACCTGGTACGGCTACCTGAACCCGGGCGGCAGCGACCTGCCGTGCGTGGACGGTGCGTTCGTGGGCCAGTTCGACGTCTGCCGCCTCGCGGACGGGACGCCGTGCCCGCCCGCCGACCTCGTCGAGTGCGCGGGGCACACGTCGAGCCGCGGCTGGTGGAGCAGCCGCTCCGTCGCGCGGCTGCTGCTGTACGACGTCGCCGACCTCGAGCGCGTGGCCGCGGGGGCCCTCGCCCCGCACGAGCCCCAGCCGTACGCGTTCCTCGACCTCGACGACCGCCTCTACCTCAACCCCGGCCGCGTCGACGAGGACGAGCTCGGCTCCGGGGTCCAGCGCCGCTACCTTCTGGGGGACGTGACGTACGACCGCGCGAGCGGCCTCCTCTACGTCCTCGAGCTCTTCGCCGACGGCGCGCGGCCGGTGGTCCACGTCCTGCGGGCGCGCTGAGGCCGGTCAGCGCCTCCGCGCGACCCCGGCGACCACGCCCAGGAGCATCCGGACGGTACCGAGGGGAAAGGCGGCGAGGACGCCCGCGAGAGCCAGCACGGTCAGGCCGATCCACGTCCGGGCCAGGGCGCTCCCCGCCACGACCAGGAGCACGAGCCAGTAGAGCCGCATCAGACGGCTCGCGGCACGCGGAGGCGCCCCGGGAAGCGACGTGGCCCGCGCCGTGACGCGCGCGGAGAAGAACGGGGAGAGGCGCGGACGCGGCAGAGCCGCCAGCGCCCGGATCGGATCCTCGGCGTTCATCGACGGACTCCTTTGGTCTCGAGCGCGCGCAGGATGCGCTCGCGGGCCCGGAAGAGATACGACTTCACCGTGTTGGGCGGCGCGCCGAGGAGCTCGCCGATCTCCGCGACGGACGCTTCCTGCCAGTAGTGGAGATAGACGACCGTGCGGTAGAGGTCCGGCAGGGTCTCCACGGCCTCCCCCACCCGCACGGCACGCTCGGCGGCCTCGGCGTCGGCCTGCGGGTCGTCCGCGCCGGGGAGGCCGAGCAGCGCGTCGAGCGGGACGTGGACGGCGCGCATCGAGAGGAGCCGGCCGCGGTTCACGGCCACGGTGTAGGCGATGCGGTGGAGCCACGTGGCGAAGCGCGCCTCGCCCCGGAACTGGTCCAGCCGCTCGTGCGCGCGCAGGAAGACGTCCTGGACCGTCTCCTCCGCGTCCGCGAGCCGGAACGGCCCCAGGATCGAGGAGACGAGCCGCAGGACCCGCGGCCCGTTCCGCTCGACGAGCAGCCGGAAGTCCGCCGGATCGCGGGCCGTCCGGTACCGCTCGACGAGCTCCTCATCGGTCATTCGGCCGCGTCAGCCGCGTCAGCCGGTAGTGCAGGAAGAGGCCGAGCCCGACGAAGACCGGGATGAGCCCCATCGACCAGACGCGCCGGTGGTACTCCTCGCCGGAGAGGAAGAGCGCCAGGGTCGTCCCGATGCCGCCGAGCACGAGCACGGACCCCGCCCCGAGCGGCCAGCGGGGATTCACGCGGTCGAGGAGCGCGAGCGTGTCGGTGACGCCGCGGGCGTCCGCCTGGTCGTAGTCCGGCATCTCGGGCATCGGAAGGCCCTTCTCCATCGCGACCAGCCGCTCCTTCTGGATCACCTCGAGGCGGATCCGGTAGCGCTGGAGGTTCTGGTGGCGGAGGACGAGATAGAAAGCCGCGACGATCGCCGTGATCAGGATTCCCGGGACGGACTGCGCGAGGAAGATCCCGGCGTTCATGTCAGCTCCTCTTGCGGAGGGCCCAGACCTCGGCGCACAGGAAGCGGGGCGCTCCGGCGGGATCCCTCACGATCACGAACGACTCGAGCTGCGCCGCGCCCGGCGCCCGGAATCGGTCGGGTCCGACGCACGTCGCCGGGAACGCCTTGCCGCCCGCGCGGACCACCAGGCGGTCCCCGTCGACCGCCAGCTCCACCGGCGGCAGGAACGTGCCGTTCGCGTACGTGCCGGCGAGGCCCGCGAGCTGGTCGCGCGAGAGCGCCACGGGCGCGGACGGCGGCTCCGCCGGCTCTTTCAGCTCGACGAGCTCGCTCGCCGCCGCCCAGGCCGCGGAGGAGAGCGTCGCGCCCGTGCGGTTCGCGAGGACCGCGACGGCGACACGCTGCTCGGGCAGGAAGAGGAAGGTGCTGCCGTAGCCGCTGCGCGCGCCGGTGTGGAGGAGGACGCGCGGACCGCGGCGCTCCTCCACGACGAGCCCGTAGCCGTAGCGCCGCCCCTGCGTGGGGATGTCGGCCCGCGGCCGGCCGAGCCTCTCCAGCGACGCGGCGGGGAGCGCCGCCAGGAAGCGCCCCAGGTCCTCCGCGTGGGTGAAGAGCGAGCCGGGCGGGTAGTTGCCGGCGTGCTCGGCGATCGGCCGGATCACGCCGCCCTTGTCGTGTCCCAGCGCCACCGGCCGCGTGAACGCCTCGAGGGGACGGAACGTCGACTCCGGCATCCCCATCGGGTCGAGCACCAGCGTCTTCATCGCGACGCTGAACGGCTGTCCGGTGGCGCGGGAGACGAGCGCCCCGATCAGGACGTAGCCCGGGTTCGCGTACGAGAAGACCTCGCCGGGCGAGGCGAAGAGCGCGTCGTCCTTCCATCCTGTGACGCGCGCGAGGAGCGCCGCCTCGTCCGCCGATCCGGACATCGGGGCATCCTCGGCGAGGCCGGCAGTGTGGGAGAGGAGCTGGTCGAGCGTGACCCGCTTCACGCCGGGTGCGAGATCCGGCAGGACCTCCCCGACCGGCTGGTCCAGCCGGAGCCGCCCGTCGTCCACCAGCCGGAGGGCGGCGAGCGCGACGAGCATCTTCGTGGTGGAGCCGATGCGGAAGAGCGTCCGGGTGGTGACGGGGACGTTCGTCTCGGCGCTCGCGACGCCGAAGGCCCGGACGTGGACGACCGCTCCGTCCTTCACGACGACGAGCGCGGCGCCCGGCACGCCGCCGCTCTTCAACGCGCGCTCGACCTCCTTGTCCGCGGCCTCGAAGGAGGCCGCCCGGAGGGGGAGAACGGCGAGCAGGAAGAGGGTGAGGAGGATTCGCTTCATATCTTCTTGGACAGGAGGGCGCGGTGACCGGTTGCGCCGGCGCGACGCTCAGCGGGCGCCGCCGGAGGAGCAGGGGCCGATCGGGTGCGCCCGCGCCGACGGGTCGCGCAGCTCGCTCCGGTCGTACGGGACGTACCCCATCCAGAACCACGGCAGGCACGTCTTCCCGAGGAGCTCCTCGACGAGCGGGAAGAAGATCCGATCGGCCCGTGCGCTGTTGGAGAGCATCACCACCGCCGTCCCGGAGCCGGGGAAGCCGAGCGCGAAGTTGTTCGTGCCGTCGTCGTTCCCCTCCTTGAAGAACGCCGGCCCCGACGGGGAGCGGTAGACAATCCACCCGAGCCCGGCCGACAGCTCGATCCCCGCGTTGACGTCGGTCTCCCCCGGGAAGTGGGACGGGAACTGCTGCGGCGACACGATCCGCTTCTGCGGGCGCAGCATCTCGACCACCGGCCCGCTGCCGGCGCGGTGCTCGCGCAGCACGCCGGCCACGAAGCGCGCGTAGTCGTCGAGCGTGGTGTCCATCGACCCGGCGGCGCGAGCGCGGGAGCGCTTCCGGTGCCCGCCCGGCTTGCCCTCGACCGTGTACTCCGTCGACGTCCGGCCCTCGAAGTCGGCGCGCCAGGCCATGCTGGTGCTCGTCATGCCGAACCGGCCGAAGACGCGCCGCTGCATCAGCTCGGCGAGCTTCTCGCCGGTCCGCTCCTCCACGACGAGCTGCAGGATCTGGATCCCCTCGCCCGAGTAGACGTAGCGGCTGCCGGGCTCGTACTTGACGTCGAGCTTCCCGTCGTCGTTGATGAAGCGCCAGTTCAGGAGGCCGCTCGTGTGGGAGAGGAGCATTCGCGGGGTGAAGGCCTTCCAGCGCGGATCCGACGCGAGGTCCGCGAAGTCCGGGTACTCGGGCAGGGGCTTGGCGAGGAGGCGCGGCAGCGGGGCGTCTAGGTCCAGGACTCCCTCCTCGGCGAGCTGGACGGTCAGGTAGGCGAACGCCGCCTTCGTCAGCGAGGCGCCGTACATCACCGTGCCGGTCGTGAGGGGCCTGCCGCTCTCGACGTCGGCGAAGCCGTGGGCGCGCGCGTGGACCACGCGCCCGTCGCGGATCAGCGCGATCGCGAGCCCCGGAACGGCGGCTCGCTTCATCAGCTCGTCCACGCGCGCGTCGATCTCCGCGGCAGGGAGCGAGCGGCCGTCCAGGCGGCGGAACCCGGGGTCGCCGGGCGCCGTCGCGCAGCCGGCGACGACCAGGGCGAGCGCGAGGACGGCGATGCGACCGGGGATCTTCATGTGTGACCTCCACGGCAGGAACGGAGCCGCGCACCCGCGGGTTCGCGATCAACCCGCCAGGAGCCGCCCCGCGAGCCCGACGGCGGCGCTCGCCGCGTTCGCGACGAACGACGCGGCGCAAGCCCGCCGGAGCGGCATCGGGACGAACCAGGCGTAGATCCCCGCTTCGCACGCGAAGACCAGCGGCTCGAAGACCGCCATTCCCAGGAGCCAGCGCTCGTGCGGAAAGAGGCTGGCCCGCGCCTGACGGTAGACGGGGTGCGTCAGCAGGTTCGCGAGGAGGCAGACCAGGAGCCCGCGGGGACGCCGGAGCTCCCTGCAGGAGACGGCAAGGACCACCGACTCGACGAGGAGCGTGATCAGGAAGGACGTCAGCCGGCGCTCCGCCTCCGGAAGGCGAGGCCGACCAGCATCGCCGCGGCGAACGACGGCGCCCCCAGGTTCCAGAGCCGTTCGGGCGAGAGCCCCGATCGAGTCACGGTCTTCCCCTTCGCCTGGAGGAGGCTCCGGAGATCCGCCGCGGACAGCGCCGCGGCCTTCTCCGGCGACAGCTCCGTCCGGGAGCCGTCGCGATACTCGAGGACGTACCGGATCGGCACGATCCGGGCGCTCCGCGGCGAGTCGTACCGGAGCGCCACGTGCTCGACGACCCGGGCCAGCCCGTCCCGCGGCCCTTTCAGGAAGTGCATGTGGCACGCCGCGAGGCCGAGCAGCCCCGAGAGGAGAGGCGACCGCGTGTAGGAGAGCCGGTGCGCCTCCCCGCCGAAGGCCGCCTCGAACCTCTTCAGCACCTCGGGGTCCATCCAGAGGACGTGGTCCGGCGAACGAGCCGCCTCCCCGCGCGCCCACGCCTCGGCCTTGGCGAGGAGATCACGGCCCGGGATCGCCTCGATGGTGACCGGGATGCTCCCGGAGTAGGCCAGCGCGACGTCGACCGGGCTCGCGGCGCCTCCGATCCGCGGGGAGACCTGGAAGCGGGTGTCCATGTCGCTTCCGTCCACCACCACGTACCCGGCGAAGGCGGAGAGCTCCTTGGCGTCGAACCTCAGGAGGTAGGCGTACTCCTTCACGTCGTCCCCGTCGTCGTGGTCGGCCAGGGCCGCGCCGCCGGGCACGAGGGACAGGAGGAGGCACGAGACCGGGAGGATGCGCATGGCGGGCCGATTCTATCGAGCGGGAGCCGGGACGGACGCACCGGGTACGGCCGGCGGGATCAGCCCTCGTGCCACCAGCTCCCGCGCGAGGAGCTCGCCCTCGATCCGATGCCCGAGGGCGTTCGGGTGCCACGGGTCGTCCGCGCGCTTCAGCGCCGTCAGGCCCCGGGAGACGAAGGCGTCGGTCACGTCCAGCGTCGTCAGCCCGGCCTGGCGCGCGGTCGCCTCCAGCCGACCGTGGAGCTCCCGCCACGGGTATCCCCCGCGTCCGTCGAAACCCTCCAGCAGCGGCTGGACCACGAACACGGCGGGGACTCCGTGCGCCCGGGTCAGCTCGCCGATGCGGGCGATGTTCCGCTCGACGTCGCTCCAGTAGACGGCGTGGAGCCGCAGATGCCACTCCTTCGGCCCCCCCACCGCCCGGGCCTCCTCCTTCAGGAGGAACCAGCTTTTCGAAAGGAGCCGCCAGGTGAAGACCGTCGGACGCGCGTGATAGCGGCCCAGCTCCCCGTTCGCGTTGTGGTAGATCGGATCGGCGGGATCGTTCAGGACGTAGCTCCAGAGCACGAGGTCGGGAGAGTAGGCGAACGCTTCCTTCTCGAGCAGCACCAGCTCCTGAGAGGTCGAGTAGCCGCTCCGGGCCAGCACGGGGACCTCGAAACGCCGTCCGCCGCCGGCCGCGTTCAGCTCCCGCTCCAGGACCTTCGGGAACCCCTCGCCGGGCTCCACGCGCTGCCCCGCCGCGACGGAATCCCCGATGACCACGATCCGGAAGACGCCCGGCGGCTTTTCCAGGGAGTACGGGAGGTCCAGGTAGCCGTGCGCGTTCGTGCCGCGCGTGCTCGCCTTGTACGTGTAGACGAGGACGGGATCGGGGATCGTGAGCAGGTCGACTCCGGGCTGGCCCGCCACCATCCAGCCGTGGTCGAAGGCGTCACCGATCCGGAGGCCGACCTCGGTCGCGAGGAGCGTCGAGACGACGAGCAGGCCGGCCCGCGCCCGGCGCAAGCGGCCTGGGGAGAGATCGCCCACGGCCGCCATGCTGCCACGAGGCCGCTACTTCATCCCCTCCAGCCTCTTCCGGAGGAGCGTGACCGTCCCCTCGGACCGCTGCCCCTCCGGCAACGCCTCGGCGAAGCGGATCGCCTCCTCGAGCGTCCTCCGGGCCGACGCGACGTCGCCCTTGCCCGCGTAGATGTCCGCGCGGGTCCGGTACAGGAGCAGCTTGCGCGGGCCGTACGCCCGGGCCATGGCCCGGTCCGAGGCCGCCATCGCCTCGTCCCACCGGGAGAGCGCCTTCAGCGCGGTCGAAAGGCGCGCCGGCGGGTTGTAGTCGGACGGCAGGTCGCGCTCCGAGGCCTCGAGCATCGGAAGGGCGCGCGCGGGCTCGCCCATCTCCAGATACGCCGTGAGGCGGTGGGGGTCGAAGACGGCGCGCGCGTCGGGCGTGAGGGCCTTCGCGGCCTCGCCCTCGAGATACGCCGCCCACTCCGCCGCGACGCTCCGGGCACCGGCCTCGTCCTTCGCGTCCTTGCGCGCCTCGACGAGCGTCCCGTAGATCCCGGAGCGGTCGTCGCCGGCCAGCTCGATCCGCGGGTTGGCGAGGACCTCGCGGCAAGCGGTCTCGAGCGTCCCGACGAGCCTGGCTCGCGAGGGGTTCTCCGCGGCGATCTCGAGCGCGCAGGAGAGCCCGGAGGCGGCGAGGTTCGCCGACGACGGGGTCGACTTCAGCGCCGGATACGCCCCGGCCGCCGTACTCGCGCACGCCTCGTGCTGGCCGGAGCTGGTCAGGGCCCAGAGGAGCGACTCGGTGACGCGGACCCTCGGCCCGAACTTCCTCGGCGCCTTCGCGAGGACCTCCGCGTACGCCTGGGCGGCCTCTTTCCACTGCGACTCGCCGTAGAGGCGATCGGCCTTCGCGAGGAGCTCGTCGACGGTCGTCCGGGGCTTCCCCACGGCGCGCGCGCCGTCGTCGAACAGCTTCGTGAGCTGCGACAGGGTGGCTCCGCCGACCCACCGCAGGGCGACCTTCCCGTCGGCGGGATCCAGCACGAGGTACGTCGGAAGGGCGCCGACCGGATACCTCTTCTTGAAGGCGGCGTTCGCGGCCTTCTCGGTGTCGATGGAGAGCCAGACGAACCGTCCGGCCTGCCGCCCGAGGGACCTGTCCGTGAAGACGTAGGCCCTCATGGAGCGGCACGTGTGTCACCAGGGGGCCCAGGCCTCCACGAAGATCGGCAGCTTCCTCGCCTTCGCCTGGGCGATCGCCTTGTCGAAGTCGTCCTCGTGGAACGGCAGGACCGACGCGGGCTTCGCGGGCGTGGCGCCGGGGGCCGGGCCCGCCGCCACGCCGAGGGAGAGGAGGAGCGGGGCGAAAGAGAGCGATCTCATCACCGTCGATGTTAATGCGACCCGGTGTGAGTCCGCGGTCGTTCCAAGAGCGCCTCTAGCCGCGCGGCCTCGTCTCCGTGGAGCGGGGGGCGCTCGGTTCGGCCCGGCCGGCCTTCAGCGCGTCGACGGCCGCCTGAAGACGCTCGATCTCCCGCTGGAGCTCCGCCTTCTGGCCCTCCGCCTCGGGCAGGGCGTCGCGCAGGGACTGGATCTGGTCGGCCAGGGAGCGCGCCAGGTCCTCGGAGGTCTCTTTCAGCTCGTGAGCTCGGGCCTCGGCCTCGACCGCCCGCACCTGCCGCTCGAGCTGCTCCACCTCGGTCTCGATCGCCTTCCGCTTCTGGGCGAGGTCCCGCTCGGCCCGCTCCGCGACCTGGCGTGCCTGGTCGGCCGCCTGGGCGCTCGCGTTCCGTTCGGCCGTGCGGGCGCTCGCCTCGGCCTCGCGCTCGGCCTTCAGGCGCCCGGCCTCGAGCTGGACTTCCCGCGCCTGCAGCTCGATCTGCCGCTTCTGGAGACCGAGCCGCCGCTCGACCAGGCCGCGACGGCTCTCCGCCCGCGCGGCGCGTTCGGCCTCGCCCTCGGCCTTCAGCCGCGCCGCCTCGGCCGCGAGGCCCTTCTGCTCGGCGCGCGCCTCGAGGTCGATCGAACGCCGCTCCAGGTCGAGCTGCTGGAGCTGGAGCTGCCGCCGCTGCTCCTCCAGGGCGTCTCGCTCCGCCTCCAGGGTCGGGTCGCCCTCGTCGTCCACGACGACGAGCGTCTCGCGGAGCAAGGTCGCCGTCGGGGTCGCGCCCCGGGCCAGGACCGCGGTCGCCGTCGGGGGTCGACGCGCCGCGCCCGAGGCGGC
>CAYLNK010000253.1:0-10102 GCA_964384675.1 uncultured Holophagales bacterium | reverse complement strand
CGGACCAGGATGGGGAATCCCGGCGCCAGGTGCTCGACCTCGAACCTGGGGAACGTGTACCCCCGCAATGGGCTTTGAGAGCGCTCCTGAGGCATCGCCAGTGGTTGCCCGACCCCCTGGAATCCGAGCGCGGGGAGAGCGGGGCAGAAGTCGCTGACAGGGCTCTGCCGGGCTACCGATATCGGCGGCCAGTCTCGAATCCAGCTCTCTTGAGGCCCGCGATCGAGGGGAAGGCGCTCTCTGGGCGCCCGCGGCTACGCGGCCCTGCGGACCAGGATGGGGAATCCCGGCGCCAGGTGCTCGACCTCGAACCTGGGGAACGCGACGACCTCTCCGGGACGGCCCCGCCGAGGGTGGACGGCAGTGTCGCAGGCCGGGGGAAGGCGGAGCAGCACCTCCGCGGGAGTCGCGCCGTTCAGCCCGCCGTGAGGCAGGTGGTAGCTGTAGTGCGTTAGGGCGACCGCGACGTGGCGGTGGAAGTCCGAAAGGACGAGGTCCTTCCGGAGGGATCTCACCTGGAGGGCCGCCTTGATCGACCTCCAGAGGCGCTCGAGCGTGGAGATCGAACCGTGGCGCCCCACGGCGCCGAAGCGGTGCTCGATGCCGAGCGTCTTCAAGGCGGACTCGAAAAGCCTGGACCGGAACACGCCGCCCTTGTCTGATAGGAGGACCCTGGGCTTCCCGAAGCGCAGCGCCCTCTCGACGAGGGCGATCATGTGAAAGGCCGATGGCTCCTTCCCGAAGACGGCGAACGCGAGGGGGAATCGCGAGAAGAGATCGAGCACCACCGCGATGCGGAAGGTGAAGAGGCCGAAGAGGGACCGCACGTGGGTGATGTCCACCAGGACCTTGTCGAGCGGACCCCGCGCCGCGAGCTGGTGGGGCTTCTCCTCGGTCGCCCTTTCCGGCTCGCCGGTTCCCCGGCCTTCTGGCCCATGCGGCGGTCCGGCCGGAACCGTCACCTCCTTGCGGACCCGGGCCACGGTGCGGGCGGAAACCTTGAAGCCATGACGGGCCACCACCCTCGCGATCCTCTCGGCGCCGCCGAATCCCTGGACCGAGAGAACCCGAATGAGGTCACGGAGCGCGTCCGCATAGCGGCGAACGGGAGGAGTGGGCTGGAACTTCTTGCCGATGGCAGCGGCGCCAGGGTCCGCCTGCTGGGCCCGGAGCAGCTCGGTGATCCAGCGGTGGATCGTGCCTTGGGACAGGGCGAAGAGGCTCGCCGTCTCCCTGGCCGAGAGGACGAGCACCGACTTGACGCGGAGGATCTCGAATCGTTGCTCGGGTGTGTAGTGGGGCCGGTGGCGCTCGGGGACCTTGCTCCAGCGCTCACCGAGAACGCGCGCGGCCGAGAGCGCGGCGGGGAGCTGCCAGGAAAGCTCGTGCATCCGGGCGAAGCGGGCGGCGTCCGAGAGGCCGGAATCGCGCAGCTCGGCCAGGCGGATTCCGAGCGCGGTCGCCAAGAGTGCGTGAGCCTTCAGGAGAGCGCGCAGGGCGAAGTGATCGCCGAAGCGCGGGGCGGCGGCGGCGCAGAGCGCGCGAACGGCGAGGGCGTCGGAGGGGTTCGTCTTCAAGGGGCGTGGACGATCTCACGGGCGGCATCCGATGGGAACCGACGGGCTCCGGGGAGCCGGTCGACAGCGATACGGCGAGGCTGGAGATGGAACCGTGACGAACGACCCGATGGACTTCGCCCGGATGGCGGCCGAGCTCGACGGCGACGCGACCGTGCGCGCGGGCACCTCGCGCCCGACCTTCATGATGCGCATCGCCGCATTTGGTGCCAACGCTGACAGTGCCTCGATCCCGACGAGCCAGGGGGATGGGTCGCCCACGGAGAACGGGGAACCAAGAGCGACGGCGGCGGCAGTCTCCCTGCGGACACAGCTCGAGAAGGAGGCGCCGTGAATCCGCCGGGCTGTGGACCTCGAGGTCCCGGTGGAAGCGTGGTCGGACGTCCGAGGCGACCGTCTCATCTCAAGGCGGTCCTCTGGATCAACCGCACGCCCTTTCATCTCGAAGCGGTAGAGGTGCGACACGATGACGGAGGCACTCTGGAGACCGTCGCCGCCGAGGACCGGGAGAGGCCCGATGCGCTCGATGGAATGTACTCCGCGAGGTGGGCCACCATGCCGCTCGTCTGGGCCGAAAACCCGCAGCCGCGGGAGTACGTCGCCTACGTCGTGCCATTCGGGGACTAAGCGTGAGGACCAGGAAGCCGTCGTCCGCTCGTGATCTCTCGTCCCGAGCCGGACGACGCGATCGCTATGATCTCTACCATGCGGAGCGACCTGAGCCGGATCGCCATCAAGCCCGAAGTCATGGGTGGCAAACCCTGCATCCGGGGCGTGCGCGTCACGGTCAGCACCGTCGTCGGTCTGGTGGCCACGGGCCACAGCCACGAGGAGATCTTGGCCCTGTACCCCTACCTGCAAGCTGAAGACATCGGGCAGGCGCTCGCGTACATGGCCGGTGGTGCGGGAGAGCCGGTGACGACGCGAGGCCCCCGGTGACCTCGCCCGCCCGCCTGCGCGAGCAAGCTCTCGCCCTTCCCGCGAGCCGGCGCGCGATCCTGGCGCTCGAGATCATCTCGAGCCTGGCCGCCGATCTTGCGACCCCGGAGGAGATCGAGCGCGCCTGGATCGCGGAGGCGGCGCGTCGCGCCGAGGAGATGCGCGACGACGACTCGCTCGACATCCCCGCGGAGGAGGTGATTGCCGAGTTGCGCGCCATCGTATCGGGCGACGCCGAACCGGACACCGCTCCCGAGGAGTCGTTCAGCTTGCTCTGCCTCACCATCGTCGACAGAGCTGCTGAAGAGCGCGAGAGTCTGCTGCGCGCCGTGATGTCGAGCCTGGACGACGGGATTCGGGGTCTATCGGATGACGAGTTCACGGCCCTCCGGCGGAAGGAGGTGGAGCGGCACCTCTTGGCGCTCCGAGACGGGCGGGGCCGCGAGGCGCCGCCGGTCGGCCCGTTCACGCGTGTCTGGGACCTGGCGGGTGTGCCCGCGTGACGAGGAGCGGTCGACGGTCGGGACGGTCCGGGGCCACCGCGGTCGGCGCGTCTCGCGGCGGGCGCCGCACGCGAAGGGGGAGTGCGGTGCCCGGCAAGAGGACGGCTTTCATGAAAGCCCTGGATCGCATGCTCGCCGAGGACCCTCTCTTCGCAGAGGAGGTCGAGAAGTTGATCGAGCACATGAGGCTGGAGCAGGATGTCGCCGGGCGGTTGGAAATGCTCCTGAACTTCGACCTCGGGTCGGGTGAGGGGGCCTACGTACCGCCTGCGCTGCCCCGATTCAACCGGGCTAGGACGCGGCAATGAAGCGCGCCACCAGGAAGACCACGAGGATGCAGAAGAAGCAGCAGGCCGGAGGGATAGCTGGTCTGGCTCCAGGTCACCCGATACGAATCCGTGAGGGTCGGAAGACGATCGGCTTCCTGATCTCGCCACAGCACTTCGTGTTGTTCGAGCGGCTGGTGTCCGAAGAGGAGGACCGCATCGACATCGCGGCGGTCCGCAATGCGCTCCAGGAGCCCGACGACGGCCTGTCTCTGGAAGAGCTCAGGGCCGAGCTGGGCCTCTGATCCGAGTCCGGGGGAGCGGGCCAGCGGATAGGTGTCGGCCAACAGATGCCGGAGAGCCGCGAGGCACCGGCCCACGGCCGTTCGTGCGTTTGTGGGCCTTGGCGGGTCTCCTGTGACGCCTGCCTAGACGCTGCCGTTCGGCTCGTAGTCCCGGCGCGGGTTCCATGGCAAGGGCACGGAATCTACCCAGATCCCTCCCTCGGTGCGGCCACGGGCCGTCACGAACGGATGACGGGGGCAGTCGGTCGAGTAGAACGTGAATTCGGGCGGGAGCCGGTCGGGCGCGTCTGCCCGAAGAGGCAACGTCTCCATCTCGATCCCGTCGAGTCGGAGGCCGACCGGCGCCGCTTGCCCTTGCCTCCACACCAGCAGGAGATTCGTGCCTTGCTTCCCTTGCCATTCGGTCAGAGGCGTCGCGCACACCGGACAGCACAGAGGCGGTACGGGCTCGTAGTAGTCGAACATCCCCACGCGACCTCGATCCTACCCTCACGCCGTTGATGAATGTGGGCGCTCGCCCCCCCCACCCCGGATGAGAAGATGAGGCGTTGATCCCCGACCCGAACCTCATCCCGGGGTACGAGATCCTCGACCGCGTCGCCTCGGGCGGCGTGGCGTCCGTCTTCCGGGCCCGGCGGGTGCGCGACGGGCTGGAGACGGCGCTGAAGGTGATGAGCCTCGGCGACATCGACCCGGAGTTCCACCCCGTGGAGCGCTTCCAGCGCGAGGCCGCGCTGCTGGAGCGGCTCAACCACCAGGCGCTACCCCGCCTCTACGAGTACGGGGTCACCGAGGGCGGGCTCGGGTGGATGGCGCTGGAGCTGGTGCGTGGGCAGCCGCTCTCGCAGCTGCAGGGCCGGCCCGCCATCGAGCTTCTCCCCGTCTTCATCCAGGTGGCCGAGGGGCTGCAGGCCGTGACCCAGGAGGGGATCGTCCACCGCGACATCTCCCCGGACAACATCCTGGTGGAGGACCGCTTCGGGCGCCTCCACGCGCGCCTCATCGACTTCGGCATCGCCAAGGACATCCTCTCCGGCGAGGGTGCGGGCGGGCTGACGCAGCACGGCGCTTTCCTCGGGAAGCTGGCATATGCGTCGCCCGAGCAGCTGGTGGGGCTGCCGAAGGGCGAGACGATCGACTTCCGCTCCGACGTCTACTCGCTCGGCATGACGATGTACGAGCTCCTCGCCGGCCGGCGCGCGATCCTGGCGGACGGCCTGTCGGAGGTGGTGGACGGGCACATCAAGGGGAACTTCCCGCCGCTGATCGTGGCGCCGGAACGCGGCGGGCCGGCGCCGCGCCTGGTGGCGCTCGTCACCCGGATGATCTCCCGCCGGCGCGACGACCGCCCCGCGTCGTGGGAGGAGGTCCTCGCGGACCTGTGGCGCAGCCGCGAGGAGGTGAGCCCCCTCTCGGAGACGCTCGCGCGGAAGCGCGCCGACAGCAGCCAGACCGACATGCGCAAGGTGGACGTGACGATCACCCGTCCGCCCGAGCGCGCACGGGAGCGGAAGGGCCCGGATCCGCTTTCCCGCGAAGTCCTCCTCGGCCGCGTCGTGTTCATCGCGGGGATCGTCTCTTTCGTGGGGGCGATGGCGTTCGCCGGCTGGTACTTCATGAGGAAGCGCCAGACACCGATCGACGGGCCGGTCGCCTCGCCCTCGCCCGCCCCGGACGTCTCGGTGCCCACCCCTACCCCCGTGCCGGCGCCGACGAAGCGCGCACCGACGCCCCATCCCACGCGGAGCGTACCGACGCCGACCCCGGAGCCCGAGGTGGGGACGCTGGACGTGGCGCTCCTCCCGGCCGGGGACCTGGACGAGATCCTCGACGACGGCGGCAAACGCATCGTGGGGAAGCGGCCCCTCCCGGCGGTCGTGGAGCTGCCGCCGGGCCGCTACCGGATGCGGATCGTCGCGCGCGGGATGGACTGCACGAAGTACCTGCCGATCGTCGTGCGCCCGGGGAAGACGACCACCGTGCGGGAGAGCTGCATCGAGGTGAAGTAGCGGCGCTACTTCAGCAAGGACGCCAGGTCCTCGGGGTGCGACGACCGGAGGCGCGCCTCGCCCTCCCCGATGAGCCCGGAACGCACCAGGCCGGCGAGCGAGTCCTCCATCGTCATCATCCCGAAGCGGCGCCCGAGCGTCAGCTCGCTGTGCAGCTGGTGGTAGGCGCCCTTCCGGATCTGCGCGCGGATGGCGTCCGTCGCGATCAGGATCTCCGTCGCCACCACGCGCCCGGTGCCGTCGCGCCGTGGGATCAGCTGCTGGCAGATGATGGCCGAAAGGGCGAGCGAGAGCTGGTGGCGGACCTGGCCCTGCTGCTCGGGCGGGAAGATGTCGAGCACGCGGTTCATCGTCTGCGGGACGTCGTTCGTGTGCAGCGTCGTCAGCACCAGGTGGCCGGTCTCGGCGGCCGTGAGAGCGGTGCGGGTCGTCTCCAGGTCCCGCATCTCGCCCACGAGGATCACGTCGGGGTCCTGACGGAGCGACGCGACGAGCGCCGCCTCGAAGCTGGGCGCGTCGATGCCCACCTCGATCTGCTCGACGATCGATCGGGCGTGCGCGTGCTCGTACTCCACCGGGTCCTCGATCGTGACGATGTGGCGGCGCTCCGAGCGGTTGACCCGGTCGACCAGCGCCGCCAGCGTCGTCGTCTTGCCCGATCCGGTCGCGCCGGTGACCAGGACCAGACCCTTCGACGTCTTCGTCAGGTCGTAGAGGGTCTCGGGGAGCCCCAGCTCGGAGAGCGGCGGGATCCGGCGCGGCAGGACGCGCAGCGCGGCGGCCGCCCCAAGGCGGGTCCGGTGGAGGTTGACGCGAAACCGGCCGAGGGCGGCCAGCCGGAGCGACAGGTCCGTCGCCCCCGTCTCCAGATAGCGGCGACGCCGGTCGGCCGAGAGCGACGGGGTGAGGAGCTCGTAGGCCTCCTCGCGCCCGAGCGGCTCGGCCGAGGCGTGGACCGGCTCCAGCTGGCCGTGGAGCCGCATGGACGGGGCCGCGTTCGGCACTAGGAGGAGGTCCGTGCCGCCGCGCCGGACGGTCTCGGTGAGGAGCGCGGCGAGGCGGGGGGCCACCTCGCCGTCCAGGGCGGGGGCGGCTGAGGCCGCCGCGAAGGTCAGGGCCGGCGCCGCCGGGTCGTCGCCCCGGACCAGCTCGAACGACTCCTCGGGCGCGCGCGGCTCCGGGCCTCCGGTGTTGAGCGAGCGGATCAGCCGGTTCAGCTCGTCCGTGTCCACGGGGAGAGTGTACGGACGCCGGGGGTGCCGCGTTGAGGCCCGTACAATCCGGGCATGCCGTTTCCGCCCGTCGACGAGCAGCTCGCTCTCCTCCTGAAGGGGATCGACACCTGCGTCCAGCAGGAAGAGCTGGAGAAGAAGCTCACCCGCTCCCGCGCCACCGGGAAGCCGCTCCGCGTGAAGGTCGGCTTCGACCCGTCCGCGCCGGACCTCCACCTCGGACACACCGTGGTCTTCCGCAAGATGCGCCACTTCCAGGAGCTGGGGCACGAGGTCGTCTTCCTCATCGGCGATTTCACCGGGATGATCGGCGACCCCACCGGCAAGAAAGCCACCCGTCCGCAGCTCACCCGCGACGAGGTGCTCGCGAACGCCGAGACGTACAAGACGCAGGTGTTCAAGATCCTCCACCCGGAGAAGACGCGCATCGCGTTCAACTCGGAGTGGCTCCAGGCGCTGGGCGCGGACGGGATGGTGCGTCTCTGCGGCAAGTACACGGTGGCCCGTCTCCTGGAGCGGGACGACTTCTCCAAGCGCTGGAAGGCCGGCCAGCCGATCTCCGTGCACGAGCTCCTCTACCCGCTCTGCCAGGGCTACGACTCCGTGGCGCTCGAGTGCGACGTGGAGATGGGCGGTACCGACCAGCTCTTCAACCTCCTGGTGGGGCGCGACCTGATGCGCGAGTGGGGGAAGGAGCCGCAGGTGGTGATCACCGTACCGCTGCTGGTGGGCCTCGACGGCGTCGAGAAGATGTCGAAGTCGATGAACAACTACATCGGCGTCACCGAGAGCCCGGACGAGATCTTCGGCAAGGCGATGTCCGTTTCCGACGACCTGATGTGGAGCTACTTCACGCTCCTCACCGACCTCCGTCCCGACGAGATCGACGCCATGCGCGCCGGTGTGGCCGAAGGGCGGATCCACCCGAAGCGACTGAAGATGGACCTCGCCCGGCAGCTGGCGTCGGACTTCCACGGCGCCGAGGCCGGGGCCGCGGCCGAGGCGGAGTTCGAGCGCCGCTTCGCCAAGGCGGCGGGGCCGGTGCAGGCCGACACCGTGGCGTGCCCCGTGCCGGTGCCGGACGGGGTGGCGTCGCTCTTGGTGGCGCTCGGCCTCGCGCCCAGCAAGAACGTGGCGCGGCAGAAGCTGAAGGAGGGCGCGGTCTCGCTCTCCGACGACGGCATGACGTTCACGAAGGTGGAGAACCCGGCCGAGCCGGTGGCGTTCGGGGCGGACGGGGTTCGCTTCGTGAAGCTCGGCAAGCGTTTCCTGCGCGTGACGGCGCCCGCATGAAGCGACCCCGCCGGCTCGTCCTGATCGGAGGAGCGGGCCGGATGGGCCGGCTTCTGGCGCGGGTCTTCGCGCGGAACGCGTGGGAGGTGCTGATCCACGATCCCGCGGGGGGCGTGCCCGGCTTCGCGTCGGTCCCGTTCGAGGCGGCGCGGACCGCGGACGTGGTGCTGATCTCCGCGCCGCTCGCGCACGTCGCGCGCGTCACCGAGAACGTGGTCGCGCTCGCGCCGCGCGGGCTCGTCGCCGACATCGGGAGCGTGAAGGCCCCGGTGGTGCCGATCCTGAGGAAGGCGGCCAAGCGCGGCCTCGCGGTGGCGTCGCTCCATCCCCTCTTCGGGCCCGGGGTGCCGGGGCTGGAGGGGCGGGACCTGATGGTGCTCGACGCCGGGAATCCCGCCGCGACCCGGCGCACCGCCCGGCTCTTCGCGGGGACGGGGCTCAGGATCAAGACCCTCCCCATCGAGGAGCACGATCCGTGGATCGCGCGGACGATGGGCCTGGCCCACGTCGTCGCGCTCGTCGCCGCGTCGACCCTGGCGCGCGGCGGCGTGGTGCTGGAAGGCCTGGACGGGCGGGTCTCCACGTCGTTCCGCCGGCTCCTGGACCTGGTGACGCCGCTCCTGGCGCAGGCCCCGGACCTGACCCACGCCATCCAGTCCGAGAACCCCGAGGCGCTCCGCGTCTTCGAGATGCTCGCGGAAGAGGTCGGGGCGGTGGGGCGTCTCATGAAGGACCCCGATCCCGCGCCGTTCGCGGAACGCCTGACGGAGCTGCGGAGCGCGCTGTCCCGTCGCGAGCGCCCGCGGAAGCGGTGAGCGCGAAGGTCCGGCGGGCGGTCGCGACGTCGCTGGCCGCGCTCGGCCTCGCGGTGCTGACGGCCGGCGCGCTGCGATCGGCCCTGCGGGTGCCGCTCGGCACCTCGATCTCCGTCGCACGGAAGTTCTGGGCGGGGAATCCCACGACGCGCGTGCTCAACTCGGGCCTCTTCCGGAGCGACCCCTCGCTCGGGGCAGCCGTCGTCGCGGCGGACCGCGCCTGGCCGCTCACCTGGGACGCCGACCTCGTCTTTCCGCTCGAGCTCGCGAGCGATCCGGCCGACGAGAAGAGCCGGGCGGTGGCCTTCGTCCTCGCGCCACGGCGGGTCTTCGTGAGCCGCGGCCGGCTCGAGGGCCGGCCCTTCACGCTCTCCCCGAGGCGGGGCCCGCGGTGAACCGGGTCGTGGGGGCCCTCGCGGTCTGTCTCCTGATCCTCGGCATCGCCCTCGTGACGCTCGTCGCCGTTCGACAGCCCTTCGCGTTTGGCGACTACGTGGGCATCTGGGGCCTGAAGGGACGGGCTCTCGCCCGCTCGGGGGACCTGACGGCCCTCTTTCGCGTGGACCCTTCCGGATCGTTCTCGCACCCGGAGTACCCGCCGCTCTGGTCCGCCGTCCTCGCGGCGTGGTCGAGCGTGGTGGGCGGCTGGGACGACCTCCTCGTCACGCCGGCGTGGCCGCTCGTCTGCCTGGGAGGCTCCCTCGCGGCCGTTCGGCTGGCGCGAGGCCCGTGGCCGTTCCGGCTGCTGGCGGGAGCCGCCGTCTCCCTGCTGCCGTTCTACCGGGACTACCCGGGGTACGCCGAGGCGCTCCTCGCCGTGTTCGTCCTCCTGGCCCTCGCGGAGGCCGATCGGCTCGAGGTGTCGCGGCTCGCCGCGCTCCGGCTGGCGGCGTTCCTGGTGCTCGCGGCGTGGACCAAGCAGGAGGGCGGCCTCGTTGGCCTCGTCGTCGCGGCCGTCCTGCTCGCGACGCGCCGGATTCGCGCCGGGTTGCTCGCCGCGACGTCGACGTTCCTGCTCGGCATCCTGCCGTGGCAGCTCTTCGTGAGGTGGGGCGATCCCGAGACACCGCAGCGCGCCTATTCCCTGGCGTCGTTCTCGCCCGCGAGCCTCGTCGCCGCCGCGGGTGTCGTGCTCCGGGAGGGGGTCCTGCCCAACGCCGGCT
>CAYLNK010000252.1:0-10149 GCA_964384675.1 uncultured Holophagales bacterium | reverse complement strand
GGCCTTCTTGCGCAGCGTCTCGATCAGCTTCTCGAGGTCGGGCGGGGGAGGCGCCTCCACGGTGTGCTTCTGCCCGTCCGGACCCTGCCAGCCGAGCCGCCCCGCGTGGAGCGCCTGGCGCGCGAACGCCACGGGGAACTCGGGGCGCTTCGGGTCCCTGTAGACCGGGTCCCCCACGAGCGGATGCCCGGCGGCGGCGAAGTGGACGCGGATCTGGTGCGTGCGGCCCGTCTCCAGGCGCGCCTCGACGAGGGTCGCGATCCCGAAGCGTTCGAGGACCTTCCACCGGGTGACGGCCTTCAGGCCCTTCTGGCCGGGCCGGGCCACCCCCCGACGGCGATCGCCGCGGTCCTCCACGAGGTCGGTGTCGCACGTCCCGGACTCGCCTTCGACATTCCCCTCGACCACGGCCACGTACGCCCGGTCCATCGTGTGGGCGCGGAGCTGAGCCTGAAGCGTGACGAGAGCCCGCCGCGACCGCGCGAAGACGAGGACGCCGGACGTCTCCTTGTCGAGCCGGTGGACGACGGCCAGGTAGCTCCGGCCCTTCTCGCGCCGGGCGACGTAGCCGCTCACCCGGGACTGGAGGGTGTCCTTCTCCTTCGCCTCGGTCGGATGGGTCAGAAGGCCGGCCGGCTTCACGACCGCGATCGAATCGGCGTCCTCGTGGAGGACCGTCAGCTGCGACACGACGCGGCGCAGGACCTTCCGGTTCGGGTCCCAGAGCGCCGGGGCGTCCTCGGTGACGAGCGTGCCGGGGTCGTCCACGACGGCCCCGTTGACGCTGACCTGCCCCTCCTCGACCGCGCGCTTCAGCCGCGTGCCGGAAATTTCGGGATAGAGCTGTCTGAGGCGCGGGACGATGCGGATCACGGCGGGATCGTCTCATGCGTAGACTCGGCGGGATGGCGCCCAAGACCGACGACGACGTCCTCGCCCGGCGGCGGGCTCTCTTCTTCGACGACCTGAAAGAGGGCGTCGCCCTCCTCTTCGCGGCGCCGGAAGCCGCGTACGGGCACGACATCCACCACCGGTACCGGCCCGACCCGGACCTCTTCTATCTGACGGGCTTCGCCGAGCCGGATGCGGTCGGGGTATTCGACGCCGACCGGCGGCGGGTCACGCTCTTCGTGCGGCCGAAGGACCGCCTGCGCGAGACGTGGGAGGGGCGCCGGGCCGGGACGGAGGGCGCGGTGCGCGAATTCGGAGCGGACGAGGCGTACCCGGTGGCCGATCTGCCCAAGCGGCTGCCGAAGCTGATCCGGAGGGTGCGCGTCCTCCACCACGCGATCGGCGCGCACGCGGACGGGGATCGCCTCGTGGCGTCTCTCCTCGCCCAGTTCCGGCGCGAGGCGCGGCACAAGGAGCGCGGGCCCGTCGTCGTCTCCGACCCGACGGACCTCCTCCACGAACGGCGGCTCGTGAAGGACGAGGCCGAGATCGCGCACCTCTCTGCCTCGGCCTCGATCGCGGCGGCCGCGCACCGCGACGCCATGGCGCTCGCCCGGCCCGGCCGGTACGAGTACGAGCTCGAGGCCGCGATCGAGGGTCGGTTCAAGGCGGGCGGCGCCTCGGGTCCGTCGTACCCGACGATCGTGGCGTCGGGGGTGAACGCCACGATCCTCCATTACGTGGAGAACCGGCGCCGGCTCGAGGACGGCGACCTCGTCCTCGTCGACGCCGGCTGCGAGCTGCACGGCTATGCCTCGGACATCACCCGGACGTTCCCCGCGTCGGGCCGGTTCTCGAAGGTCACCCGCCGCTTCTACGAGATCGTGCTCGAGTCCCAGCGGGCCGCGCTCGCGAAGGTGCGGCCGGGCGTCCGATTCGACGACGTCCATGAAGCGGCGCGGGAGGTCCTCGTGGAGGGTCTCCTCGAGCTGAAGCTCCTCCGCGGGCGGGCGGCGGTGATCCTGAAGAAGAAGCTCGACAAGCCGTTCGTCCTGCATCGCACCTCGCACTGGCTCGGCCTCGACGTCCACGACCGCGGGCGTTACACCGACCGCGAGGGGAAGTCGCGCGTCCTCGTGCCGGGCATGGTGCTCACCGTGGAGCCGGGGCTCTACGTCCGGCCCGACGAGAAGCGCGTGCCGTCCGCGCTGCGGGGCCTCGGCGTGCGGATCGAGGACGACGTCCTGGTGACCGCCGGGGAGCCGGAGGTCCTGACGCGGGAGGCGCCGAAGGAGATCGACAGCCTGGAGGCGCTGGTGGGGAGCGGGGCCGGGCCGGTCTAGGCCCGCGCCACCACCACCCCGACCACGAAGTTCGGATACGTCGCGGCGATCGCGTCGACGTCGGGAATGACCTCGACGTCGCAAAAGCCCGCCGCCGCGAACGACGCCTTCCAGGCGGCGGGCGTCAGGAATCCGTGCGTCGGCCGGAGGAGCGGATCGGTCTTCACGTTCGTGAAGCTCTCGAGGAAGCTGAAGACGAACTCCACGTAGATGGGTCGCGCGGCGACGGTCGGCCGCAGGCACTCGGAGACGACGACCGCGCCACCCGGCTTCAGCGCCCGTCGCGCCTCCCCCAGCACGAAGCCGAGGTCCGGGGCCACATGGAGGCAGTTGACCGAGTAGACGACGTCGACGCTCTCCGCCTCGATCGCCTGCTGGCCCCACGCTCGGGTCATGTCGAGCTTACCGGACTCCAGCACCGTGCCGGGCGTCGCCGCCGCGCGGGCCGCGCGCTCGCCGCGGCGGAGGAACGTCGGCACCAGCTCGGTGAAGCGGTAGCGCGCCGCGCGCGGGCCGAGCGCTCCGAGCGCCAGCTCCGCCGCGCTGCCGCAGCCGCCACCCACCTCCAGGATCGACGCGCCCTCCGGGACGACGCGCTCGAGCACGGCGGCGCCGAGGGCGTTGTTGATCGAATACAGGATGTTGGCGTTCGAGAAATAGCGGAACCAGAGGGGCAGCCGCTCCAGGGAGAAGAGGATCTCCTCGCCCGCCTTCTCGCCCCGGAAGAAGGCCGGACCCTCGGCCACGAGCGTCCGCACGATCTCGGCCCCGACGGCGGCGTCCGGCTCGCTCGACTCGAGCTCCGCCGCCAGGGCGTCGACCGTGGCGGCGGGCGGGGCGAGGGCGGCGTATCGCCCGTCCGCCAGCGAGAGAAGGCCCGAGTCCGCGAGCTTCGAGAGGAGGAAGCGCAGCGCGGGGTGCGTGCGAGGCGGGAGGGAGCGGGCCGCGGCGATCTCCTCCGCGCGGGACGGCGCCGCGGGCAGGAGGCCCGCGTCGTCGAGGAGCTGCCAGCAGGCGGCGTCCACCAGCTCGGCGTAGATCTCGCACGCCAGGAGGAAACGGCGCGTGAACGGGGCGCGGATCGCGGGGTCGGCGATCGTGTCGGCCATGGCGAGGAGGTCGGCTTCGGGTGTGCGTGCCATCGCCGGATGATACGGAGCGATCCGCGCTCCCGACGGATACACTCCGGCGCATGAGGCTGTGGCTCGCGCGACACGGGGAGAGCGAGGGGAACGTGGCCGCCACCCTGCAGGGCTGCCGGCTCGACACGCCCCTCTCGGCGGTGGGGCGCCGGCAGGCGGAGGCGCTCGCGGTGCGCCTCGCGGAGGCGGCGATCGACCGCGTCGTCGCCAGCCCGATGATCCGGGCGAGGGAGACGGCGGAGGTCGTCGCCGCGCCGCACGGCCTGGGGGTCTCGACCGACCGCGACCTCGTGGAGTTCGACTGGGGGAGCTGGACGGGCCGGCCCCTCGACGACGAGATGGAGCGGCACATCGCCGAGCTGCGCGCGCGCTGGCGCTCCGGGGAGATCGACGTCTCGCCGCCGGGGGGCGAGTCCCCGGCGCGGGCGCTGGCGCGTGCGACGCGCGCGCTCTCCCGGCTCCGGGACGCCGGCTCGGAGGGGACGGCCGTCGTCGCGCACGGGCGCTTCAACCGGGTGCTGATCACCGTGCTCCTCGGCCGTCACCTCTCCGAGATGGACGACGTGCGGCAGCGGAACGGATCGCTCTCGGCGTTCGAATGGAACGGGGACGGGGCGGCGCGCCCGCACCTGCTGGACGACGTCGGGCACCTCGACCCCGAGCTCCAGGTCCTCAGGGGCGGCAGCGACTCCGTGAGGTAGTGCGCTTCCCGACGCCCCGGCGTCTGCGGCTCGCCCTCGCCATCGCCGGGCTCCTGCTTGCGGCGCTCGGCGTCTGGTTCGTCCCGCTGCCCCGGATCGTGGCGCTGCGCTTCGGCCCGCCCCGCTCCACCGCGTTCCTCGAGGCACGCCGGGATCGGCTCCGCGCGGAGGGGAAGAAGGACGCGATCGATCGGCGTCCCGTGCCGCTCGCCGAGGTCTCGCCCGAGCTCGTGAAGGCCGTGATCGCGGCCGAGGACGCCCGCTTCCTCGAGCACCACGGGATCGACTGGGAGGCGGTCGCCGCGGCGCGCGAACATAACCGGAGGGAGGCGGGGAAGAAGAGGCCTCGCCTGCACGGAGCCTCCACCCTGACCCAGCAGCTCGCCAAGAACCTCTACCTCTCGCCCGAGAGGAGCCTCGTCCGCAAGGCGCGCGAGGCCGCGATCGCCTACGCGCTCGAGGCCCTGCTCACGAAGCAGCGGATCCTCGAGCACTACCTGTCGGCGATCGAGTGGGGCGAGCGCGTCTACGGCTGCGAGGCGGCGGCGAGGACCTATTTCGGAATCCCCGCGTCCCGGCTGAACGCCGGACAGGCCGCGTGGCTGGCCGCCATGATCCCGTCGCCGCGCCGGTACCTGGCCGATCCCGCCCGCCACCAGCGACGCGCGGCGCGGATCGCCCGCTTCGCGCGGCAGGCGGGTCCGCTCCCGCCGGGCGCGCTGCCGGAGGACGACGACTGAAGACGGATGGACAGTCGAAGTGGACCGCAGGCGGCGGAGCCGCCGAGGGGAAGGGGCAGGCGCGGCCACGCGCCGGCGGGGGCAACCGAAGCTGAAGGCAGAGGTCTGTGGAGTCGCGATGGTGTCCCATCGCGACTCACTCACCCGCGTGACGGGTTTCCCCGAGACTCACGCCGTCAGGTGCGGGTTCAGCGTGACGGCCTTGTTGAGCGCCTCGACCGCCGCCTCGAACTTCTTCAGCGCCTCGTACGTCGTCTTCATCGCGTACCAGGCCTCCGCGTAGTCCGGCTTCAGCTCCACGGCGCGCTTCAGGTTCCGGAGCGCTTCCTCGTAGCTCTGGGTCCGGTTCGCGGCGACGCCGAGTCCGTAGTACGGCTCGGGGCGGTTCGCGTCGGCCTCCAGGGCGGTCTTGAACGACGCGGCCGCGTCCGCGGGCTTCCCCTCCTCCAGGTAGGCGAAGCCGCGCGCGATGTGCGCCTCGGGGTTCTTCGGGTCGATCCCGACGGCCTTCTCGAAGGCGATCTGGACGTCCCGGAACTTCTTCATCTTGGCGTAGGCGACGAGGGCGCAGGCCGGGAGCTCCGGCGCGCGGGGGAACTTCTTGGCGGCGGTGTGCGACAGCTCGACGGCCTTCTGGAAGTCTCCCGATTCGATCAGGGCGCGAGCCGTCTTGAGGTGGAGGTCGAGGTCCTTCGGGTTCGACAGCAGCGACAGGGTGAGCGGCTTCACCGCGGCGGCGTACTCCGCGGCGGCGAAGAGCGCGAGGCCGAGCTTGCGATGGACGGGCGAGTCGTCCTTGGCTGCCTTCGCGGCGTTTCGGTACCCCTCCACGGCGCGCTTCGAACGGCCGGTGTGGCGCATCAGGTCCCCGAGGTTCTCCCAGAGGAGCGGGTCGGCGGAGACGCGGGAGGCCGCGCGCAGGCGCAGCTCGGCGCGCTTGGCGTCCCCCCGGGCGAAGTCCATGACCGCCAGGGTGTGAAGGATGTTCGGGTCGTCCACTCCGCCCTGCTCCATCCACGACTCGACGTCTTTCACCAGGCGCTTGGCCTCGTCGGAGAGCGTCGCCTTGCCGCCGATCGCCAGGGGCTCGATCCGGTCGGGGAAGCCGTCCTGGGCCAGGCGGCCCTTGAGCACCTCGAAGGTGTCTCGCGCCTTCTTCCCGAAGAACTGGCGCTGCGACATCTGGTCCGTCTTGGCCCGTTGCGTCTCCCGGGTCAGCTCGGTGACCTTGGCCTCGAGCTCGGCGATCCTCGCGTCCCTCTCGGCGATCTTCACGTCCCTCTCGGCGACGTCGGTCGCCGACTTCCGCTCCAGCTCCGCGACCCGCAGCCGCAGGTCCTCGGCCTCGGCCTCTTTCTCCGACCTCGCCGCGCCGAGCGCCGCGATCTCGCCCGACAGCCGGGTCGTCTCGGACGCGAGCTTCTTCTTCGTCGACTGGAGCGCGGAGATCGCGCCCGCCGCGGCGAGGGCCGCGACGACGGCGATGGCAACGGCGATGGCCAAGGACTCCTCCGATCCGGAAGCGCGGAAGCGCTGAGCGGCGGGAGTTTACCTCCGTCCCAGGAACGGGAGGAACGTGAAGTCTCCGCTGGGCGGAAGGTGGTCGAGACCGGTGAGCCGGGCATCGTGGACCGCGATGGTCCGGGCGGTGAAGAGAGAGACGTACGGCAGCTCGCGGGCGAGCCGCTCCTGGATCTTCACGTAGAGCGGGCGCCGCAGGGAGCGGTCGACCACGGTGCGGGCCTCGCCGATCCAGCGGTCCACCTCCGGGTCTGCGAAGAAGCCGCGGTTCCAGCCCCCCGGAGGGATCGACGTGGAGAGGAAGACCTCGTGGTAGTGGTCGGGGTCGTCGATCCCCTGCCACCTCAGGGAGAAGAGCTGGAACGAGCCCTTGACGACGTCCTGGTAGAACGTCGCGAAGTCGTTGGAGCGGATCCGGGCCTCGACCCCGACGGACTTCCACTGGGCGGCGATGGCGGTGGCCTGGAGGACCGAGGTCTCGTCGGTGGAGGTCTTGTACGCCAGGGTCAGGCGCGGGCGGCCGCCGCCTGGGTCCGGGTAGCCGGCGGCGTCGAGCAGGCGCCGGGCCTCGGCGGGGTCGTGCCGCAGGGCCGGCAGATCGGCCCGCGCCCAGTGGCCCGGCGGCAGGAGGGTCTCGGTCGGGTCGACGGTGCCCCGCCAGAGCCCGGAGGCGAGCGCCTCGCGGTCGAGCGCGAGGGCGAGCGCCTGCCTTACCTCGCGCTTGCCGAGCACGGGGTCGCGCAGGTTGAACGCCAGGTACATGTAGGTCGAGCCGGGTGTCGCCGTGACGGCGAGCCCCGGCGCCTTCTCGAGGCGCGGGAGGACGTCGGGCGGCAGGCTGTTGATGGCCAGGTGAAGGCTCCCGCGGAGGAGCTCGAGCGCCCGCGTCGTCGAGTCAGGCAGGACCCGGTAGACGAGCCGCCTGAGGTTCCCCGCGCCGGCCGAGCCGTGCCAGCCGTCGAACCGCTCGAAGACGAGGCGGTCGTCCGGGCGGTTCTCCACCAGACGGTACGGACCGCTGCCGACCGGCCGGGCGTTCAGCGCCGCGGTGGTCGTACCCTCGGGCACGATCCCGAGGAGCAGCTGGAGCGGGAACGACGCGTACGGCGCCGAGAGGACGAACTCCACGTCGCGCGGTGAGGGTGTCCGGATCTCCCGGATGATCCGGAGAGGCTCCTTCTTGCTGGAGGTGAATCCGTCCGCGAGGAGGCTCCGGAACGTGAAGGCGACGTCGGCCGACGTGAGAGGACGTCCGTCGTGGAAGCGGAGCCCGTCGCGGAGCCTGAACCGCCACGTGACCGCGTCCTCCGTCCCGAACGACTCGGCGAGGTCGGGGACGTACTCCCCGGGGCTTCCCTTCCTCACGAGCGCGCTGAAGACGGCGTGGTGGACGCGCCAGGAGTTCTGGTCCGAGCCGACGCGCGGGTCGAGGTCCAGGGGGCTCGACTCGATGGCGACGACCAGCGTGTCGGTGGGGGGGCGATCGCTTTGCCGGTGGCATCCCCCGAGCCCGAGCGCGGCCACGAGGAGCGCGCGGAGCGCGTCGGTAGAATGCCGCGTGCGTTTCAACACCTCGAAGTCTAGCCGCCGTCCCGCCCTGCTCCTCCTCGCGGCCGCGCTCGCGGCCCCCACGCTCCTCGGAGCGGGCCCGCGGCCGAAGGTCGTCGTCCTCGGGTTCGACGGGGCGGACCACAAGCTCGTCGCGAAGTGGATGGCCGAGGGGAAGCTCCCGAACCTCTCGAAGCTGGCCGCTTCGGGCAGCTTCGCCCCGCTCCGCTCGACCATCCCCGCGCAGACGCCGGTCTCGTGGTCCACGTTCTCGACCGGCCTCTCTCCGGGCAGGACGCAGATCTTCGACTTCCTGAAGCGGAACCCGAAGACGTACCGGCCGGAGTTCGCGATCGCCGAGGAGGGGAAGAAGCCGTTCCTTCTCGGGACCCGCAATCCCGTCGCGGCCGCGGGAGCCGTCGGTTTGGCGGGGGCGCTCCTGGCGTTCGCATTCGGCGGGCTCCTCCTCCGGAAGCCGAAGCCGGGTCTGGCCGCGGCGGTCGTCTTCGCGATCGCCGGCGGGGCCGTGGGCCTCCACTACGGGAAGATGCTCCCGACGTCCGTCCCGACCGTGAAGAACAACCGCCGCGGGACGCCGTTCTGGGAGCTGGCCGGCGCCAAGGGGATCAAGTCGGTCGTGATGCACGTCCCGGTGACGTTCCCGGCGGTCGACTACCCCCAGGGCCGGCTCGTCTCCGGGCTCGGCGTCCCGGACGTGCGCGGGCGGATCGGCACGCCGACCTTCTACACGTCGGACCCGTTCTTCCTGCCGAAGAACAAGAACGAGTTCTCGGTCGAGCTCCTGAGGCTCGAGTCGAACGTCGGCACGATCAAGACCGAGGTGTTCGGGCCGTACAACAAGCTGTTCCCGGAGCCCCCGGTGATCAAGATCCCGATGACCCTCACCGTCGACGGCGAGTCGCTCCGGATCGAGCCGAAGGGGACCCCGGCCTTCACCCTGAAGGTCGGCCAGTGGTCGCCGTGGGTCGAGCTCAAGTTCCCGTTCAACGACCTCGTCGTGCTCTCCGGCATCGGGCGCTTCCACCTGGCGTCCCTCCAGCCGGAGATCCAGCTCTACCTCTCGCCGGTCCACTTCAATCCGGCGGAGCTGCCGCCCGCGGTCAAGATCACGGCCCCGAACGGCCTGGCCCGCGAGCTGTCGAAGAAGTACGGCCTCTACAAGACGATGGGCTGGCAGATCGACACCTGGTCGATGAGCGAGGAGACGATCGACGAGGCGACGTTCCTGGAGGACGTGGCGTCCACCGTCGACACGTTCCGGAAGATGATGAACGGCTTCCTCGCGGAGAAGGACGTCGACCTCTTCGTCCAGATCTACGAGTTCCCGGATCGCGTCGGACATTGCTTCTGGCGCTTCCTCGACCCGGAGCACCCGGCCTACGACGCGACCAAGGCGGAGAAGCTCGCGCCGGCGATGCTGACGACGTACCAGCAGATGGACTCGCTCGTCGGCGACGCGATGGCGCGCCTCGGCAAGGAGGACCTCCTCCTCGTCGTCTCGGACCACGGCTTCGCGAGCTGGCGCCGCTCGATCAACTACAACAAGTTCCTGGTCGACGCGGGGTTCATGGTGATGACCGGCTCGTCCAAGCAGGCGGATCTCGAGATGCTGTTCGGGCAGGGCGAGTTCTGGCCGAACGTCGACTGGTCGAAGACCCGGGCGTACGCGATGGGACTCGGGGAGATCTACATCAACGTGAAGGGGCGCGAGGGGAAGGGGATCGTCGCGCCGGGAGCGGAGTACGAGGCGGTGCGCAAGGAGATCACCGAGAAGGTGCTGGCGCTGGTCGACCCCGTCACCGGGAAGAGGCCGGTGTCGCGCGTCTTCACGCGCGAGGAGGCGTACGGCTCGTTCGACGCCGACCTGATCCCCGACCTCTTCGTCACGAACTCCGAGGGGTACCGGATCAGCTGGCAGTCGAGCCTCGGGGTCGTGACGGACGAGCTGTACGAGGACAACGCGCAGGTCTGGTCGGGCGACCATTGCTCGGTCGACCCGGACATCGTCCCCGGCATCTTCTTCTCGACCCGGAAGATCGCGGAAGGGGCGAAGCCCGCGGTGGCGGACGTCCCCGCGACGATCCTGAAGGCGCTGGGCGTCGAGCCCGCCGAGAAGCTCGACGGCGTCCCGCTCTTCTGACGCCGGGCCGCGCGTGAGCCGACTCCTCCTGTCCGTGGCGCTGGCGGTCGCCGCCGCGACCGCGACCGCGGGGCAGGAGGAGCCCACGCCCGCGCCGTCGCC
>CAYLNK010000251.1:0-10173 GCA_964384675.1 uncultured Holophagales bacterium | reverse complement strand
GAGCCGAGCCCCAGCAGCGCGACCGCGAACGCGACGCCGCCGGCGCGGAAGAGGTAGGAGCCGAGGCTCGGCGGCACCAGGCTCAGGTCGTCGACGAGGTCGGGCCGGAAGAGCCCGGCTTCCCGACCGAGGAGGAACGGTCCGACCGCGAAGGCGAGCCCCGCGAGCGCGAGCAGCACGCGTCCAGCGCCGGATCGGGCGGCGGGCGGCGGGCCGAGGAGCGCGGCGCGGAGGACGACGAGGCCCGTGAGCCCCGTCAGAAAGACGTCGGCGGGCGTGGAGACGAGACCCAGGAGCGGGTAGTGGCCGGTGACCAGCGTGTCCCATGCACCCGTCTCGCCTCGAGGCGTTCCGAGGAGCAGGGCGAGCCGTGCCGCGACCACACCGAGTGCCGGCATCGGCGTCCGCGAGCCCAGGGCCACCAGGAACGCGCCGAGGAGGAGGACCCACGGTGTGGCGCGGCGCCGCGAGAGGTCCCCGTTCGCGCCGCGGGGCCACTCCACGCCGAGGGCGATCAGGCGTCCGGGGGCGGTCGAGGCGCGAGCGCGCAGGCGCGCCCGCAAGGGTCCGCCCCCGAGGCCCAGGAACTCCACCAGGTCGGGCCGAAGGAGTCCGGTCGGATACCGGCGCGAGACGGCCAGGACGCCACGCCGTTCCGCGCCCGTGAACCACGGGAGGCGATACGCCAGGGTGAACCGGGTCACGTGGAAGGAGACGCCGAGGCCCGGGGCGTTCGCCGTGCGCTCCCGCTCCAGGTCTCCGGCCTCGCCGCCCCAGGCCACCGCGCGCCCGGTCCTGTCGAAGAGCACCGCGCCCCAGCCCTCTCCGGCCGGAAGCGCCTGCGACAGGATGTCGAACAGCCGGCCCGGTCCCACCGCGGCGCCGCCTCCCTCGACGATCTCGGACAGCTCGGTCGAGCGGCGGAGCGCCTCGGCGACCGCCCGCAGAGTCTGGGCGTCGCGATCGATCGCGGCGCGGCCGCGGGAGACCAGAGAGGCGACGAGCGCGGCGCGGTCCGGCGCCTGTACGGGCCGCAGCCGGCCGGTCACCGCGCCCACCAGCGCGACGAGCGCGCCGCCCGCGAGGAGGACGACGGGGCGGGGAACCCTCACCCGCCGCGAGCCCTCACGCCCGGTCCGTCACGCCCGTCTCATCGGGATCGCGACCCCGCGGGCCTCGGCGCAGGCGACCGCTTCCGGGTAGCCGGCGTCGACGTGCCGGATCACGCCCATCCCCGGATCGGTCGTCAGGACACGCGAGAGCCTGCGTGCCGCGGCCTCCGTCCCGTCCGCGACGACCACCATTCCCGCGTGCATCGAGTAGCCGATGCCGACGCCGCCGCCGTGGTGGATCGACACCCACGTCGCCCCCGCGGCGGTGTTGAGCATCGCGTTCAGGAGCGGCCAGTCGGCGATCGCGTCGCTGCCGTCCCGCATCGCCTCGGTCTCGCGGTTCGGGGAGGCGACCGATCCGCAGTCCAGGTGATCGCGGCCGATCACGATCGGCGCCTTCACCTTCCCCGTGCGGACGAGCTCGTTGAAGGCGAGCCCCGCCTTCTCCCGCTCGCCGTACCCGAGCCAGCAGATCCGTGCCGGGAGACCCTGGAACGCCACGCGCTCGCGGGCCAGGGTGATCCAGCGGGTGAGGCCGGCGTTCTCCGGGAAGAGGGCGAGCACGGCGTCGTCGGTCGCCGCGATGTCGGCCGGATCCCCGGAGAGCGCCGCCCAGCGGAAAGGTCCCTTCCCCTCGCAGAAGAGAGGACGGATGTACCGCGGGACGAAGCCCTCGATCTCGAAGGCGCCGGTCACGCCGTCGGACGCCGCCATCGCCCGGATGTTGTTGCCGTAGTCGAACGTGACCGAGCCGCGCCGCTTCAGCTCCAGCATCGCGCGGACGTGCGCGCCCATCGACGAGATCGCGCGGCGCTTGTAGTCGGCCGGGTCGTCGTGCCGGAGGCGCAGCGCCTCGGCGTACGGGATCCCGTGCGGCACGTAGCCGTTCAGCTCGTCGTGGGCCGACGTCTGGTCGGTGAGGAGGTCGGGCACGATCCCGCGCTCGATCAGGCGGTGCAGGAGGTCGACCGCGTTGGCGAGGACGCCGATCGAGACGGGGCGTCGCGCGGCCGCGGCCTCGAGCGCCCGGTCGATCGCGGCGTCGAGGGCGTCGACCCGCTCGTCCAGGTAGCGCGTCGCGAGGCGTTTGTCGATGCGGAACGAGTCGACCTCGGCGACGAGCGCGGTGCCGCCGTTCAGCGTCACGGCGAGCGGCTGGGCGCCGCCCATGCCGCCGAGACCGGCCGTCACCGCCAGGCGTCCGGCGAGCGAGCCGTCGGGCGACCCCAGGTCGCGCCGGCCCGCCTCGGCGAACGTCTCGTACGTCCCCTGCAGGATCCCCTGTGTCCCGATGTAGATCCACGAGCCGGCCGTCATCTGGCCGTACATCGTGAGACCCAGCGCCTCGAGACGCCGGAACTCCTCCCACGTCCCCCACTTCGGGACGAGGTTGGAGTTGGCGAGGAGGACGCGCGGGGCGTCGGCGTGGGTGCGAAAGACGCCCACCGGCTTGCCCGACTGCACCAGGAGCGTCTCGTCGTCGCCGAGGCGGCGGAGCTCCCGGAGGATCGCCTCCAGGCAGGCCGGGTTGCGGGCCGCCTTCCCGGAGCCGCCGTAGACCACGAGGTCCTCGCGCCGCTCGGCGACCTCGGGGTCGAGGTTGTTCAGGAGCATCCGGTACGGCGCCTCGGTCAGCCAGGAGCGGCAGCTGAGCGCCGTCCCTCGCGGGAGGGGCGGCGGGCTGTACGAGGTGGTCTCGGTCGCGGTCGTGGCGCTCATACCCGACATCTTATCCGGCGGGCGGCGCTCGATAGCGCACCGCAGAAGATTTCCCTTGACAGGCATTACGCGTCGCATCATATTGATCCCCGATGAGAGGCAACTCCGCCGTCCGCCGGGTCGTCCGCTACCGCAATCGAAAGCTCTACGAGCCCGCCGAGCGCCGCTTCGTCACGATCCAGGACCTGGCCCGGACCGTGGCCGGAGGCGGCAAGGTCGAGGTCCGCTCCGCCGACACCGGCGAGGAGATCACGGCCACCATCCTCTCGCGGGCCCTCGCCGCCGACCGTCCTCACCTCGCCCCCACCACCGACGCACTCACCCGCCTGCTCCGGGCCGGCAGCGACGCCGCCGCCACCGTGGCCGGCGTCGTCGAGAAGGCGGGAGCGACGCGCGTCGCCGAGCAGATGCGCCGGGCCGCCGCCCCCGAGAAGCTCGCCGAGACGATCGCGCCGCTGACCCGCCGGGTGGAGGATGCCCGGATCGAGGTGGAGCGGATCGTCGGGGGCCTCGTGAGCCGCGGCCGCCTCACCTGGGAGGAAGGGACCCGGCTCCGCGAGGACGTCGGCGCCGTCTTCCGGGACTCTCTCGCCGAGGTGATCGGACGGGTCCGCGACCTGACCGGACGCCTCACCACGACGGACGCCACACCGGAGCTCGCCCGCGAGATCGCGGAGCTCCGCACCCGACTCGACCAGCTCGAAGCCCTCGCGACCGCGTCGTTCCCCGCCGCGGCCGAGACCCCCCAGAAGCCACCCCGAGCGAACGGGGCCCGCGGCAAGACCAAGGCCGCGGACGAAAGGAGAAAATCGTGAGAACCACCAGCACCCAGGCCGGCAAGCTCCCCGCCCCGCTCGAGGGCGCGCTCAAGACCGCCACCGAGACCGTCGAGAACGTCGCGGCCGAGACGAAGGTCGTCGCCGCCAAGGTCGAGAAGAAGGTCAAGACGGCCGCGGCCTCCGCGAAGAAGACGGGACAGGCGATCGCCAACGACCCGAAGGCGTTCTCCGTCAAGCTCCGCAAGGACCTCTCGAAGAAGGCCGGCGAGGTGAAGGCGGAGGTCACCAAGGAGACCCGCCGGTTCGCCGAGGAGATGTCGGGCCGGGTCAACAAGGCGATCGAGGGGACCGTCGAGAAGGTCTTCCATCGCTTCAACGTCCCCACCCGCCAGGAGCTCCGCACCCTGACGAAGAAGGTCGAGGAGCTCGGCAAGAAGATCGACGCCCTCCAGAAGGGCCGCGCGCCGCGCACCCCGCGCGTCGCCCGCACCCCGCGCACGAAGATCGCGAAGTAGCCCGGCGGAGAGCCGCCGATCGGGACTAGAATCAGAGGCGCCGCGGGACCCGCGGCGCTTCCTCTTTCGAGCGTGCCCAAGATGAAGATCGACCTGCCTCGCCGACGTCGCCACGCGACCGCGAAGCACCCGGATCCGGAGAAGTTCGGCCTGGTGTGTGCCGGGGGAGGCGTCACCGGCGCCATCTACGAGATCGGCGTCCTGGCGGCGCTCGAGGACCGGCTCGAGGGGATCTCGCTCAACGACTTCGACGTCTTCGTGGGCGTCTCCTGCGGCTCCTACATCAGCGCGCTCCTCGCCAACGGCGTCACGCCGGGCCTCCTCTACCGGAACGTCACGCGCTCGGCCCGGTCCCGCACCGACCTCGACGACCTCGGGCTCTTCCGGCTGAACCTCGGCGAGATCGCCGACCGGCTCGCGCACGCGCCTCTCACCGTCCTGGAAGCGGCCTGGGACTACTACCAGAACCGGCACGAGACCACGCTCACCGACCTCGTCACCTCGCTCGGCCAGCTCCTGCCCTCCGGGATCTTCCGGAACGACGGGCTCGAGACGTGGCTGACCGACTGGCTCTCGCGCGACGGGCGCACCAACGACTTCCGCAAGCTCCAGAAGGTGCTCCGCATCGTCGCCGTGGAGCTGGACACCGGCGAGACCACCGCCTTCGGTGAGAACGGGACGGGCGGCGTGCCGATCGCCAAGGCGGTCGCCGCCTCGTGCGCCATCCCCGGGCTCTACCGCCCGGTGAAGATCGAAGGTCGCGAGTTCATCGACGGCGGTGTGCGGAAGACCGCCCACATCTCCCTCGCGCTCGAGGAGGGCTGCGGCCTCGTCGTCTGTGTCAATCCCATCGTCCCGATCCGGTACGGTCCCGAGGTCCACTCGCTCCCCATCCTGAACGGACGGCCCGGCGCCCTCTCGAGCCGCGGCATGCCGACGATCCTGGAGCAGGTGTTCCGGGTGACGCTCCACTCCCGGATGCGCTACGGCATCGCCCGCTACCGGCGGGAGAACCCGGACTCCAACATCGTCGTCTTCGAGCCGCGCCCCGAGGACCTCCCCCGCTTCATGCGCAACATCATGCGCACCTCGGGCCGCATCCGGATCGCCGAGTTCGCCTACCACTCGGCGATGCAGACGATCGACGCGGACTTCAAGCGCCTCTCGCGGCTCTTCGCCCACCACGGCATCCGGCTCCGCCCCGCGGCGCCGGAGCGGATGGGCTGGATCAGCACGATCGACGCGCGCCTGGACGCCGAGGACACCCCCACGCGCCTCGCCGCGTCGCTCCACGTCCTTGAGAGGAAGCTCAAGGACGCCGAGGCCGCGCAGGCGCGGCGCCAGGGCGCCCGCGTCTGACGCGCCAGGAGTCCCCCGTCCGCCGTGTCGTCCTTCCCGGTCCTCGTCGCGGTCGAGGACGTCGCCGGGCGTTAGCCGACGGGCCCGTGACCGCGGACCTCGACCAGGCCCAGCAGGATCTCCAGCAGCTCGACCACGTCAGCCCCCCACCGGCATGTGCACGCGCTGCAGGATGGCCAGAATGAGGTCGATCACGTCAGCCTCCGACGGGGCAGCGACTGCGCTCGAGGACGGAAAGGAGCAGCTCGATCAGCTCGGTCATGGACGAGACCTCCCGCGGATTCGTTCCCGTGCTCGGCTATCGTAGCGCCGGACGCGCGGCCCCGGAATGTGCGATCGCACCGAGGAGCACGAGGACGGAGCCGAGCCCCATCAGCGAAGCGGCGCCCTTGGACACGTCGTACGCGAAGAGCAGCGTCGCGTTCAGGAGCGGCAGCAGCGCGAGGATCAGGACCACCGACTTGGCGACCGAGCCGGCCCGCAGGGCCGCCACCAGCAGCACCCCGGCGATCACCACCAGCTGGAGCAGGTAGCCGTACCAGAGCGACCGGAACGCCTGCTGGACCTCCGGCTTCAGGCCGCTGTTGGCGATCGCGATCGACGTGGTGACGTAGCCGATCGCGTGGACCGCCGCCGCGACGAGGAGCGCGACCGCGCCCGCCAGCCCCAGCCCGCGGGAGGCGCGGGCGAGGAACGGAGGCACGGGGGAGCCGGGACCGGCGGCCCCCCCGACCCCGTCCGTCACTCTCCCGTCCAGAGGTTCCCGCGCCGCGCCAGGCGCGAGTCGATCATCCGCTGGAGCGTGGTGCGCACGCGATCCGCCAGCTCGTTGACGATCATCGGGCGGTCGGCCACCTCGGCCCCGTGCCCCAGCTCGATCGGCTTGCCGACGTCGATCCACCACTTCGTCGGCATCGGCAGCACGCCGAGCGGGCCCAGGAGCGGGAACGTCGGGGTGACCGGGAAGTACGGCAGGCCGAGCGGGCGGCCGATGAAGTCCATCGACGCGATCTTCGGGTACGTCTCCTCGGCCCCCACGATCGAGACCGGGATGATCGGCGCACCCGCCTTCAGCGCCAGGCGGACGAAGCCGCCCCGGCCGAAGCGCGCGAGGCGGTACCGGTCGGCGAACGGCTTGCCGATTCCCTTGACGCCCTCGGGGAAGACCGCGACCAGCTCGTCGCGGGCCAGGAGCCGCGCGCCGTTCTCCGGGCAGGCGCGCACCTCGCCCAGGTGCCGCAGCCACGGCTGGAGGAACGGCAGCGTCGTGAACATGTCGAGGATGAGCATCCGGGCCTGCCGGCGCGCCGGGTGCTCGTTGGCGATCCCGAACTTCAGCATCCCGCCGTCCCACGGCAGCACGCCGGAGTGGTTCGCCACGATGAGCGCTCGGGTGGCGTTCGGGATGTTCTCCACCCCCGTCAGAGTGACCCGCCACCAGACGCGATAGAGGAACTCGAAGAGCGGCTGCCACACCTTCGCCGCCTCGGGGTCGGCGCCGAAATCGTCCAGCTCGAGGGAGCGGTTCCGGTGCCGGAACAGGTTCCACAGGTCGATCGCCGCGCGCGGCGAGACGATCGCAGGGTTCTCCTTCAGGAAGCGCGCGGCCGCGCCGAAGATCGCCTCGATCGCCTCGCGATCGGTCGCCTTCGGCACCAGGCTCGGGACGAAGTCGGCCGGGTACGGATCGCCCGGGACGCGGGCGGCGGCCGGAACGGCGCTCATGACGCCACCTGCAGATCGGGCCGCGCGGCCCGGGGCTTGGCGGCCGCCTTCGGGCGGACCGACTGGGCGAAGCGGTACTCGGCGGCGAGCGCGGCTTTCGACAGCTCGTCGAAGTCGATGGCCCGTCCCTTCGCCCGGCGCGCCTTGACCGTGGCGAGGACCACCTCGAGCGTGGTCAGGCGCGGCGCCCAGCCGAGCACCTTCTTGGCCTTGTCGTTGGCGGCGATGCAGAGGTAGCGGAGGTAGTGGGCGTGGACGCCCGGCATCAGGCCGATCCCGGCGAGCCAGAGGCTCTCGTGGACCGTGTAGGCGAGAGGGTGCGGCAGCGGGATCGGGAGCGTTCCGTACAGCAGGCAGAACGTGGAGAGGGGCAGCACGCCGTCCGGCGTGACGTTGAAGACGCCCCGCGCCTCCGGCCTGTCGACGGCCGCGAGGAGCGCCGCGACGCCGTCGTCGACGTCGAGCACTTGGAGGAGCGGGTCGTAGCCGAGGAGCGTGAACAGGACCGGTCCCTCGAGCATCCTGGCCCTGTAGTCGCGGACCTCCGGCGACAGGAACGGCGCGAACCGGAGCACCGAGATCGAGCAGTCCGGGTGGCTCTTCACGTGCTGGCGGACGTGCTGCTCCGCCTCCACGAAGTCCCGCACGAAACGGTCCTGCGGGTCGGGGCGGGGCACGTGGTCCTCGGTCAGGTAGTTCGGGTTGTCGCCGCGCGCCCCGTACACGAGAGTCGTGGAGCCGATGATGATCCGCTTGATCCCGGCCTCGCCCGCGGCGGCCAGGACGTGGAGCGTGCCGATCGAGTTCAGCTCGTGCGCGTAGGTCGAGTCGCGCATCGGGCTCCTCACGGCCGCGAGGTGCACCAGCTCGTCCGGGCGCTCCTCCTGGAGCAGCTTCAGGAGCGTGCCGTCGGCGTACGGCAGGTTCAGGTCGATGAAGCGGTGGCGGACCTCCGGCGGGGGGTCGTGGGCGTTGGCGAGGTCGAACACGACGATCTCGCGATCGCCGCGGGCGGCCAGCAGCTTCACCAGCTTCGTCCCCAGGATCCCGGCGCCGCCGGTGATCGCGATCTTCCGCCGGCGGGCGGCCGGGGTGAACTCCACCACGGTCCCGGGCGGCTCGGAGGCGCCGCGCGGACGCCGTGCGCGCCGCCTTGCCGGCGTGGTCTTGTCGTCGGACATGACGGACATGGCTCCTACACGGCCTTCTTCCGGGCCCGCTTCTTCGGGGCCGGAGGGGCCTTCAGCTCGGCCAGCTCGCTCTCCAGGGCGGCGATCCGGTGCTCCAGGGAGCGGACCTCCTTGCGGGTGGCGACGTTCAGGCGCTTCATCGCCTCGGCGACCTGCTTGTCGGCCACCTCCTTGGCGGCGATCCCCTTCTTCAGCATCTCGATGAAGGTGGGGTTCGCCATGAGGTTGTTCGAGATCTCCGTGAAGTACTCCTCCCCACGGGCCTTGAGCTGGGACAGAAGCGAGTCGTTCATCGAGGGCTCCTCGGCCGGACTGAGCCGGCGTTCATCGCGTGATTCTATTCGGCCCCGATAGAATCCGGGAATGGCGCCGTTCAAGAGCCAGGAAGAGCTCCGGAAGGTCCTCGACCGCCTGTTCGACGCGCTCTCGCGCGAGCCCTCGATCGGGCCGCGGCTGCGGGCGCTGAGGACGCCGCAGCGCTACGTCTTCACCGACGCCGCCCTGGTCCTGAACGTCCGCGACGCGGACGAGAAGAGGGCGAGGAAGGGGCACAACCTCCTCTGGGTGTGGGGCGACGCGAAGCGCACCTGGGAGCCCGTCGTGACGATGCACATGACCGCCGCCGTCGCGAACCGCTACCTGCAGGGGAAGGAGAACATCCCGCTCGCCATCGCGCGGAAGGTGATCCTCCTGGAGACCGGCGACCTCGCGAAGGTGCTGGACTTCCTCCCGATCGTCGCCCCGTACCACAAGACGTGGGTGTCGATGCTGAAGGCCGACGGGCTGAACCACCTGATCGCGTGAGCGTCGACGCGCTCTTCTCGAGGCGCCTCCTCGTCGTCTCGGGAAAGGGCGGCGTCGGGAAGACGACGGTGGCGGCGTCGATCGCGTCGCTCGCGGCGCGGAGCGGCAAGAACGTTCTCCTCATCTGCACCGACGGGCGCGGCGACGCGGCCGCGCTCTTCGGGAAGGTCGACCACGGCTACGACGCCATTCCGCTCGAGCCGCGCCTCCACGGCATGACGTCCGACTTCGAGCCGCTCCTTTCGGATTTCGTCCGGACGGTCGTCCCGCTCGGCTTCGTCGCGGACCGGATCCTCGGCTCGTCGGTCTTCAGGTACTTCACCCGCGCCACGCCCGGGCTGCCGGACCTCCTCCTCCTCGGGAAGGTGTGGCACACGATGGAGCAGCAGGCGAAGGGGAAGCGGAAGAAGGACGCCTACGACCTCTTCGTCATCGACGCGCCGGCCACCGGACACGCGTTGTCGCTGGTCGGTATCCCGCGCACGCTGGTGCGCACCATTCCGCCCGGACCGCTCCGGAGGATGGGCACGGACCTCGACACCCTGCTCTCCGACCCGGAGCGCACGCTCCTGGTGGTCGTCGCCGAGCCGGCCGAGCTGGCGGCGCGCGAGGCCGAGGAGATGGTCGCCGGCGCGCGCGAGAAGGCGGGGCTGGCGACCGGCCTGCTCGTGGAGAACCGGATCGGGCGGAGCGGCGCGGCCGAGACCGTGCCCCGCCTCGACCTGCCTTCCGTCCGCATCGACGAGATCGACCCCGACGAGGCCGCGGACGAGCCGACGTTCTTCGCGGCGTTCCGTGACGCCCTCGCCGGCGAGAAGCGCCCTCGCCGGGCGTCCGCCCGGACCGCCCCCCCGCTGCCCGAGGACACGCTCGACGCGGCGCCGTGGCTCCTGGAGTCGCGCCTCCTCGTCCTGGCGGGGCCCGGAGGCGTCGGCAAGACGAGCCTGGCGGCGGCGGCGGGCCTGGCGGC
>CAYLNK010000250.1:0-10174 GCA_964384675.1 uncultured Holophagales bacterium | reverse complement strand
GGCCCGCGGGGCGTCCGCGGGCCGCGAGGGCCGGCGCGCGCCCGCGTCGAGGAGGTCGTCGTCGACGGGAAGGTGGTGAGGAGCGGTCCGTGGGGGCCCGACCTCGTCGTGCCGCCGGGGGCGGAGTCGCTCGAGGTCCGCTACACGGCGCTCGGACGTCCCGTGGCCTCGCGTCTCCGCTTCCGCTATCGGCTCGAGGGCTTCGACCGCGACTGGGTCGACGCCGGGACGAGGCGGATCGCTTATTTCACACGGGTCCCGCACGGACGGTACCGCTTCCGGGTGGTCGCGTACGACGAGGACGGCGCCTACCGGGAGGCCGGCGACGCGCTCGGCCTGACGGTCCGGCCGTATTTCCACGAGACGCCGCTCTTCTACGGGCTGGCGGGGCTCGCGACCCTCCTCTCGGCGTCCGGGCTCGTGAAGCTCCGGGAGCGGCGGCTCCTCCGGAAGGCCCAGGAGCTGGCGAGCCTGGTGGACGAGAGGACGCGCGAGGTGCGCGAGGAGAAGGCGCGAGCCGAGCGCGCCTTCGTCGAGGCGGAGAGCAGCCGGCGTCTCGCCGAGGAGGCGAGCGGTGCCAAGAGCGCGTTCCTCGCCAACATGAGCCACGAGCTGCGCACGCCGCTGAACGCCATCCTCGGCTACAGCGAGCTCCTCACCGAGGAGGCCGAGCGTCTGGGGCTCCCCGACTTCGTCGCCGACCTCGACAAGGTGTCGGGCGCCGCGCGGCACCAGCTAACCCTGATCAACGACGTCCTGGACCTCTCGAAGATCGAGGCCGGACGGATGGACCTGGCCGACGAGGCGTTCGACCTCGTCCCGCTCGTGGAGGGGGTCTCCTCGACCGTCCAGCCGCTCCTCCGGAAGAACGGGAACGTCCTCGAGGTGCGGCTCCGCCTCGAGGACGGCGCGATGCGGGGCGACGCCACCCGCGTCAAGCAGATCCTCTTCAACCTCCTGTCGAACGCCTGCAAGTTCACTCACGGCGGGACGGTGACGCTGGACGTCTCCCGCGCCTCGCGCGGCGGGGTGCCGTGGATCGTCCTGGCCGTGGGGGACACCGGCATCGGCATGACGCCCGAGCAGCTCACGCGGCTGTTCCAGGCGTTCAGCCAGGCCGACTCGTCGACGTCCCGGCGCTACGGCGGAACGGGCCTGGGCCTGGCGATCAGCCAGCGCTTCGCCCGGCTCATGGGCGGAGAGATCGAGGTGGAGAGCGAGGCGGGGAAGGGGACGCGCTTCACCGTCAGCCTCCCGGCGGGACCGGTGGGAGGGTGACGCGGCGGGGCGGTCTCCGCGGCAGGCAGCGGGTCAGATGTTGATGCTGGCCGGCACCCGCGACGGGAGCAGGAACGTGTAGGGGGCGCGGGCCGTGTTCCGGTCCTCGATCGTGGACTCGATCCCGGCGAGAGCCTTCTGGAAGCGGCCGAGCGGCTCGGCGACGCGAGGGTCGTGAACGTGGGCGCGCCGGGCCGCCTCGTCGACGGCGGTCTCCAGCTCGGAGAGCGCGCGGCCGAGTAGGCCGGGAGACGCAGGTTCGGTCGCGATGTCGCCGTAAACGCCCAGCCGTGTGTGGTTGATCGAGCCGAGCTGGTAGCCGAGGCTGAGCTGCATGTGCGCCATGTCCAGGGGCGGGAGCATGGCCAGCAGGTCCTCCTCCGTGTAGCCGTCCCTGCGGGTGGGCGCCGGCTGGTAGGCGGCGAGCGGCAGGTTCGGGACGTAGCTCATGATCTGGTACTGGGGGAAGTTGACGGCGGCGTGCTGGGCGCTGGCGGTGAAGACCACCAACGTGAGCGTGTCGACCAGGGACTCGATCGTGGGGATTCGCCCGTTCTCGCCGAGGCCCTTCAGACGGCCGCCGTCGGAGGCTCCGATCTCCGCGGCCCACCGCTGCAGCTCGCCGTCGGCCTGGATCGTTGCTTCGCTCGTGTAGTAGAGGCGAACGTACGCGTCCACCCACTCGCGGATCGCGCCCCAGAGGAGGAGCGCGTCGTCCCGGTACGGGAAATCGGGCAGCGCCTCGGCGTCGTCGACCCCGCGCGCCCGGAGCGCCCGCGGCAGCATCGCCTCGTCGAAGAGGAAGGTCTCCCGGGCCTGTACGACGAGGGCGCGGCTGGCCTCGATGCTCCCGGCCAGGACCATGTCGACGCCGCCGCCCGGCGCGATCAGCTTCGCCTGTGCCATGTCGTTGATCTCCAGCGTGCCCACGAAGTGGGGCTGGAGGAGGACCGAGACCGGGTGGGTCGGAGCCAGCGTGCGAAGCGTCGCGACGACGATCGGCTCGAGCACGAGGTGCGTGCGGCCGAGATGGCTGGACGCCTGATGCACGTTGCCGTCCGCCACCCGCACCACGGTCTTCGCCATCTTCCAGGCGATGCCGTCCCGGGGTGTGAGCACGGGGTTCGCCGGCCCGGGCTGCGGCTCGCACTGGATGGCGACGGGCACGAGCGCGCGAGAGCCCGAGCGGCCGGCGGGCACGGCGAACAGGGCCAGCGGCGCGCTCAGGTACTTCCGTCCGCGCGGGAAGGTGCCCGGCTGCGCCCCCGCGAGGGCGGAGTAGTCCGCCAGGTAGAGGCGTCCTTCCTCCCCCGCGCGGGCCAGGCTGTCGCCCGGGCCGAGCGCGGCCTGGAGCTGTTCGTCGGTGACCGGGAAGCGGTCGTCGAGTGACGCCACCCTCCGGATCGTCATCGGGTTCGGACCCGCCACGCGCATCCGGGCGAAGACGCCGTCGTCGTCGTAAACGCTCGTGCCCGCGGGCCGCCGGATCTCCTGGAAGAGCCGCGCGTAGTCGTCGATCGACTCCGGACGGCCCGTCACGCCGCCGTCCATGACGAAGTCGGTCAGGTGCTGCATGATCGCGGCCGCGTTCATCGCCCCGCTGCGGATGCGAGCGCGGGTCCCCTGGTGCTCCGGGTGAGCGGGGGAGGACCGCTCCTGGTCGAGCTGGATCTTCCGGCTGTTGACCTCGAGGGTCACCATCACCTCGGCCACCTCGGCGAGCCATTCGAGGGAAGCGCCCTGGCCGGGCGGGACCTTGCTGGCGAGCGCCAGGGGAGGCACGAGCGTGTAGTCGTAGTCGCAGGTCTCGCGCTGGCGGGTGACGGCGGACTGCCGTGCCCGAGGGTCCGGATCGTCTTGCGGCAGACAGGGCTTCACGCAGTCCTCCCTCGCTTCTCCGGGTGGTGGGGTCCGGGGAGGCTAACCTCAGGGGGCCTCATGTACCATACGAATCCTCGAAAAACGAAGATCCGATGAAGGCGTTCGTCGACCGCGTGGTGCTGTTCTTCACCGCCTGGGGTGCCGTGGCGGTCATTGGCTGGCGCTCGTTCCGCTCGCGCCTGCGCATGTCGCACAAGAACGGAATCCTGGCCGCGGGTCGGATCCGCATCGTCGAAGACCCCAAGTTCCCGGAGCACGACTTCTTTCGCCCCGGCGCGGAGTTCCCGTGCCGTCTGCGCCACGCCTCCATCAGCTACCTCGACGACGCGATGCTCGTGGTGCGCGCGGCGTCCCTGAAGTTCGCCGACACGCGCGAGGAGAGCCCCCTCGATCTCCTGATGAACAACGGTCAGACGAGCTTCTTCTGGGACGTGGCGTCGTTCCAGGGCTTCGGCGAGGTGACGGACAAGGGCCGCGACCCGTTCTTCGTGAAGTGGATGGAGCAATACCCGCTCACCCGAAAGAGCCTCCTCGAGAGCGTGCGGCGGGACCCGTCGACCTTCGCCCAGCTCTACTACTACTCGCAGACCCCGTTCGAGCTCCGCGCCCGGGACGGCCGGCCGCGCTTCGTGAAGTTCCGTCTCATCCCGGGCGACCGCGGTCCGGAGACGGGTCTGGTGGACTGGGGCGCGGAGCCGTGGAACACGGGCTGGACCCAGGCGATCCTCCCGGGCGAGACGCGGGGGCGCAACTACCTGAAGGACGAGTACCGGGAGCGTGTCGCGCGCGGCCCCGTCACCTATCACCTGCAGCTCCAGCTCCACGAGCAGCAGCCGGGCGATTCCCGGGACCTGCTTCTGAGCTGCATGGTCGTCTGGGACGAGGCCACGCATCCGTGGATGGACCTCGCCACCGTCACGATCGACCGGACCCTCCCGTACGACGAGGAGGAGCGCACGCTCTTCTCCGTCGGCAATCTCCCGCCCTCGATCGGAATCACGCCCGCGACGTCGGTGCACGACCCGGCGTCCCTGAACTACCTGAGGCTGAGGGGCGCCTGGATCCGCCGCGCGCGCCTGCTGGCGATCCGGCTCTTCGGCCCCCCGCCCCCTCCCGCCGACGCACGCACGCCCGGCTTTTTCAATCCGGTCTGATCGGGGATGGTCTCCCTGCCCGACTACACGATCCTGGGCACGATCGCCGAGAATCGTGGCTCGGTCGTCCTGCGTGCCACGCGGGTCTCGGACGGCCGGGCCGTCGTCCTGAAGACGTCCCGCTACGCCCCTACCGCGGAGCAGGCGGCGCGCCTGACCCGCGAGTTCGAGATGGCGCACCGCCTCCGATCCGTCCCGGGAGTGATCGAGACGATCGAGCTCGCCCGGTACGACGGCGCGTTCGCCATGGTCATGGAGGACGTCGGCGGCGAGTCCCTCGACCTGATCTCCCAGAGGGCGCCGCTCGACGTCCGCGAGTGTCTCGAGGTCTTCGTGCAGGTGGCCGGCACGCTCGGCCACCTGCACGACCGGCACGTGATGCACAAGGACGTCAACCCGAGCAACGTCGTCTGGAACCGGAAGACCGGCGTGGCCCGGCTCATCGACTTCGGGCTCGCGACCGAGCTCCGGCGCGAGACCCCGTCCGTGCTGAACCCGACCCTCCTGCAGGGGACCCTCGCCTTCCTGTCGCCCGAGCAGACCGGCCGGATGAACCGCTCGGTGGATTACCGGACCGACCTCTACTCCCTCGGTGCGACGCTGTACCGCCTCCTCACCGGCCAGCCCCCGTTCCCGCCCGGCGATGCCATGGAGATGGTCCACGCCCACCTGGCCCGCATGCCGATCCCCCCCCACGAGGTCTCACCCGGCGTCCCCGAGGTGCTCTCGCGGATCGTGCTGAAGCTGATGGCCAAGAGGGCCGAGGATCGCTACCAGAGCGCGTTCGCGCTCCGTGACGACCTGCGGATCTGCCTCGACCGCCTCACCCCGGGGACCATCGCGCCCTTCCCGATCGCCGCGGGGGACGTCTCCGACCGGTTCCAGGTCCCGCAGCGGCTCTACGGGCGGGACGCCGAGATCGCCGCCCTGCTCGCGGCCTTCGACCGCACCAGCCGGGGGAGCCGGGAGATCGTCCTGGTGGCCGGCTACTCGGGTATCGGCAAGTCCGCACTGGTGCACGAGGTTCAGAAGCCGATCGTCCGGGCGCGAGGGGCGTTCCTCTCCGGGAAGTTCGACCAGCTGAGCCGCGACATCCCGTACGCCTCCCTCATCCAGGCGTTCCAGGGGCTCGTGCGGCAGCTCCTCGCGGAGCCTGCGGAGCGGCTCGCCCGCTGGAGGGAGAAGCTCCTCGCGGCGCTGGGCCCGAACGCGCAGATCATCATCGAGGTGCTCCACGAGGTGGAGCTGATCGTCGGCAAGCAGCCGCCGCTGCCGGAGCTTCCCGCCGCCGAGGCCCAGAACCGTTTCAACTTCGCCGTCGAGAGCTTCGTGCGCACCTTCGCCAGCGCCGACCATCCGCTGGTCCTCTTCCTGGACGACCTCCAGTGGGCCGACGCGCCCTCGCTCCGGCTCCTCGAGGCTCTGATCACCGATACGAAGACCTCCCACCTCCTCCTCATCGGGGCGTATCGCGACAACGAGGTCGACGCCTCGCATCCGCTGATGCTGAGCCTCCTGGAGATGCGCAGGCGGCGCGCCTCGATGGAGACGGTGACCCTCGCCCCGCTGGGGCTCGAGGACTGCGTGGATCTCGTGGCCGCCACCGTGCGCGCCGAGCGCGAAGAGGCCCGGCCCCTGGCCGAGACCTGCGCGCGCAAGACCTTGGGCAACCCGTTCTTCCTGGGCCAGCTCCTGCGCGCGCTCCACGATCAGGGGAGCATCGATTTCGACGCGCAGGCCCGGCGGTGGACCTGGGACAGGGACGCCATCGAGCGCTCGGAGATCACGGAGAACGTGGTCGAGATGATGGCGAGGAAGATCCACGACCTGCCCGAAGGGACGCGCCGCGCTCTCACCACCGCGGCGTGCATCGGCGGCACGTTCGATCTGGGGACCCTGGCCGCCGCGCGCGGCGACACGCCCTGGCGCGTCGCCGCGGACCTCTGGAAGGCTCTCCTCGAGGAGCTCGTGCTCCCCCTGGACGAGGAGTACGCCTATCTCGATCCGGAGGGCTCCGGGTCCGGCGCGGCGGGCGAGCGTGTCGTCTACCGCTTCCTCCACGATCGCGTCCAGCAGGCCGCGTACTCGCTCCTGGACGGCGACGAGAAGCAGGAGCTCCACCTGCGCATCGGGCGGTCGCTGCTCGCGAGCGCCGGCCCCGAGCGCGGCGCGCGGCTCTTCGCCATCGCCAACCACCTGAACCTCGGCTCGGCGCTCCTCCTCACCCAGGCCGAGCGGGACGAAGTCGCGTCGCTCGACCTGGAAGCGGCCCGCAGGGCGACGGCCTCCGCCGCGCACGGCTCGGCGGTCGCCTACCTGACGCAGGGGATCGGCCACCTCGGACAGGATCCCTGGGACCGGCAGTACGCCCTCGCCCTCGCCCTCCACGTCGACGCCGCCGACGCCTGCCAGCTGCTCGGCGACTTCGACGGGATGGAGAGGCACGCGGCCCTGGTCCTCGCCCGGGCGAAGACCGTGCTCGAGAAGGTGAAGGTCTACGAGACGCGTTACCAGGCCTTCATCTCGCAGCGCCGCTTCGCGGATGCGATCGCCGCCGCGCGTGAGGTGCTGGCCCTCCTCGGAGAGCGCTTCCCGGAGAAGCCGGGCAAGCCGGCGATCCTGCTCGACCTCCTCCGCACCAAGGCGGTACTGGCCGGCCGCTCCACGGAGAGCCTGGTCGACCTGCCGCCCATGACCGACCCGGTGCGCCTCGCCGCGATGCGCCTCCTGGCCAAGGCCAGCACCGCGGCCTACATCGCGAGCCCCGAGCTCTTCCCGTTCATCGTCTTCCGGATGATCCGGCTCTCGGTGCGGCACGGGAACACGGCGGCCTCCGCCTACGGCTACGCGGTCTACGGGATCATCCTGTGCGGGGTGGTGGGCGACGTCGACGGCGCCTACGGCTTCGGCAGGCTCTCGCTGGAGGTCCTCGCGCGGCAGCCGGCCGCGGAGTACGAGGCGCGCACCCGCTTCATCTCCGCCGCCCACCTCGGCCACTGGAAGGACCCCGTCCGCCAGCGCCTCGACTCGTTCCGCGACATCTATCAGCGGGGGCTCGACACCGGAGACCTCGAGTTCGCCGCCTGGGCTCTGATGATCCGGTCGATGCACCACTTCTTCGTGGGCGACCCGCTGCCGGAGGCAGCCCGGGAGGCGGCCACCTACGCGGAGGCCCTCGTCGAGCTGAAGCACGACAGCGGCACGCAATACATCAACGCGGTCCGGCAGGCCGAGCTGTGCCTCATGGGGGAGCAGGCGCCCACGCCGTGGCGGCTCCAGGGCATCGCGCTCGACGACGCGGCCATGCTCCCCGTCCACCATCGGGCCAACGATCTGTTCGGGGTCTGCAACGTCCACCTCTACTCGCTGGTGCTCTGCTACTGGTTCGAGCGGCACGAGGAAGGGCTCGCGCAGGCGGTGCTGGCGGAGAAGTTCCTCGACACGGTGGCGGCCCTGCTGCAGGTGCCCCTCTTCACGTTCTACGACTCCCTGAATCGCCTGGCGCTCGCCGGGGCCTGCCCGCCGGGAGAGCGTGGGGCGCACCTGCGCAAGGTGGCCGCGAACCAGAAGAAGATGGAGGAGTGGGCGAAGCACGCGCCCCGGAACCACCGGCACCGGTACCTCCTCGTGGAGGCGGAGCGCGCCCGGCTCGCGGGCCGGAACCCAGAGGCGCGACAGCTCTACCGGGAGGCGGCCGCTTCCGCGCGCGAGAACGAGCACCCGCACGAGGAGGGCCTCGCGCACGAGCGGCTCGCCCTGTTCTGGGAGGCCGTCGGAGAGACGGAGATGGTGGCGGCACCCCTCCTCGCCGCCCGCGACCTCTACGCGCGGTGGGGCGCGGCGGCGAAGGTCGCCGTGCTCGATCGCAAGCTCCGGCCCCTCCTGGCCGCTTCCCCGCGCCCGGGCGCCGACCTCGGCGGTCCGGCCGCCGACTCGGTGACGATGCAGGCGGCGACGGCCTCGCTCGACCTCGAGACCGTCCTCAAGGCGTCCCAGGCGATCTCGGGCGAGGTCGTGCTGCGGCAGCTGCTCGAGACGATGATCCGCATCCTGATCGAGAACGCCGGGGCGGAGCGGGGGCTCCTCCTCCTCGATCGCGACGGGGTCCTGGAGATCGTGGCCGAGGGGACGGCCGCGAGCCCGGAGGGGACGGAGGGCCGTCCCGTCGTGACCGTCCTGCAGTCGATCCCGCTGGCGTCGGACGGCTCGCGGCTGGCGGTCTCGGTCGTCAACTTCGTGGCCCGTACCGGCGAGAGCGTCGTCCTGGACGAGGCGGTGGGCGACCCTCGATTCGAGGCCGACTCTTATCTCCAGGAGCGCCAGCCGAAGTCCCTCCTCTGCCTGCCCATCTCGAGCCAGGGCCGGCTCCGCGGGGTCATCTACCTGGAGAACAACCTCACCACCGGCGCCTTCACGACGGAGCGGGTGAAGACGCTCTCGATGCTCTCCGGTCAGATCGTCATCTCCATCGGGAACGCCGAGCTGGTGGAGAGCCTGGAGCGAAAGGTCGAGGAGCGCACGCGCAGCCTGCGAGTGGAGAAGGAGCGCACCGAGGCGGCCCTCCTCGAAGCGGAAAACGCCCGGAGAGAGGCCGAGGAGCACCAGCGGCGGGCCGAGGAGGCGAGCCGGGCCAAGAGCACGTTCCTCGCCAACATGAGCCACGAGCTCCGCACGCCGCTCAACGCGGTGCTCGGCTTCTCCCAGCTCATGACGAGGCGCCGGGGGCGCGATGCCGAGGACCTCGAGCAGCTCGGGATCATCGGCCGCGCCGGCGAGCACCTGCTGGGGCTGATCAACGACGTCCTCTCGCTGTCCAAGATCGAGGCGGGACAGATCACGATCTCCCGCGCCCCCTTCGCGCTGGTGCCGATGCTCGAGGGCCTCGTCGAGATGCTGTCCGTGAAGGCCGAGGGGAAGGGGGTGGACCTCGCCTTCGAGCCCGCGGCCGGGCTGCCCGCGCTCGTCGTGGGAGACGAGAGCCGGCTCCGGCAGGTGCTCCTGAACCTCCTCTCCAACGCGGTCAAGTTCACGGACCGGGGACGCGTCGTCCTGCGTGCGTCCTGGAGCGACGGCCGGGGCTCCTTCGAGGTCGAGGACACGGGGCCCGGGATGACGTCGGCGGAGCTGGCCCGCCTCTTCCAGCCGTTCGTCCAGACGGCCACGGGCGAGAGGTCGAAGGAGGGGACGGGCCTGGGCCTCGCCATCAGCCGCGACTTCGCGCGCCTGATGGGGGGCGACATCTCGGTCGTGAGCCGGCCGGGAGAGGGGTCGACCTTCACGGCCGCGATCGACCTGCCGGCGGCCGCGGAGAGCGACGCGGCGCCGGTGCGCGGCGAACGGCGGCGCGCCGTGGGGCTCCAGCCGGGACAGCCGCCCTGCCGCATCCTCGTGGTCGACGACGTCCTGGAAAACCGCCTTCTTCTCGCGAAGCTCCTCCGATCCGTGGGGCTCGAGGTGCGCGAGGCCGCGAACGGCGAGCAGGCGGTGGAGCTCTGGCGGGAGTGGCGTCCTCACCTGATCTTCATGGACCTGCGCATGCCGGTCCTGGATGGCCGCGCGGCCACCGAGCGGATCCGGGCCGAGGAGCGATCCGCGGCGGGAAGCGGGAGAGAGCGGGTGAGGATCGTGGTCCTCTCCGCGAGCGCGTTCCCGCTCGAGCGGGAGTCGCTGGGGGACTGGGGAGGCGACGACTTCCTGGCGAAGCCCTTCCGGGAGGAGGCGCTGTTCGAGAGGGTGGCCGCGCTGGGTGTCGGCTTCGTCTACGATGCCGACGTGGCGGCCTTGAAGACGGAGGTCCGGGCCGGCGACGTCCTCAACGCCGCCCGGCTGGCGGCGTTGCCGCCGGCGCTGCGCGAGCCGCT
>CAYLNK010000249.1:0-10247 GCA_964384675.1 uncultured Holophagales bacterium | reverse complement strand
CGCTCCCGCGCCGCCCGGCGGGCGCGCGTCGGCTGCGGCGCCAGGCCCCGGGCGACTCCCCGGTCACGCGCCGGAAAGCCCGCGCGAATGCGGTCTCGTTCTCGTAGCCCACCTCGAGCGCCACCTCCAGGACCTTCGCATCGGTCTCGCGGAGCGACCGCGCGGCGATCTGCATGCGCCACTGCGCGAGATACTGCATCGGCGGCTGGCCCACGAAGTGGACGAAGCGCTCGTGGAGCGTCGACCGCGAGACCGCCGCGGCTTCCGCGAGCCGCTCCAGCGTCCACGCTTCGGCCGGGCGCTCGTGCAGGAGGGCGAGCGCCCGACCGACCGCCGCGTCGCTCAGTCCGGCGAGCCAGCCGGCCCCGCCCTTCGGAATCGCGTCGACGTGGCGGCGCACGGCCTCGACGAACATCATCTCCGCCATGCGCTCGAGCACGGCCTCGCCGCCGGGCCGCTTCTCGCTCGACTCCTCGACGACGGCCTGAAGTACGCCGGCAAGCCACGGACTGCCGCCTTCCGCCCGCCCACGCACGGGGAGCACCCGTGGCAGGGCCGAAAGGAGCGGATTGAAGGGGCGCGCATCGCATCCGATGAAGCCGCACACGATCGAGGCGCCCGGCTCGTCGTGCCCGGACCGCGCCTCCCCGGCGCAGCGCTCCGAGACCCTGAGGTCGAACGGGAGCTGGGGCGGGCGCGGGGCGTAGTACAGGCCGAGGTCTCTCCGCTGCGCACGGAGATCGGGGCTGCTGGAGATGACGTGAGCGTCACCCTGCGGGAAGATCACGAGATCGCCCGCGTCGAGCCGGATCCGATCCTCGCCGACGATGCCCGCCCAGCAGGAGCCGCGCGCGACGCCGTGGAACTCCATCAAGTGCTCCACGCCGGGGAGGATGGCCGGGATGATCTCGGCGCCCGGAGGAGCCTCGGCGACCCACGGGGGCACGCCCTCCACCTGGTAGAACATCGCACCGCGCAAGCGGATGGCCCGGAAGACGTTCGACAGGGTGTCTCGACTCATCGTGGGGGTGCCCCCGGACCCCGGGTCGGTTCCGTCGGGAGGGCGAGCACCGTCCGACAGTGTCCCGCCACGGCGAGGGCCTCCTCGGTGTCGAGGACGGAGACGCTGGAGAGCACGTCACGGGCCCGAAGCTCCAAGGTGCGGGGTCCCTGCGAGAAGCGCCACGGCTTCGCGACGTACGTCAGGAGGAAGTCCCTCGCCGCCTTCCGCCGCCAGGTGTCGCCCCCCGCCAGCCACGCCGCGAGCGCCGGGAGGGCGACCGCCAGGCTCATGTAGGGGCCGCAGCGCCGCAGCATGGACAACGCCATCGAGTCGGTACGGGCCGGCTCGTCCCCGGGAGGCGCTGCCATCTTCTCGTCGTGCGAAAGCCCTTCGGCGAGGACCGCTATCAGGGATTCCCTCCGTTCCTTCGTCAGCAGCCGGAACGTGGCGCTCGCCAGCTCGTCCCGCAGGATCCTCTTCCCGTCATCCAGGACCCGAAGGACCGTCCACAGCAGCGGACACGCCGAAGCGACCCGGACGGCCGGGTCCGGATGGTCGAGGAGAGTGGTCTTCAGCGTGTCCCAGTCGCTGGCCTGCCGGTCGTGCTCCGTCAACGCTTCGACCACGTACTGCTTCACTGCGAGGCTGGCTTCCTTCTGGACGCGCCCCAGGTCGGTGCGAAGGGCCTGGATGAGGCTCGGGTAACGCCGTTCGGCGTTCCCGGGCTCGGACCCCGCTTGCGGGGGCTGCGCCCTGCGCTGCCGCTCCGCGGCTCGACGCGGGGTCAGACGCGCGAGGTACCACTCCGTGCCCTCGGCCCTGAAGAGGTCGCCGTCGTCGTAGACCTGGCGGTACTCGTAATAGGTCCCACAGGAGGGGCACATCCGCAGCTCGTCGCGATCCCCCCAGGTCCAGCCGAACCCGGGCGCGAGGACGGCGACCGTGGAGAGGCTTCCCCACGAAGGTGGAAGAGGCGGCTCGTCCGGGGGCGGCCCCCACCTGGCGGCCCTGTCCGAAGACGGAATCTCGCGGCACAGCTCGCAGTCGATGATCGAGATGAGCTCCGGATCAGCCACCTTCGCTTCGGCTCCTTCGAGACCCCTTCCGGCGCGACGACCTTCGCGCCCTTCGAATGATCCGTCAGGGACTCGCGCTCGCGAAGCGCATTGACGGTGCCCGTACCGTGCGGCCTCAGCGCGGGCCGGGCCCCTCGCCGCTGACGGCGCCCACGGAGGCGGCGACGATCGCCGCGATCGCCAGATACTGGACGAGCGTCAGGTGCTCGCCGAGCAGCAGTACGCCGGCGACGGCCGCAATGGCGGGCTCGAAGCTCATGAGCGTGCCGAACGTCCGGGTCGACAGCCGCCGCAGCGCCACCATCTCCAGCGTGTAGGGAAGTGCGCTGGAGAAGACCGCGATGCCCAGACCGAGAGGCAGCGTCGCCGGCGCGATCAACGCCCCGCCGGCCTCGAGCAGGCCGAACGGAACCGTGACCAGCGCCGCGATGATGAGCCCCCACGTCGAGGCGCCGCTGCCGATGGCCCGCCCGGCCTTCTGACCGAAGACGATGTACAGCGCCCATCCGACGCCGGCGGCCAGAGCGCACGCCACGCCGAGCCGATCGAGCGACGCCTGTTCCGGGGCCAGAGGCAGCAGCATCAGCAGCCCTGCCGCGGCGAGCGCGACCCACACGTAGTCGAGCCGTCGCCGCGAGGCGTGCACCGCGACGGCCAGCGGTCCGACGAACTCCACCGCCACCGCGATGCCGAGCGGAATCCGGCCGAGGGCCACGTAGAACACCGAGTTCATCGCGGCGAGAGAGATCCCGTAGGCCAGCACGATCGGCCACGCCGTCCGGGGAGGGACCGACCGCCACGGCCGCAGCAGCACGATCACGATGAGGGCCGACAGCCCGAGACGGAGCGCCGTGGTGCCGGGTGCGCCGATGACGGGGATGAGCTGCTTGGCGAACGTCGCCCCGAGCTGGAACGACAGCATCGCCACGACGGCGCTGGTGACGGCCGTCGCGGTCGAGTGTCCCGAGACGACCGCAGGCGACGTCATGCAGCGCACCACCCGTCGATCACGCGAGCCGGATGGCTACCTCCTCGGCTCGTACCGCATCGCCACCGCCCCCGAGGGTAGCTCCAGCCGGCTCACGAGCTTCAGGTCGACGTGCTTCGACAGGCCCGCGAACAGGGTCGGTCCATGGCCCGCCAGCCTGGGATGCACCACCAGCTCGTACTCGTCGATCAATCCCAGCTCCGCCAGCGCCAGCGGGAGCCTCACGCCGCCCACGAAGAGCCCCTCCCCCGGCTCCTGCTTGAGCCGTCGAACGGCCTTCCCCAGGTCCCCGCGCAGGAGCTCCGCGTTCCAGTCGACCCGCTCCAGGGTGCTCGACACCACGTACTTCCTCGCCGCGTCGATCGTCCGGGCGAATGGCTCCGTCCAGCCAGGCCTCTCCCCCGCCGCAGCCGGCCGCCGCCAGGCCGCCTCCATCATCTCGTACGTCACCCGGCCGAAGAGGAGGGCGTCGGCCTGGGCGAGGTTCTCGACCGCGTGACGATGCAGCTCTTCGTCCGCGATCATGACCCGATGATCACAGCATCCGTCCAGGGTGACGTTGATGGAATACCGCAGGGGTCGCATCTCGTGAGACTACCCCGATGGGTTCGCCGCCATGGTCAATTCAGGCCTGGGTGACGACCAGCGGCTCGCCCCTGGTGATGATCATCGTGTGCTCGTACTGCGCCGACAGGTTGCCCGGCGCTCCAACCAGGGTCCATCCATCGGACGACTCGGTCACGACGCGGCTCTTCGTCGAGAGGAAGGGCTCGATGGTGATCACCATCCCCTCTCGCAGGAGGCGCCTGTCCGTCGGATCGAAGTACCCGGGAATGTGCTCCGGTGCCTCGTGGAGAGCCCGACCCACCCCATGGCTACCGAGGTTCTCGATGATCCTGAATCCGTGGGTGCTCGCCGTTCTTTCGATCGCGGCGCCGATGCCGCTGATGAGCTGTCCGGCGCGGGCCTGCCTCATGGCCTCCTCGAGGGCCGTACGTGCGGCCTGGCACAAGCGCGTCTTCCGATCGTTGGTCGGGGGAACGACCCTCGTGCCTCCGGTATCCGCGAAATAGCCGCCCAGCTCGGCCGAGACGTCGACGTTCAAGACGTCGCCCGGTCGAATCACTCGATCGCCAGGGATGCCGTGGGCGGCCTCCTCGTTGATGCTGATGCAGGTCGAGCCCGGAAAGCCGTAGGTGAGCCGGGGCGCCGATCGTGCGCCGTGCCTCTCGAGCAATTGCTCACCGAGCGAGTCCAGCTCGCGCGTCGTCATGCCCGGCTCGGCCGCGTCGAGCATCTGCTGGAGCACGCAGGAGACCACCTTGCCGATCCGCTTCAGGGCCACGACATCCTCTTCGGATTCGATGCACATGAGACCTCCTGGCCTGCACCCGCCGGCTCGGTCTATTTTCCAGGACCGCTCGAGGGCGGCACGGCCGGTCGGTCGCGCCGGCTCAGCTTGACGCGACCGAAGGGCCTGGCCACGCCCTTGTCCACGTTGTCCATCAGCCACGCCCAGGTGTCGCTCGCCGCGTCGTAGGCGAAGGTGTTCCTGAACGTGACCTCGCCCTTCGCATCCCGGAACACGAAAGGCAGCGACTGCGCCTCCGGCTTCGCGTGTCCCGTGCCTTCGGGGGCGAACCCGCCGCTCCCGGTGCTGTCGAGCCACATCACGACGTACTCACCCGCAGCCGGATACCAGGTCACGTAGACGATCGCTTCGTAGGCGGGCCGGCCCCGGGAGTCCTTCTCGCGCGACACCTCGTGGAGGCGGACGTAGAGGTGGTTCAGGACCCACTCTGCGTCGACGTCGTGAGTCGTGTCCTTGCCGGCGATCCGCCCTTCGAGGACCCAATGCCCGATCAGGCGGCCGAGCCACGGATCGTCGCCGGCGCGCGGATCGGGACCGGCGGCCCGGGCCGACGCGGCGCAGAGGCCGAGGAGGAGCAGCAGCCGTCTCGTGATCCGGAGCCTCCCTCCGCGCGGGAACGCGTCCCGAGCGCGACCGCCATGGCCGGCCACGGGGAGCGTCGCGCTCACGACGGGTAGCGCCTTCGCATCTCGGCCACGGACGCCTTGACGAGCTTCTCGAGGACCCGGACATCGATGTCCGAGAGCCTCTTGATGTAGACGCAGACCTTGCCCGTCCTGTGCTTGCCCAGCTCCCGCAGGAGTGTCTCGCGGGACTCGAAGCCCTCCGCGACGTAGAGGACGATCTCCGGCTTCCTGGACGAGAAGCCGACCAGGCAGGCGTCGCCCTCGTGCCCGGTCTCGTACCGGTAGTGGTAGCTGCCGAAACCGACGATGCTCGGCCCCCACATCCTGGGCTCGAGCTTCGTCACCTTCTTGATGAGCGCGGAGATCGCCACGCAGTCGGCCCGACGCCGTGGGTCCTCGATGGTGTCGAGATACGCCTCGACGCTCGCCTCCGTCTGCTTCGTCTTCAGCTCGGCCATGGGACCTCCCCCGCAACGCGCGTGAATCGGCTCCGTCGCGCTGGCAACATGCGCGCCGAGCAGTCTCCCATACGGACCAGGTGCTGCCAGGATCTCCGTTCGGGTCGCGGGGGTGGGCGGCGCCGGGTTCCCTGGAAAGACGAAGGCGGCACGACCCGCCGGGTCGTGCCGCCTGAATGTCTCCGGGGAGCGCGCCGCTACTTCTGGAGCTCGGACGTCACCGTGGCGCCGCCCATCTGGGGGAGCGTGGCGCTCGTCTTCACGACCTGGTGCGTGTCCTTCGCGATCCAGAGCGTGGTCACGCCGGGGTCGCCCTCGGCCGACGCCACCTCGGCCTTCCACGACTTGAACGTGCCGGCCGCGACGGTGACCTCTTCCTGGCCGGTCACCTTGACCTGCTTGAGCGTCGCCTTGGCCTTCTGGACGTCGAAGTTGCGGAAGGTGGCCGAGTAGCCCTCGGCCAGCGGGAGCCGCGCGAGGGCCTCCCACGCGCCGGCGCCGTCGGCGAAGAGATCGCCGCCCAGGTCGGCCGAGATCGGCTTCGGCTCGGCGCCCATCGCCATCGTGCCGGTCGCCTTGCCCCCCTTGAACTCGAGCTCGATCGTGACCGGTCCCTGCTTGACGGAGCGCTTCTGCGCCACGAGCGAGCCCTTGGCCACGGTCACGGTGTCGACGGCCTCCCCCATCGGGAGCTTGGCCGTGTCGGTGATGACCCAGCTGGCGCCGTCCTCCTTGATCACGCGTGTGACCGAGATCGGCATGTTCTGGGCGCCGGCCACGATCGCGCCGGCGTAGCTCATCGTCCCGGTCGAGAGGTCGGTCACGGGCTTCGGCGTCGAGACGGCCGTCGCGTCGACCTTCTTCGTCAGGACGACGGTCTTCGGGTCGATCGTGATCTCCTTGAGGCGAGCGACCACCTCGGGCGTGCCGCCCTCCTGGACCCGCCCGCCGATGTGCTTGGCGAGGAACGCCTCGGCCGCCGCCATCAGCGACATGTTGTTGACCGGACGGGCGAAGCCGTGGCCCTCGTCGGGCGCGCAGATGTACTCCACCGGGAAGCCGCGGTCGCGGAGCGCGATGACGATCTGCTCCGACTCGGCCTTCTTCACCCGCGGGTCATTGGCCCCCTGGGCCACCAGGAGAGGGGTCTTGATCTTCGCGGCGGAGTTGAGCGGCGACTGCCGCTCCAGCTGCTTCTTCCCCTCGGGCGTGTTGGGATTCCCCATCCGCTCGTGGAACGTGATGCGCCCCGCCTCCCAGTACGGCGGGATCGTCTCGAGGAGCGTCAGCAGGTTCGACGGGCCGACGATGGAGACGCCGGCCGCGTACAGGTCCGGCGTGAAGGCGACGCCGGCCAGGGTGGCGTAGCCGCCGTACGAGCCGCCCATGATGGCGACGCGCTTCGGGTCGACGGTGCCGTTCGCGACGAGATGCTTGACGCCCCAGGTGATGTCGTCCTGCATCAGGTCGCCCCACTGCTTGTTCCCGGCGTTCAGGAACTTCTTCCCGTAGCCGGTCGAGCCGCGGAAATTGGGCTGGAGGACGGCGTAGCCGCGATTGGCGAGGAACTCGGCCAGGTTGCTGAAGCCCCAGCCGGTGCGGGCCCACGGGCCTCCGTGCGGCAGCGCCACGAGCGGGAGGTTCTTCGGGGCGACGCCCTTCGGGAGGGTCAGGAAGGCCGGGATCTCGAGACCGTCCGACGACTTGTACCGGATGGCCGTCATCGGGGCCATGTGCTGGCGGGGAAGACGCTCTCTCGACTTGTACTCGAGGGTGAGCTTCTTCGACTTCCGGTCGAAGAGGTAGACCGACCCGGGATCGGTGTCCCGGTTCGCGGCGACGACCCAGACCCGATCGTCCGCCGTGGCGGAAGCCGGCCTGACCTGCGAGCCGGGCAGCTTCGATTCCAGGAGCTTGTAGTCCGCCTCGAACGCCTTGTCGTGGAAAACGAGCCGGGTCCGGTCATCCTCGTAGGTCGTGGCGACGAGCTCCTCGGTGGCGTCCGAGAAGATCGCGCTGCCGAAGTCGACCCGCCCCTTGGGGTCGGACTCGACGACCTCTTCCTTGCCGGTCGCGGGGTCGAACAGCGTGAGCCGCACGAGGTCGACGTCGCCCTTGTTCGTCTCCATGTAGACGCGCTTGTCGTCCTTGTGGAAGCGGACGGTGCCGCACGTCTCGAAGACGTTGCACGAGTAGACCTTGGTGAAGGCGTCGGCGTCGACGCGCAGGATCTCCGTGTCGCCGTTGTCCGCGACGCGGGCCGCGAGGCGCAGCTTGCCGGCGTGGTCGAAGTCCCAGCCGGCGATCTTGTCGGTGTTCTTCTTGACGAGCGTCCGCTCGCCGGTCGAGATCTTCACCTTGTAGACGTCGTGCCAGGCGGCGTCGCGGTCGTTGAGGCCGACGAAGAGGGTGTCGGGGTCGCCCTTCGGGACATCGTAGATGATCGCCCGCGCGCCCTTGGCGTCGGTCAGGTTGCGGGCGGCGGGAGCGTCCTTGCCGGCGGCCGGCTCGGCCGACGGGTCCACGGCATAGACGTTGAAGTTCTCGTCTCCGTCCTTGTCCTGGACGAAGAGGACGTACTTGCTGTCGCGGCTGAAGAAGAAGCCGGGGATGGGGCGCTTCGGGTCGGCCGTGACGAGCTTGGCCTTGGTGTACGGGTCGCCGGTCTTCTTGACCCAGACGTTCCGGGTGTCCTTCCACGGCTTGAGGAACGCGATCCACTTGCCGTCCGGGGAGAGCTGGGCGCCCGCGATCTCCGGGTTGCCGAAGAACAGCTCACGGTCGAGGACGGGGGGAAGACCGGCCTTCGTCCCGGCCTTCGCCGCAGGGGCCTTGGCGGCTGCCCGGGCCGGCGGTGCGGCCTTGGCCGGCGCCTCGGCCGGGGCCGGAGTCTGCGCGCCCGCGGCCGTCGCGAGCGCGAGCAGGGTGGAAAGGGACAGCCGCGCGAGCGGCCTCGACGACACAAGCCTCATGGTACGAACCTCCTCCAGTTCAGGGACGGAATCCCACGTCCGGGTGATACGGGAACGGCCCCCGAAAGGTTCGGGGGCTGCCCATGATGCACCTGAGGGGGTTCCGCGCCGTGCTCGGCTGGCATGATCGGAAGGCGGTTCGCCTGGGCCGCGGGGAGAGCATGGACAACCCCGGATTCGGGACGCTGGAAACCGTCTTCGAGGCGCTCGGCCGCGCGCTGATCGTCCTGGACGACGACTTCCGTGTCCTGCGGGCGAGCCACACCCTGGACGAGATCGCCGGGACCGGGATGGCCGAGGGAGCCATCGGGAAGCCGATCGAGGAGCTGGTCGGCGCCAAGCTGTTCGGCCCCACCGACACGCTGCGTGAGGCCCTTCGCCAGGGGCGGCGCGAGGAGGGCCGGCGAGCGGTCCTCCGCTGCGGGGAGGCGAGCGCCCGGCTGGTCTCGCTGACCGCCGCGGTCGTCCCGCGCCACGTCTCGAACCACTGCGACCCGCTGGCCCGCTACCTCGTCGTCGTGCGGCCCGCCGAGGACGACGACGCGCTTCTCCAGAGCATGATCGCGTCCCACGGCCTCGTCGCCCGCTCGCCGGCGATGCTCAGGATCGTCCACCTGGTCGAGTCCCTCCACCGGAGCAACGCCACGGTGCTGATCACCGGCGAGAGCGGGACCGGCAAGGAGGTCATCGCCCGCGCGCTCCACTCGAACTCCCTCGCCTGCACCGGCCCGTTCGTACCGGTGAGCTGCGGCGCCCTCCCGGCGGAGCTCCTGGAGAGCGAGCTGTTCGGGCACGTGAAGGGGGCCTTCACCGGCGCCGTCCGCGACCGTGTCGGCCGCTTCGAGCTGGCGCGGGGCGGGACGCTCTTCCTGGACGAGGTGGGCGACATCCCCCTGCTCCTCCAGGTGAAGCTGCTGCGCGTGCTCCAGGAACGACGCTTCGAGCGGGTCGGCGAGAGCGTCTCGCGCCCCATGGAGACGCGGGTCATCGCGGCCACGAACGTCGACCTCGGCGCCGCCATCCGGGCGGGGCGCTTCCGTGAGGACCTCTATTACCGGCTCCGGGTCGTGCCGATCCACCTCCCCCCGCTCCGCGAGCGGCCCGAGGACATCGCCCTGATCGCCCAGCACCTCCTGGCGCACATCGGGGGCCGCGCGGGGCGCGCGCTGCGCCTCTCGCCGGACACTTTGGCGGTGCTGGAGAGCTATCCGTGGCCCGGCAACGTGCGGGAGCTGGAGAACAGCCTGGAGTACGCCGTCGCGTTCTGCACCGGACAGACGATCCAGATCGAGGACCTGCCCGAGGAGGTGCGCGACCGCGCGGCGGCGGGGACCGAGCCGCACGCGCCCGGGCCGCCCCCGTACGTGCCGGCGGTCGAGCGCGCCCCGCGCGGTCCCGACCCGGAGAAGAAGCGGATCGTCGCGGCGCTGGAGGCCCACCACTGGAACCGTCAAAAGGCCGCCGCCGCGCTGGGCCTGAGCCGCAGCACGCTCTGGAGACGGATGCGCGAGCTGGGGATCGAGTGACGACGCGGCGCGACCTCCTCGCGGACCTGTGGCGCTGGGCCGGTGCCGCGCTCGCGGGCACGACCGGCCTGCTCCTCTTCCGCGCGCTGCGAGCCGCGGCCCCCGCGCGGCAGGAGATCGCGCTGTCCCGCGAGGCCGTCGAGAACGCCGTGGCCTCCGGAGGCGCCCCCGTCGGCCCGCTCTACGTGAGCGGCAGCCGCGAGGCGCCGACCGCCCTCGATCTCAC
>CAYLNK010000248.1:0-10266 GCA_964384675.1 uncultured Holophagales bacterium | reverse complement strand
GCGACGCCCGGACTCCCGCCCCATCACGCCTCGTCGGTCTGAGGCGGAGCCTCGTCAGGGCTCAGGCGCCGTCCGGCAGCTTCGAGGGGATCCACGCCACGGCCTGCGCGTGGTCGTCGCGCTGCCACGGGTGAAAGCCCGGGCGCAGGAAACCGAGGACGCCGCGCAGCTGCCCGCGCAGGGCGCGCGGCGTGACGAACAGGAAGCGGAACAGCGCCCGCCAGCCGCGCAGGTCGGTGAGGCGCCGGTCGTGCGCCACCAGCACGAGGGTGAACGCGAAGGCGCCGGCGGCGAACGCGAGCCAGACGGCGAGCATCGCGACGGCGCGGCGCGCGTACGCGGCGCGGCGGCCGGCGGTCACCTCGCGATACAGGTCGAACGCCACCGACTTGTGCTCGATCTCCTCGATCGTGTGCCACCACCAGATCCCGGCGAAGGCCGGCGCACAGCCGTCCAGGATGCGGGGCTCCGTCACCGTGACGCCGGAGAGCATCGACGTCTCGTGCTCGACGGCCACCGTGACCGCGAGGCGCGCCTCGGGCGACAGGTGGCGTCCCAGCCAGCGGCAGAGGTTCGCCACGCGCTTGGCGAGGTAGACGGCCGGGTATCCGGCCGTGGCGAGGGCGTCGTTGTAGCGCTGGTGCTCGCGCCCGTGCAGCGATTCCTGCGCGAGGAAGCCGTGCAGGTCCTCGCGCAGGTCCGGCGGGAGGGCCGAGGCGTCGAAGGCGCGGGCGCTCTCGATGAAGAACGCCTCGCCGGCGGGCAGGAGCAACGAGAGCGCGTTGTAGAAGTGAGAGACGTGCCCGCCGGCGGGATGCCAGTCGGCCATCCGCGCGGGTTCCAGCTCGAAGCGGAGGTTTCGAGCCCGGATGGGGCGTCGCGTCGCGGTCGGCTCGACGGCGGCGTCGCTCACGATCGGGGATCCCGGTGCTTCATTCCGTGCTCGCGCCCTCGATGGTAGCGGAGCGAGGCCCAGACTCCGCCTCCACGAGGCCCAGCGCGGCGACGGCGAGCGCGAACGCGAGGGCGGGGACGAGGTGGAGGAGGGCCCGGTTGAGGGTCGAGAAGTCCGTCGCCTCGATGTGCCGGCTCGTGAAGAAGAAGACCCCGAAGAGGAGCATGAAGCCGCCGAGCAGCAGGGTGAGGAGGGCGCGGTAGGCATCGTCGCTGCGAAGCCGTCGGGCGGAGAGCGCGAGCAGGACCGGCGCGGCCAGCCAGAGAAGGTGCCAGTTGGCGAGGACGAAGAGGTTCTCCGCGAAGGGACTCCAGACCGGATGGAAGGCGAGGTCGCCCACGCCGGGGACACGGCCCATCGCCAGGAGGACGGCGGACCCGGCCGTGCCGGCGATCGTGAGGGCAACCGCGCGACCGCGACGGCGGGCCACGAGGAGCGCCGGCACCATCGTGAGCGCCCACCCGAGACCCGGCACCTTGACGAGCGGGAGCGCGGCCGTGAGGAGCAGCGCCGTGATTCCCTGCCCGCGGTCTCCCTCGCGAACCCATCGGTAGAACGCCATTGCCGCGAGGCCGTAGAGGGTGGCCACCCAGAGGTCGGCGTAGCCGGCGAGAGCGATGTGCGTGCCCAGCGCCGGCAGGGAGACGAGGAGGTACGTGCCGCAGATGGCGAAGAGGGCCGATCCGCCCAGGTGCCGGAGCTGCCCGTAGAAGGCGAGGGCGAGCGCGAGGCCGCACAGGACCCAGGGGAGGTTGATCAGCGATTCGTCCCAGCGACCCAGGGCGAGCCCGATCCAGAGCTGGATCAGCGGGACCACGGGCGGGTAATGGTGGTTCTGGAGCGAGTAGAGGGCGTGACCCGGCTGCGCGACCCAATCGGCAAGGGACACGAACGGGACGAGCCGGCGGTGCTCGAGCCAGACGCGGGCCTTCGGCGCCCAGTTCATCCAGGCGTCCCACGGATAGAGCGGACGCCAGACGACCTCGAGCGCGAAGCCCGCCAGCCGGACGCCGATGACGGAGAGGAGCAGGGCGAACGCTGCGGCCTCGAGCGGGCGCCGCGTCCTCGCGGCGCGGGCGGCTACCCTCCGGGGTCCGCCGCCCCGAGGGAGGCAGAGCCCTGCCACGGCCAGCGCGACGAGGATCGCGGCGATCAGGAGAAAGCCCTGGCCGAATCCCGCGGCGTCGAGGCCCAGCATGACGAGCGGCGTCACCACCATGCCGGCCAGGTATCCGTAGCCGAGGAGGGCCGCTGGAGCGTCCGAAAGCGGCACCCGCCAGACGTGGCGGAGCCACGAGACCCCGACGGCCCAGGGAAGCAGCAGGGCAGCGGTCAGGCGGAGGCCGATCACTCAGCGCACCCGGAAGAGGAGGCCCTCATGGCCGTCGAGCAGGAGCTCGACGGGAAGGCTCCCAGCGCCGAGCACGCGGCGCTCGGAGTCGAAAGCGACCTCGACACCGGGGCGCATGATCAGGACGTAGTCGCCCGTCCGCGTCTGCGAGGCTTCAGGCACCGAGGTCCAGAGAGACGACACGTTGTGGGGCAGCAGGAAATAGTGCGTGCGCACCCGCCTGAAGTACCGGTCCCCGAAGAGGTCCTCGGAAACCAGGAATACCCGGGAGGGCGCCGCGTCGAGGCGCCGCTTGACCGTCTTCGCGAAGAGGTACAGCGAGCGGTCCGCGGCGGCCAGCCTCTTCTCGTCGCCGCTCTTCCCCGCGTACTGACGCCGGGTGAGCGCCAGCTGACGCGTCAGGTCCACCTGCCAGCGCAGGTCCAGCATCGCCCAGCCCGCGAGGAAGATGGCCGTCAGGCACCGGCCGGACGGAGGCTGGCGGCGCCGACGAGCGAGACCGAGATGGATTAGGGCCGCGAGGCCCACCCAGACCCCGGCCGCGAGCGCGGGCGGAAAGAGGCCGTCCCGCCCCCCGCCGGTCGTGAAGTTGATGGACTGGACGCTCCAGCCCTCGAAGGCGCTCCATTCGGTGACGAGCCGGCGCAGGAGCCCGCGGGCTCCGGGACGCGGCACCTCCATCCCGATTCGCGTCGGGACCGCCGCGTCGCGAGCGCCCGGCACTCCCGGGTCGGAGAGGTCTACCGTGACGAGCTCGATCGGGCCTCCGGCGTGGTGGTACGCGAGGAACCCGGCGAACGTGAGGAGGGCGGCGAGGACGAGGCTCGCGGCGGTCTCGGCCAAGGGTGTCCTCGTGCCGGTGCGACAGGCGTTCTCCAGGAGCACGGGCGCGCTACTCGAAGTAGCCGTTCACGTCGACGATCACGTGGACGGTCCCCGGGCTGTCGTTCCAGACGCGGAAGGCCGAGAGCTCGTCGGCGGGCGAGACGGGCACGAGGGCGATGGCGGCGCGCGTCGCCCCCGGCGTGAAGTTCAGGGTGCTGGTCGCGGGCACGGGCGCGTCGGCCGCGTGGAGGCGCAGGTTCCCGGCGCCGGTGCTCCCGGTCACGGTGACGTTGGCGGAGAGCGCCCGGGCGCCGGGCGGGATGCCGCAGGAGCCCGCGGCGGCGAAGGCTCGCCCGGAGAGACCCGCCAGGCTCGGCCCGCCGCGCATCGACGGCTCGTCGCGGGTGTCGACGAGGCGGCACGGCGTCACGGTGTAGAAGGAGAGGCCGCCGAGGATCGTCACCTCGCGCGCGGCCGTCGACGACGGACACCCGCCGTCGACGCGCTGGACGGAGAGACGGGCGCGGCCCGACGCCCCCACCCGGAAACGGACCTCGCTGGTCCCCTGTCCGCTCTCGAGGTCTCCGTTCTCGAGGCTCCAGAGGAACGAGCCGGGTCCCGCGACGCGCGCCACGAGCCCGCTCGCGAACGGGCTGGCGACGCTCGGGCACGCGAGGACGGGAGGCGCGGGCGCCGACGGCTCGACGGTCACCCAGCCGCGCCGCGGCACGCCGGTCGCGTCCGTCACGACCGCGCCGTACGTCGTCCCGGCGGACGGGCGGACGACCACGGTCGGCGTCGTCTCGCCGCCCGGGAGCCAGCGGATGGTGCCGGCCGCGCCGACGACGGAGAGCGTGACGGCGGCGCCGGGACAGGGGTGGATCGGTTCTGCGATCACCTCCACGTGAGCCGGGTCGGCGCGGACCAGGATCTCCAGATCCGCCTCGGCCGCCAAGCCTGTGGCGTCCTCGACCCGCACACGGAAGCGGTGCGGCCCATCCGACGTGGGCGTGCCGGAGATCTGCCCGCCGGTCGAGAGAGCGAGGCCCGCGGGGAGGAGGCCGGAGACGAGCGACCAGCGGAGCGGGGCCGCTCCCCCGGTTCCGGTCAGCGTGAAGGCGTACGGCTCTCCGGCGTGCGCCAGGGGGAGGTCCAGGGGATCGGTCTGGATTCCCAGACCTTCGGTCAGGCGGAGGATCCCGACGTCGGGGTAGCGGTACATCCCGACGATCAGGTCGTCTCCGGCGAGGTGGAGCGAGAACGGGGAGCCGCGCTCCGGGATCGCCACGGCCGGCGCCGTCGGCTCGCCCGTCGCGAGAGCGAAGCGACCGAGGAGGAGGCGGGGCGGGGAAGCGAGGGTCGAGCCCGCCAGGAGGAGCCGATCGCCGGAGATCGCGAACGCGCCGACGGCTTCGTTGCCCGGGTCCGCCACCGCGCCGATGCCGATTCGCGTCCAGAGGACGGCTCCGTCGTCGGCGTGGAGCCGGGTCGTGCGCGACTCCTTCGGGTAGAACCTCGAGTGGACGACCAGCGGATCGCCGCCCGGCAGGACCTCGAGCCCGATCACCGAGACTCCCGGGAGGACCGTCGGACCCCACACGACGGCGCCGGCCGCGGAGACGCGGAACACGACGGTGTCCGAGTCGGAGGTGTCGGCCCTCCGTCCGGCGAGGATGACGTCCCCGCCCGGTCCCACCCGTGCGCGCCAGGCCGAGGTCGCATAGCGTGCCTCCCCGATCCGGAGCGGCCCCCACGACAGCTCTCCTGTGGCCGCGTCGAGCCGGCTCACGCAGATGACGTCGGTCGTCTGGGATCGGCTCACGAGATACAGCTGTCCCGAGCCGGACACCGCGCCGGTCACGACACGGTGGTCCAGGAACCCGTCGATGAGCGGAACCAGGGACGGTCCCCAGACGGCGTCCCCGCTCGTGCCCGAGAGCCGGGTGGCCATCGGATGGCGTTGGCCCCACGTGGAGTCGAGCGCGTCGCCGAGCGCGATCACGTCTCCTGCGACCGGGAGCAGGAGTCCCAGCGCGTTCCGGCCGCTCTGCCTGTAGTCCCAGAGTCGCTCGGGACCCCAGACGGGACGGCCGTCGGCGCCCCCGAGCTTCACCGTGTCGGAGAGGATGCTGGAGTCGGGCGCGAACTCGTACGCGACGGAGAGCGCCAGGACGTCTCCCGCCGGATCGAGGACGGAGCTGACCTCGGGGAAGTAGTCGAGGCGAGTTCCGGACGGCCACGTCCGCGTGGGTCCCCAGAGCCTCTTCCCCAGCGCGCCGCTCAGCGCGTAGGCCGTGATCGCCCCTCTCTCCGATCCGGCCAGGATCAGATCCCCGGTCGTGCCGCGGTGGAGGGTCGGGGAGGCCATCCCCCCCGCGAACGGGAGCTCGAAGGGGCTGAAGACGGGCTCGAGGGTCCGCTCGTCGAGCCCCTCGGCCCGGTCGAAGGCGCGAGGGCGGCGCCAGACGAGGAAAGGCCACGGCTCGGGGACGGACGTCGCGACGACGAGCCCGCGATCCGTGGCCGCGAGGGCGGCGCCGTCGGCGAAGACGCCGAGGATCGTCCGCGCCGCGCTCCTCCGGCCCGACCGGGCGTCGACCCGCTCGATCTCGGTGGGGCCGTTCGGATAGGCCGAGCGGAGCACGATCGGATCGTCCGACCCGTCCGCGGCGGCAGCGAGCCAACGGTTCCCCACCGAGGGCGCCGGCCAGAGGCTGCGCCACCGGAGGGCGCCCCCGGACGTGTACCGCATCACAACCTCGCAGCTGCCGGCCACGTCGTGCTCCGCGCCGGCGGCGTAGGTGGTCTCGCCGTCCGCGCCGACCTGGAGGACGCCGAGCCGGAGCGCCGAGAGGCCCGGCCCGACGTCGGCCCAGCGGGCGATCGGATCTCCCGTCTGCGCCGAGAGCCGGGTCAGGAAATGCGGCTCGGGATCGGGGAGGACGGCGAGCGTGACGTCGTTGCCGGGTCCCACCGCCATCGTCGCCGACGAGAACGGAGCGTCGCACAGCCGATGAGGTCCCCAGAGGAGCGCTCCGGTCCCGCCCTCCCGCTTCGAGATGACGAGGCTCGACGAGCCGGTCGACTCGTGGATCAGGAGCACGTCGCCGGCGCCGTCGGCGAGGAGGCCCTTCGGGGACGCACGCTCCTCCACGGTCCGGCTCCACGACGGGGCGCCGTCGACACCGCGGAAGCGGGCGAGAGTGGTGGCCCAGTCCCGCGTCTCCCCGGCGACGACCACGTCGCCGGAGGGGGTGACGGCGAGAAAGACGAGGCGATCCAGCGCCGTGCTCACACCGGTGGCGGTGGGGGCCGACCAGACGGGACGACCCGTGGCGCCGTCGTATCGCATCAGCCGGGCGTTCTCGCTTTCCCCCTCGAGGGCGAAGACGTCACCCGACGGGAGGATCCCGGTCGCCGCGACGCGCGTGCCGTCGAGCCCGCAGACCGACGAGAGCACGGTGCCCGTCGCGGGGTCGACGCGTGTGGCGAGAGGGCCCCCGAGCGAGCACGTCGTGACGACGAGCACCGAGCCGTCCGCCAGGCGGGCGGCCCTTGGCGATCCGAGCGTTCCACCGTCGTAGAGATGAACGTCCCGCCAGAGGACGTTCGACGGGAGCGTGTCCGCGGATAGCCCGGTTCCCGGGAGCGCGACCGCGGCGACGAGCAGGGCCAGGCGCGCCGGGCCCGGATACCGCGTCGGGTGGCGCAGGATGGGACGACGGAAGGCGGGCTCCAGGCTCACGCGGCGGTCCTCTCGCAAGGCGAGCGGGGGACGAGGCCGGGGGGCCGGTCATGCCTCGCTGCCGCGCCCATTCTCCTCCCGATCGCGTCCGGGCGGGTCCGCCGCTCCCCGGCGAGCGACAATCGACGCGATGATCTCGAGCCGGGCCCGCTTCGCGATCCACGGCCTCTCGTTCCTGGCCGATCGGGAGGGCCAGGGGCCGACGAGCTTCACCGCCCTCTTCGACTACCTGCAGAGCTGGTCGGGGCGCCCCGCGCTCTCCCGCAGCTACGTGTCCAAGATCTTCCAGGACCTGTCGCGGGGCGGCCTCGTGAGGGCGGTCCCCGGGCGGAACGGCGGATACCGGCTCGCGCGGCGGGCGTCCGAGCTGACGATGCTGGACGTCGTCCGGCTCCTGGACGGCGTCCCGGCGAACGACTGCTGTCTCCTCGCCGAGGGCGTCTGCGCCGGCCAGGACCGGTGCGGCGTCGTCTCGGTCATCGAGGAGGCGCAGAAGGCGTTCTACGACGTGCTGGCCCGCCAGACGATGGCGCGCGCCGCGCGGAGGATGCCGCTGCCCGCGCCCCGCCCCGCCCGGAAGAAGCCGCCGCGGTCCTCGCGGTAGGCCGGCCTCGCCCGTGTCGGACCGACCTCCGACAAATTGCGATATCCTTCAGCGGCATTATCGGGAATATCCGACATTCGACACGAGCGAAGGCGACGATGCACCGACCCACCGTCCTGGCTCTCCCGTTGCTCCTCGCGGTAACGGCCTGCCGGCCGGGCCCTCCCGGCCGGGCCGGCGTGGTCCCTTCGGCGCCGCGGCCGCTCCCGTCGACCCCGCCGATCCCGCCGGGGCCGGACGACCTCTTCGAGGACGTCACCGCCCGGGCGGGCCTCGCGTTCGTGCACCAGCTCGGGAGCGGGAAGCTGACCAACATCGTCGAGTCGACCGGGGCGGGCGGTACGTTCCTCGACTTCGACGGGGACGGGAAAGTCGACGTCTACTTCGTCAACTCCGGCCCCCTCACCGGCGTGTCGGACGCCCCCGCCGGGACGCCCCGCCAGCCGAACCGCCTCTACCGCAACCGCGGCGACGGGACGTTCGAGGACGTCACGCGAAAGGCCGGGCTCGAGGGCTCGGGATACGGCGTCGCGGCCGCCGCGGCCGACGTCGACAACGACGGAGACGCCGACCTCTTCGTCGCGAACGTCGGCACCAGCGCCCTCTACCGGAACCGGGGAGACGGCACGTTCGAGGACGTGACGGAGAGGGCCGGCGTCGGCGGTCCCGGAACCGCGGTGGGCGCCGCGTTCCTCGACTACGACAGCGACGGGCGGCTCGACCTTTTCGTGGTCCGCTACCTCACCTTCGACCCGGGCTACGAGCTCCACTACGGTCCGGACGTCTATCCGGGCCCGCTGGCGTACCGGGCGGAGCGGAACGCCCTCTACCGGAACCGTGGCGACGGGACGTTCGAGGACGTGAGCGCGAAGGCGGGGGTCCAGGTGGCGGAGAGCCGCGGGATGGCGGCGGCCGTCCTCGACGCCAACGGCGACGGCTTCCCCGACGTCTACGTGACGAACGACGGCACGCCGAACACGCTCCTCGTCAACGACGGCAGGGGGCGCTTCGCCAACGCGGCGGTGGAGATGGGCGTGGCGTTCAGCCAGGACGGCGAGGCCGCGGGCTCGATGGGGGCGGCCGTGGCCGACGTGAACGGCGACGGCTTCTCCGACATCCTCGTCACGTCGACCAGCTTCGGCTCGCTCTTCCTCGGGTCGAAGGCCGGCCTCTTCGAGGACAGGGTGATGGCGTCCGGCATCGGGCGTCTGAAGGCGCAGTACACGTCGTGGGGCGGCAACTTCCTCGACTTCGACAACGACGGGAAGCCCGACGTCTTCCTCGCCAGCGGAGACCTCCACTACCTGGTCGGGTGGCAGAGCCTGCTCCTCGAGAACCAGGGGGACGGGACGTTCGCCGACGCGGCGAAGAAGGGGGGCGCCTTCTTCGCGACGCGCCTGCGGGGCCGCGGGAGCGCCGTGGCGGACGTCGACGACGACGGCCGGGTCGACGTCCTGATGACGATGCTGGCCGACCGCCCCGTCCTGCTGAAGAACCGCGATCGCTCGGGGAATCGCTGGATCACGCTCGACCTGGAAGGGACGAAGAGCAACCGGGACGGCTTCGGCGCGAAGGTCACCGTCCACGCGGGCGGCAAGGCCCGTTTCGCGGAGGCGAGGTGTCCGAGCGGCTACCTCTTCCAGGGAGATCGCCGCCTTCACTTCGGCCTCGGCTCGAGCCCCATCGTCGAGCGGATCGAGATCCGCTGGCCGAGCGGACAGGTACAGACGGTGACGGGCGTGAAGACGGACCAGGTGCTGAAGGTCCGGGAGCCGGGAGAGCGGTCGTGAAGCCTCGTCGAGCGGCCGCCGCCGCCGCCGTCTCCGCGCTCCTGGCCGCGTCTGCGTGCCGTGCGAAGGCCCCGTCCGGAACGGCGGCGCCGGACCCGGAGCGCCTCACGCTGGCGGACGGCTCGAAGGTGGTCGTCTCGCCGCCGCGAAACGAGGCCGACGGCTGGTTCCCGGCGGCGCCCTCCGCTCTCTGGGCGCGGTCCGCGGACGGCGGGGCGCCCCGGCGGCTCACGTTCGGTCCGGCGTCGACGGTGGATCCGACCGTGCTCGACGACGGCCGGGTGCTGTTCGTCTCGGCGATGCCCCGGACGGCCCCCGGCGACGCGGTCCGGCTCGCGCTTTTCGCGGTCAACAGCGACGGCACCGGCGTGCTGCCGTTCGCGGCACAGCACGAGGGCGACCCCTGGGTGCGCCGTCCCCGCGAGGTCGGCGACGACCGCGTGGCCTTCGCCGCGGCTGCCGCGCCGGGCGGTCTCGAGCGCTGGGAGCTCGTCCTCACCGCCCGGCCGTTCCGGAGCCGCGCGGCGGTTCCCTCGTCGCTGCTGCCGGAGGTCGAGACGCTGGCGGCGAGGCCGAGGAGGCCGATGGGGCGCCTCTCCACCGTCGACCCCACGAAGAGGACGGGCGTCCTCCTCTGTCTCGACGCACGTCGCAACGGCGAGAGCGGAGAGCTGCCCGTCGCGCGGGTCCGGATCCTCACACGAGCGGCCGGCGTCGGCGCGGCCTCCAGGTCGCTCGGCGAGGTGCCCGTCGCCGCCGACGGCTCCTTCCTCGTCGAGGTCCCGGCCGACGTCCCTCTCGGAGTCGAGTCGCTCGACGTGGAGGGACGTGTCCTGAAGAGCGTCCCGCCGTGGTTCTGGGTCCGGCCCGGGGAGAGCCGCGGCTGCATCGGCTGCCACGAGCCGCACGGCCTGGCGCCGCGCAACCGGCGGCCCCTGGCCCTGAAGGGGGGGCCGGTGACGCTCACGGCCGGAGGCGCGTCGTGAGCCGGCGGGG
>CAYLNK010000247.1:0-10437 GCA_964384675.1 uncultured Holophagales bacterium | reverse complement strand
GTCGGCACGAAGCCGACCCGCTCCCCCGCGCGGCGCCAGGCTCCGACGGCGTCCCGCAACGCCGCGGCCGTCTCGACCGTCCTCACCGCGCTCTCAGCTCACCGGGGGCGCTTCCGCCCCCCGGCCCCGGGGCACCGGTTCGAGGCCGTGAAGTGGCATCTTCACGGCCTCTCAGCGCGACCGCACCGCGTAGAGCGGCACCGGCGCCGACTCGCCCGCGGGCGCGAACGACTCCGCCGCGGACGGGAACTCCCCGCTCCGCACGTCGGCCACGTACGCGGCGGCGGCCGCGGTGATGACCGCGCCGACGTCGGCGTAGCGGCGCACGAAGCGGGGCGTCGGCGCGCCGGGCGCCTTCAGGCCGATGAGATCGTGGAGGACGAGGATCTGGCCGTCACAGCCCGCGCCCGCGCCGATGCCGATCGTCGGGACCGGGACGGCGTCGGTGATGCGCGCGGCCACGTCGGGCGGCAGGCACTCGAGGACGAGCGCGAAGACCCCGGCCTCCGAGAGCGCCAGCGCCTCGTCCACGAGCCGCTCGGCCTCTCCCGCCTTCTTCCCCTGCACCTTGAAGCCGCCGAGGGCGTTCACCGACTGCGGGGTCAGCCCGAGGTGCCCCATCACCGGGATCTCGGCGTTCAGGATGGCGCGGATCATCGGCAGGCGTGCGACGCCCCCCTCCAGCTTGACGGCGGTGCAGCCCCCTTCCACGACGAAGCGCGCGGCGTTCCGGACCGCCTCCTCGGGGGTGGTGTGGTAGCTGAGGTACGGCAGGTCGCCGACGACGACCGCCCGGCGTACGTTGGCGGAGACGGCGCGCGCGTGGGCGACCATCCGGTCGAGCGACGCGGTGAGGGTGTTCGGCGCGCCGTAGACGACCATCTCCACGGAGTCCCCGACGAGGAGGACGTCGACGCCGGCGTCGTCGAGGAGGCGCGCGCTGGGCGCGTCGTACGCGGTGAGGGCCGCGATCTTCCGGAGGCCCTTGGCGGCGCGGAGCGCGGGGATGGTGAGCGGGACCTGAGCTTCGGACATGAAAAAACCTCCCGTCGGGAGGCGCTCCGATCGGAACCCGTCTCCGGGCTCCTTCGCCTTCCCCCGCCTCGCTCGGAGCCGCCGAGTCGGCGTCTCTCGATCGCCGCTCGCTCCGTCGAAGGCGCGGGTGACGCCTTCCGTGTCTGGCCGTCGCGGTCTACTTGCGGGATCCGCGCGGCACGTAAATCTGGGTGCCCCGGAAGGGGCGCTTGATCTGCTGGATGAGGGCCTCGAGATCCTCCTTTCGCTCCACGAAGTCGATCTCGTTCGTCTCCACGACCAGGAGCGGGCTCTCCCGGTAGTGGTAGAAGAAGTAATTGTAGGCCTCGGCCAGGCTCTTGAGGTAGTCCCCCGAGATCGACCGTTCGTAGGCCCGTCCCCGCTTCTTGATCCGCGAGAGGCAGGTGTCGACCGAGGCCGTCAGGTGGATGACCAGATCGGGGCGAGGGAGCGAGTCGGAGAGCGCCTTGTACAGCTTGTCGTAGATCGCGACCTCGGGGTCGGTCAGCGTCAGGTACGCGAAGATCCGGTCCTTCGCGAAGGTGTAGTCCGAGATGACCAGGTTCCGGAACAGGTCGATCTGGGCGATCTCCTGCTGCTGCCGGTAGCGGGAGAGGAGGAAGTAGAGCTGCGTCTGGAAGGCCGCGCCCTTCTTCCCCGCGTAGAAGTCCGACAGGAACGGGTTCGTCACGTCCTCCAGGACCTCGGTGCCCGAGAAGCGCTTGGCGAGGAGGCCGACGAGCGACGTCTTGCCGACGCCGATCGGACCCTCGACCGCGATGTGGCGCAAGGGGAACTGCTGCGGGGTGGGGGCGCCCACGGCGGGAGATTACAGCCGGTAATGGAACCGCGATCCACGGTTAATGTGGGGGGAGGAGGCACGCAATGGCCAAGAGCCCCGAAGAGCAGATGGCGGCGATGATCGAGGGCCTCGAAGCGAAGACCGGCAAGGACCTCGCCGCGTGGGGCCGCCTGGTGGCGGCGAGCGGGAAGCAGAAGCACGGCGAGATCGTGGCGTTCCTCAAGAGCGAGCACGGCGTCGGACACGGCTACGCCAACCTGATCGCGCACCGGTTCCTCGGCTCCGATGCGGTGTCCCAGACCGAGGCGGGCCAGGACCTCGTCGCCGAGCAGTACGCGGGGAAGAAGGCGGCGGTGCGGCCGCTCTACGACGCCTTCCTCGGGAAGGTGCAGGCGTTCGGAGGCGACATCGAGCTGTCGCCGAAGAAGGCGTACGTCAGCTTCCGGCGCAAGAAGCAGTTCGCGACGGCGGGCCCGGGCACCGCCACGCGGCTGGACGTCGGGCTGAACCTGAAGGGTGTGACGGGAAGCGCGCGCCTCGTCGAGGAGAAGCCGGGCTCGATGTGCACGCACAAGGTGAAGGTCGAGTCCGCGGCGGAGATCGACGCCGAGCTGATCGCCTGGGTTCGCGCCGCGTACGAGCAGGCGGGATAGAGCGCCGCTACCGCCGTGCCAGGACGTCCAGGACACCGCAGAGACAGACGACGACCGAGAGCCAGCCGTTCGCGGTGAAGAACGCCGCGTCGACCCGGGAGAGGTCGCCCGGCGACACCAGCGTGTGCTGGCGGATCAGGAAGACGCCGGCCAGGACCACGCCGAGCCCGAAGAGCCAGCCGCCCCGCGCCGCGACGAACGTGGCGTAGAGAATCCCGAGCGTCCCGGCGTGGAGCAGCAGGGCGACGAGGAGGGCTCGCCGCGCCCCGAGCCGGGCCGGGATCGAGCGCAGTCCCGCGGACCGGTCGAACGCCTCGTCCTGGAGGCTGTAGATCACGTCGAAGCCCGCCACCCAGAGGAGGACGGCGAGGCCGAGCAGCACCGGCAGGAGCGCGAAGCGGCCGGTCACCGCCAGCCACGCTCCGACCGGCGCGATGGCGAGCCCCAGCCCCAGCACCAGGTGGGCGCCGGCGGTGAACCGCTTCGTGAGCGAGTAGCCGAGCACGATCGCGAGCGCCACCGGCGAGAGGAGGAAGCAGAGCCGGTTCAGACGGGACGCGGCGAAGACGAACAGGGCGGAGGAGACGGCGCAGAAGAGAGCCATCTCCCTTACCGAGAGGACGCCGGCCGGGATCTCCCGCGTCCGGGTACGCGGGTTCGCCGCGTCGACGTCCCGGTCGGCGATCCGGTTGAAGGACATCGCCGCCGAGCGCGCGCCGACCATGGCGAGGAGGATCCAGCCGAGCGTGGCGGCGTGCGGGACGCCGTTCGCCGCGAGCACCGCCGAGAGGAGCGCGAACGGCAGGGCGAAGACCGTGTGCGCGAACTTGATCGCCGAGAGGAGGGCCGGCAGCTTCGCGGCGCCGAGGGCGGGGGTCGCTGGGGTCGCGCTCAAGACCGGCGGAGCATAGAAGAACACGGGAGCGGGCTGCGGGCCCTGGAAAAAGAAGTTGGGGCGGTCACGCCGGCCCGCGCGACCGCCCCATGCGGAGGAGTGAGGATCCCGTCGAGGCGAACCTCTCGAGGACCGCACTCAATGTGCGTCCGGGCTGCGCCTCCGTCCACGGGACCCGGGTCGAGACTCCGTCGCCGAATCGGCTAGTCCGCCGCTCGACCCGCGGCCAGGGCTCGCTCGACTCGGGTCGAGCTATCCCGGGCCGTGGGCGGGGACGGTCTCCTTGACGAAACGGGCCAGCTCGCGCCGGTCCTTCGTCCCCGTCTTCCGCAGCAGCTTCCCGACGTGGAACTTCACGGTCGCCTCGGTCACTCCGAGCCGCCGCGCGATCTCCTTGTTCGAGAGCTCCTCACGGAGGCCCTCGAGGACGCGCTGCTCGGAACGGGTGAACGTGCGGTCCGCCGCCTCGGAGATCCCGAGCGCCGCGATCCGCTCGATCCACTGCGCGAGCACGGGGCGGGGCGTCCAGATGGAGCCTTCCAGGACACAGGTGATCGCCGAACGGAGCTCCTTCTGGGACGCGTCGAACGGGACGATCCCCTTCACGCCGAGCAGGAGGCACGGGAAGACGGTGTGGGAGTCGACCTCCCGGACGAACGCGACGATCCGGGTCTTCGGGAACATCGTCTTGATCCGCTCCACGCGGGTCCGCGCCTCGCCGCCCCGCTCGCTCAGGTTCACGAGCGTCACGTCGGGCTCGAACGACGGGCGCTCCTCGGTCTCCACGAGGAAGCGCTCGGCGCGCAGATAGGCCTCCAGGCTCTCGCGCCGCCATGGGTCGATGTCCAGGAGGAGGAGCTTGCCGCCCGGGCGCGTCACGACACGGCTCCCGCGGGCACGCCCGGCGCGCCGCTCCAGCGATAGTCGCCGACGGCGACCTCCAGGCCGAGCAGGTCCGCGACACGCTGCAGGTACGCGTCGAGCATCTCTTCGGCGGTGCGTGCCGCGTAGAACGCGGGCACCGGCGGAGCCACGATGGCCCCCGCGCGCGTCGCCGCCAGGATGTTCTCCGCGTGGACCGCCGAGTACGGCGTCTCCCGCAGCCCGAGCACGAGACGGCGCCGCTCCTTCAGACAGACGTCGGCCGCGCGCTGCAGGAGCCCGCGAGAGAAGCCGTGCGCGATCGACGCCAGCGTCGCCGCCGAGCACGGGAGCACGGCCATCCCGCGCGTGGGGAACGAGCCCGACGAGATCGGGGCGTCGATCGCCCCCTCCGCGTGGAGCCTCACCTTGCGGCGGACCTCCTCGGAGAGGTGGGCGGCGGCCAGATAGTCGTCGTCCGTCCGGATGCCGGCGTCCACCTCGTCTCGAGCCACGAGGAGCGCGCGGGGCGACACCACGAGGTGGAGGGCACCGACGTCGGGCGAAGCGGCCAGGACACCGATCGCCCGCAGGCCCAGCCGGGCGCCGCTCGCCCCCGAGACTCCGAGGACCAGCTGATCCGACTCGCTCAAGGCCCCTCCGCCCGCGGATCGTACCGCCGCGCGGCCACCGTCACGAAAGCCTGACACCACACACGAGACCGTCTGGTGGCTCCGGGGCCGCCGCCCGCGCGGTCCGGGGCTTCTTCGGGACACCTGGGTGTCAGGAAAGCACGACACCCACGAGCGGCGCGTCCCGGGCCCTTCGCGAGCGAAGTCGTTGATGAGCAGCGACCTGCCTCCGGCGGGCGGGCCGGGCACGCCACGTGCCTTATTCCCGGGGCGAAGGGAGGAGCGGATGACCTGAGAACGAGAAGACGAGAAAGACCGCCCGGAAGGACATCCCGGACACCCCCGAATCGACCGCAACCCCGACACCCGTCAACAGATCGATCAACCGAACCGAGCCCGAAAGGAGCACGTCATGACCCTGCGTCCCCTCGTCCGCGCCCTCACCGTTCCCATCCTGGGCCTCGCCCTCTCGACGATCCCCGCTCACCCCGCCGTCGCCGAGGGCGAGGCGTCCTCGGCGAAGAAGACCGTCAACGTCAACCAGGCGTCCGCCGCCGAGCTCGCCCGGCTCCCGAAGGTGGGCCCGAAGCTGGCGGAGCGGATCGTCGACCACCGCCAGCAGCACGGACCGTTCAAGCGGGCCGAGGACCTGATGGAGGTGAAGGGGGTCGGCGAGAAGATGTTCGCGACCCTTCGCCCCTACGTCGCCGTCGCCGGCCCGACCACCCTCACCGAGAAGGTCTCGTCGGCCGGCTCGCGCACGAAGGGAAGCCGCGGCAAGTCCAGGGAAGCCCGCGCCCCGGGCCAGGCGTAGCCGACCGAAACCGGCCCGCGGAGGCGTGCGAGACGCCGATCCGGGGGAGCCCGGATCCCTCCGCGGGCCCTTTCCGCGGCGCCCCCCCGGCGCCGCCTCTCCCGCACGAACCGAGGAGGTCCGCTTGCGTAGACGCCGCGGCTTCAGCACCGCCGAGCTGCTCGTGGTGCTCGCCATCCTCTCCCTCACGCTCAGCGCCGCCGCCCCGGCGATGAACGACATCGCCTCGGGGCTCTCCCTCCAGTCGGCCTGCCTGTCGGTCGCCACGGTCTTCAACGAGGCGCGGGGCCGCGCGGTCTTCCATCGCCGCGACGTCGGCGTCCGCTGGATCTCGTCCGGGGGAGACCTGACGCTCGCGATCTACGAGGACCGCAACGGGAACGGGGTCCTCACCGTCGACATCCGGAGCGGGGTCGACGTGCTCGTCGCCGGGCCGATCTCCATGTCGAAGCGCTTCCCGCTGACGTCGTTCTCCATCGTCTCGCGCCTCACGGTCGACCCGAACGGGACGCCGATCGGGAACCACGCCGACCCGATCCGCTTCGGCCGCTCCGACATCTGCACGTTCACACCGCTCGGCAACGCCTCGCCCGGCTCGATCTACGTGTCGAACGGCAAGCGCCAGGGCCTGGTGCGGATCAGCCCGACGAACGCCAAGATCCAGATCTACGAATGGCTGCCGGCTACCGGCCGGTGGCTGAAGAGGGCCACGTGAGGCGCGCGCTACCGATCGAGCTGCCTCCGATCCTCGAGGGTCTCCTCGGCACGCGCGAGGCGCTCGGGCGTGCCCAGGTCGAACCAGAGGCCGTCCCGTGGCGTTTCGTATGGGACCAGGGCGAACGCGTGGTCGCCGAGCTGGATCGATGGGCGGAGGACGTCGCGCGCCAGCTCCGAGACGCCGGCTGGGATCCTGTCGAGGAGCTCCGGCGTGGCGAGCTGGATCCCGGTGAAGAGCCATGGTCCCGTGACCCCCGCCTCCTCCGGACGGCCCCCCCCCACGGCCACGAGCCGGCCGCGCGTGTCGGCCCAGAGCGGCGTATCGACGTCGGGCCGTTCGTTCGGCAGCACGGCGAGCGCCGAGACGACGTCGTCCTCCTGTGCCGCGAGGGGTGCCACCGGCAGCGTCGTGTAGAGGTCCCCGTTCACCACGAGGAACGGCTCGCGCGGCAGGAGGCCCCGTTCCGCCGCGCGGCGGATGGCGCCGGCCGTGCCGAGGATCGGGTCCTCCGATGACCAGGCGATCGGCGCCCCACGGTACGCGTCGCCCACGGTGGCGCGAAGCCGGTCGGCGAGGTGGTGCGCGTTCAGGACGAAGCGGGTCACGCCCTGCGCCAGGAGCCCGTCCAGGAGATGGAAGAGGATCGGACGCCCCCGGAACGGCAGGAGCGGCTTCGGCGTGGTGAGCGTGGCGGGACGGAAGCGCGTGCCGAAGCCGGCGCAGAGGACGAGCGCGATCACGGCGAGCGGTCCCCCGCCCGCGCGAAGACCATGTCGGGCGGCAGCGATGGGTCGGTCTCGCGGGCGCGGAGGTAGAGCGTCACGTACGACTCGGAGATCCAGTCGCGCTCCGGCACCCCGAGCTCCGCGCAGAGGACGCGCACGGCGCCGTCCTCGCCCTCCACCTCGGCGAAGAGGCCGATCGGCGTCTCGTCGACCACCACGAGAGGGCGGGCGGGGTCGGCGAAGCGCCAGGTGGTCCGGCGCTTCTCGTAGGTGAAGCGCGGGTCGAGCCCGAGCTCGGCCAGCACCTCGCCGAGCCGTTCCGGGGAGTCGACACCGGTCTCCAGCTCGCGTCGGCTCTTCACACCCGAAACGACGCCGGCCGGGCCCTTCCACGTCAAGAGGCCGCGGGCGCCGATCGTCCGGATCCGGAGGGCGCACCCCTTCCGCCGCAGGCGGCCGTCCGCGGCGTCGTAGAGGACGTTTCGCTCCTCGTCGAGGGCCCCGGGCACGGCGCCGAGCGCGGCCAGCCGTGACTCGAAGGCCTTCCGATCCGCCAGCCGGAGCTTCGTCTCGGTCTCGACCGGCGTCGATGCGGCCACGTGCCTAGAATAGCGAAGGTGGCGCTCCACTACCGGCTCTCGGGCCTGAGGGTCCGGGCCCCCAAGAACCCGGACCTCGTGCTGGTGGCACGCCTTCTCGGCGTCCCCGTGGAGTCGCTGTCCAGCTTCTCGCTCCACCGTCGCTCGCTCGACGCACGCCAGAAGCCCGACCTCTTCTACGAAGCGGCGGTCACGTTCACGTCCGAGACGCCCGTCGAGGCGGCGCTCTCCCCCCCGCTGCGCCTCGAGGTGGTGGTCCAGCCGACGGGCCCCCAGCTCCTCCTCCCACGGCTCGACCACGAGGCGCGCGTCGCCGTCGTCGGCTCCGGCCCCGCGGGCCTCTTCGCGGCGCTGGCGCTCGTCGACGCCGGGATCGAGGTGACGCTGTACGAGCGGGGCGACCCGGCCGAGGACCGGTACCGGAAGGTGATGCGCTTCTGGACGGGCGGCGAGTTCGATCCGGAGTCGAACGTGCAGTTCGGCGAGGGCGGAGCCGGCACCTTCAGCGACGGCAAGCTGACGTGCGGGAAGCGGCTCGACAAGGTGGCGGTGGTGCTGGAGACGCTCCACAGGTTCGGCGCGCCGGACTCGATCCGCTACGACGCCAAGCCCCACATCGGGACGGACCGCCTGGTCGTGGTGCTCCGGAACATCCGCCGCCACCTCGTGGAGAACGGCGCCACGATCCGCTACCGCGCGCGCGTTGTCGACGTGCTGCGCGACGGGCCGGACGGCCCCCTCGCGGCCCTCGTCCTGTCGGACGGGGAGATCGTCCCGACCGACGTCGCCGTCTTCGCGCTCGGACACTCCGCGCGCGACACCGTCGCCTCGCTCCTCGAGCGGGGCGTCGCCATGACGCCGAAGCCGTTCTCGATGGGGGTGCGGATCGAGCACCCCCAGGCGCACATCGACCGGATCCAGTACGGGCGCACGGCGAAGGCGTGCGGCGTCGCCCCCGCCGACTACAAGCAGACGGCCGTCGCCGGGAACGGGCGCGGGATCTACACGTTCTGCATGTGCCCGGGCGGCGAGGTGATCGCCTGCTCCTCGGAGCCGGGCGGGATCGTCACCAACGGGATGTCCCGCTACAAGCGCTCGTCCGGCTTCGCGAACTCCGGGATCGTCGTGCAGACGCGCGAGGAGGACTTCGCGGGCCTCCCGGGTCCGGAGCTGCTGCGCGGGATCGAGCTGCAGCGCCAGGTGGAGCGGCGGGCGTTCGTGCTGGGCGGCGAGCGGTACGCCGCCCCGGCGCTCCGGGTCACCGACTTCCTGGCGATGCGGAAGGGGAGCACCGCCGACCCGCGCCCGCTGCCGCGCTCCACCTACGGCCCGGCCCTCGCGCCGAGCCGCCTGGACGGCCTCTTCCCCGGGTCGTACCTCGACGCCCTGGTGGACGGCATCCACGCCTTCGAGGGGAAGATGCGCGGCTTCGTCACCGACGACGCCGTGCTGATCGCCCCGGAGACGCGCACCTCGTCGCCGGTGCGGATCGAGCGGGATGGCTGGTGCGAGTCCCCCACGCTGCGCGGGCTCTATCCGGCCGGCGAGGGAGCGGGCTTCGCGGGCGGGATCGTCTCGGCCGCGCTCGACGGGCTGCGCGTGGCGCGCCACGTCCGTGCGAAGCTCGCGGGCGAGATGCTGCCTCCCGAGAAGAACGTCACGTTCAAGGGACCCGAGTATTGAGCCTCCCCCCGCGGATCGTCGTCGGCACGGCCGGCCACATCGACCACGGCAAGAGCGCGCTCGTGAAGGCGCTCACCGGCACCGACCCGGACCGGCTGCCCGAGGAGAAGGCGCGCGGCATCACGATCGACCTCGGCTTCGCCCACGCCGCCTGGGACGGCGTCGTCTTCTCGTTCGTGGACGTGCCCGGGCACGAGCGATTCGTCAGGACGATGGTCGCGGGCGCGCACGGGATCGACGTGGCGCTCTTCGTGATCGCGGCCGACGACGCGGTGATGCCGCAGACGCGGGAGCACCTCGCCATTCTCCAGCTCCTCGGCGTCGCCAACGGCGTCATCGCGCGGACGAAGAGCGACCTCGTCGACCCCGAGGCCGGCGCCCTCGTGGACGACGAGGTGCGCCAGCTGGTGAAGGGGACGTTCCTGGAGCGGGCGCCGCTGGTGCCGGTCTCCGCGCTCACCGGTGACGGGCTCGACGCCCTGCGCCGCGCCCTGACACACGCCGCGGCGCGCACGAAGCGGCGCGCGCGCACCGTCACGCGCCTCCCCGTGGACCGCGTCTTCACGATGAAGGGCTTCGGGCCCGTCGTCACCGGCACGCTCGCCGGTGGGAGCGTGGCGGCCGAGGACCGGCTCGTCCTGGTGCCCGGCGGCCGCGAGGTGCGCGTCCGGCGCGTCGAAGGGCACGGCGAGGAGAAGACCCGCGCGGTGGCCGGCGAGCGAACGAGCCTGAACCTCGCCGGTGTCGACCTCGACGCGCTCGAGCGCGGACAGACCCTCGTCCCACCGGACGCGGTGGCGCCGAGCGCCCTCCTCACCGTGCGCCTCTCGCTTCTTCGGGCCGCCGGCGCGCCGCTCGCGGACGGCACCGTCGTGCGCCTCCACCACCTGACCGCCGACGTCGGAGCGCGAGTCCGCCTCCTCGGCGAGGGCAAGACGCTGGCGCCGGGCGCGAGCGCCCCGGCTCAGCTCGTCCTCGATGGGCCGCTCGCCGCGCTGCGCGGGGACCGCTTCGTGATCC
>CAYLNK010000246.1:0-10459 GCA_964384675.1 uncultured Holophagales bacterium | reverse complement strand
CGCCGCGACGAACGTGACCGGATCGCGGCTCCCGACGCCGACGAGCTGGCTCTCGAGGAGCGTACCGAGCCCGAACGCCGCCGGCAGCCCGATCGCCAGGCCCCACACGACCGGTCGGGCCGCCGTCAGGAGAGCCCAGCGCCGCACGTCGCGGCGCTGGGCCCCCAGCGCGACGCGGAGGCAAAGGTCGCGCGTGCGCTGCGCCACGGTGTAGGTCATGACGCCGAAGACGCCGACCACCGCGAAGAGGAGACCCAGGAGCGCGAGCGCCGAGGAGAGCTGCGCGTTCATCTCCTGGTTCGCCAGCGCCCGCTGCCGCTGCCCGGCGAACGGGACCACGCCGATCACCGCGAGGTCCGGATAGCGGGTGCGCAGGAGGTCGCGGAAAGGGGCGTCGATCGGCGTCCGCGAACGGACCATCAACGTCATCCGCGGCCGCGGATGCTGGGAGGACGGCAGGTAGGCGAGCGGCTCGATGCCCGGAGCGGCCGGCTCGTAGCGGCTGTCGGCGACCACGCCGACGACCTCGCGAGCGTCGCCCGGCCGGTCGAAGCCGCCGTCGTGGAAGACGACCCGCTCGCCCAGCGGCGAACGGCCCGGCCAGAAGCGCTCCGCGGCGGCGCGGTTCACGACCGTCACGCGCGGTGCCGAGGCCGTGTCGGAGGTGGAGAAGACCCGCCCCTCGACCAGCCGTACGCCGAGGGTCTCGAAGTAGCCCGCTCCCACCACGCTCGTTCGGACCTGCGAGCGGCCGCTGGCGAGCGCGACCTTCCGGCGCGGGAACCCGAGCGTGAGGGGAACGCTCTCGACGAGGCTCGCCGAGGCGACGCCGGGGAACGCCCGGACCCGCTCCACGAGCTCGTCCTGTAGCCGTTCGCCGCCGCCCCGGCGTTCGCGCGGGACGAAGACCGAGGCCAGGTACAGCCCCCGGTCGTCGAACCCGACGTCTCTGGCGCGGGCCGAGGAGAGGGCCCGCGAGAGGAGCGACGCGCCGACCAGGAGGACGACGGACAGGGCCACCTGGATCACCAGGAGGGCCTGGCGGGCGCGCCAGCCCGCCCGGCCCGTCGCCGCGCCTCCTCTCAGCGCCGCGGCCACGTCGGTGCGGGAGACCTGGAGCGCGGGGACGATCCCGAAGAGCAGGCCGCTGAGGATCGACGTGGCCGCGAGGAAGAGCGCGATCTCGCCCTCGTCGAGCGTCAGCGTCGTGCCCGCCCCCCAGTCGCCCATCGAGATCGGGATCTCGCGCCTCAGGTACCTCTCGATCAGCCGGGTCAGACCGCGCGCCAGCAGCATCCCGAGCGCGCCGCCGGCGAGCGACAGGAGGAGGCTCTCCAGCCCGAGCCTCTGGACGAGCCGCAGCCGCCCGGCCCCGAGAGCGGCATGGACCGCCAGGTCCCGCCGTCGCGCCGCGCCGCGGGCCAGCTGCAGATTCGCCACGTTGGCGCAGGCGAGCGCCAGCAGGAGACTGACGGCGACCATCAGGACCTTGGCCGCCCCGAAGAGGGGATCACCCCTCCAGACTTCGTCGAACACCGTCACCGGGACGAGGCGCAGCCGGCGGGCCCCCTCCGGAAGGGGCCGGGCCTGGTCGAGCGCGCGCGAGAGCGCGGCGAGGCGCGTGTCCGCCTGCCCGTCCGTGAGCTCGGGGCGGAGGCGGGCGAGAGAGAGCACGGGGCGATCGGCCGCGACCAGGCGGCCCGAGGTCGCGAGCGGCACGTAGATCCCGGTCCAGATCCCCTCGCCCTGGAACCCCTCGCGCGCGACGCCCACCACGTCGAACGGAAGGGTGCCGTTCAGCCGGACGGTGGTGCCGACGACGCTCGGATCCGCGGCGAACTGGGTCCTCCAGGTGAGGTGGCTCAGGACCAGCACCGGGGCGGCGCCCGGCCGGTCGTCGGCGGGCCCGATGAGGCGGCCGAGGTGCGCCCGCGCCCCGAACAGCCCGAAGTACCCGCCGTTGACCGCGTGTCCCCAGGCCATGCGGGTGACCGCCGGACCCTCGAGGGAGGCGGCGAAGAGGCGCCAGCCGGCGGCCTTCCCGACGAGGTCCCCGCCGCTGGCCTCGAGGTCGCGGAAATCGTCGAGCGAGGTGCCGGGCGAGGAGCCCTCTGCGGTGACGGCGTGGATCCAGCGCACCCGGTCCTCGTCCGGCGCGTCCATCGTCGGCCGGACGAAGTACGAGAGGAAGCCGAAGACGCCGCCCGCGGCGCCGATGCCGACCGCCAGGGTCGCGACGACGAGCAGGGTGAACCAGGGCCGCGACCGGCAGGCGCGGAGCGCGTACCGGAGGTCCTGGCCCAGGCCGGCGAGAGTCGCGCTCGCGACCGCGGCGGCGTGCCGGCTCGAACGTCTCGCGGCCTCGATCATGAAGCTGGAGTCGTCCGGGGACGGCCGTCTTGTCACTCCGATCGGAGGAGGCCCGGGACCAGCGCCTATCCGATCGGCGGACCCGCCGTGGCCGCCAGCTCGTCGCGGACCCTCTGCATCAGCGTGCGGGTCTCCTCGAGGAGTGTGTCGACGTCCTCGGCCGTGCGGCCGGCCGAGGGGATCGGCGGCTGGACCCGGATGCGGATGGTGCCCGGCCGCACGAGCCATCGGCGGGCGAGGAGGACGCAACGCATCGGCTCGACGACGATGACGACCACGGGCACCTGCGCCTCGATCGCCATGTGGAACGCGCCCTTCTTGAACGGCAGGAGCGTCTCCGCCTGGTTCCGGTGCCCCTCGGGGAACATCCAGACCGAGAGCTTCTCCTCGGTCACGTGCCGGGCCGCCTCGGACATCGTCTCCCGCGCCTTCTTCGGGTCGGACCGGTCGATGAAGAGGTTCCCCGTGACCGCGAAGAACCAGCCGAAGCCAGGGAGCGCGCGGATCTCCTTCTTCCCGATCACCACGGTGCCGAACGGGTAGATGGAGCCGCAGGTGACGATGTCGAGGTTCGACTGGTGGTTCACCGCGATGACCACCGGTCCCTGCCCCAGGCGTTCGGTGCCCTGGGCGTCGATGCGCCAGCCGAGCACGGTGCGCATGATCCAGGCGAAGGTGCGGGCGAAGAAGACGGGGGCCCGCCGCGCGTCGCTCCTTCGGACGACGGCGTACAGCGCCCAGAAGAGGGACGTGCCGACGAACGCGATGCCGCCGACGAGACAGGCGACGACGAAATGGACCCTCTGGAGCGCCCGCAGGAGCATTCGACGCATTATCGACGTGTGCGCCGGGACGTGAGCGAGGTGGTCATCGTCGGGGGCGGAGCGGCCGGGCTCGTCGCCGCGATCCGTGCCGCGGGCCGCCTCGGGCCGGGCCGCGTCGTGGTGCTGGAGGCCGCCCGCGAGGTGGGGCGCAAGGTGCTGATCTCGGGCGGCGGGCGCTGCAACGTCCTGCCGATGGCGCACCGGCCCGAGAGGTTCGTCTCGCAGTCACCCCTCCGCCTCGTCAGGCGGTTCCTCGAGCGTTTCCCGTTACGTGAGCAGAGGCTCTTCTTCGAGTCGATCCTCGGCGGAGCCCTGATCGAGGAGCCCGCGTCGGCCAAGCTCTTCCCGCCGTCGAACCGCTCCAGGGACGTGCGGGACGCGCTCCGGCGCGAGGCCGAGCGGGCCGGCGCGACGATCCGCTGCGCGACGGCGGTGCGCGACGTGACGCCCGAGGGCGACGCGTGGCGCGTGACGCTCGACGGGGAGTCCCTCCGGTCGCGGGTCGTCGTCGTGACCACCGGCGGCCGCTCGGTCCTGGGTGGAGGCGCGGACGCACGCGGCCTGGACTGGGCGGCCGCGCTCGGACACACGGTCCGCCCGCTCTACCCGGCCCTCGTCCCGCTGGTTTCGGAAGGGGCGCCGCACGGCACGCTGGCCGGGATCTCGCTGCGGGCCCGGGTCGAGGCGCGAGCGGGGGATCTCCAGGCCGTCGACGAGGCGGGCTTCCTCTTCACGCACCGCGGCTACAGCGGCCCCTCGGTGCTGAACGTCTCTCACGTGGTGGCCCGGGCCGGAGCGTCGGCCCGGGTGACCGCGCGTTTCGCGACCGGCGTCACGGACTGGGACGCCGCGCTCCGGAGCGGCACGGGGAGCGTCTCGACGCTGCTGTCGCGCCACCTCCCGGACCGGCTAGCCGCCGCGATCGCGAGCGCTGCCGGCGTCGCCGACACGAGCCTGGCGCGGCTCACCCGCGAGGCGCGGCGGGCGCTCGTCGCCGCCCTCGACGCCTTTCCTCTGCCGGCGAGCGGGACCGAGGGCTACCGGACCGCGGAGGTGACGGGAGGCGGTGTCGCGCTGGAGGAGGTCGATCCGGCCACCGGAGAGAGCCGCCTCCACCCGGGCCTGCGGTTCGCGGGAGAGATCCTCGACGCCTTCGGCCCGATCGGCGGCTTCAACTTCCAGTGGGCGTGGGCGACGGGCTGGAGCGCCGGCTCACTCGACGCCCCACCAGCTCGAGAGGCGGCCGGCGGGGACGGCGGGGGTGTGTGAGGCGACCGCCGCGTAGTGCGAGACGTCGTTGAAGAGCGTCAGGCGCGGCTTCGTGGGCCCGTTGAAGTCGACGACGTTCAGGCAGCACGGCGACTGATCCAGCCGGTCGCGGTACGTACGCGGGTCGAAACCGAGGAGCGAGGTCAGGAGGAGCCGGATCGTCGCCTTGTGCGAGACGACCAGCACCGTCTGGCCGGGGTGGGCCGAGACGATCGACAGCAGCGCCGGCAGCGCGCGGGCGGAGACGGCGAGCCCCGTCTCGCCGCCCTCCGGCGCGAAGGTGAACGGGTCCGTCTCCCAGCAGCGGTACTCCTCGGGGTAGAGCGCCTCGACCTCCTTGCGGGTCCGCTCCTCCCATCGGCCGTGCGAGATCTCGCGTAGGCCGTCCTTCGGGAGCACCGTCAGGCCCTGCGGCTCCACGATCAGCCGGGCCGTCTCGAGCGTGCGCGACATCGGGCTCGCGTAGACGGCGGCGATCGGCTCCGCCGAGAGGCGCCGGGCCAGCTGGCGTGCCTGGGCCCGGCCCGCGTCGGAGAGGGCGACGTCGGTCGAGCCGGCGAAGCGGTCCTCGGCGGTGAGGACGGTCGCGCCGTGGCGGACGAGGAAGATGCGGGTCGTCGACATGTTCTCTACCCCTTCACCGTGAATCCCTTGCCCGAGAGGAGCGCGCGGACGCGCTCGCGCCGATCGCCCTGGAGCTCGATGACGCCCTCGCCCGCCGTCCCCCCCGTGCCGCAGGCCGTCTTCAGCTCCTTGGCCAGGGCCTCGACGAACGGGCGGTTCTTCGGGAGCGCGTCGACGACCGTCACGGTCTTGCCTCCGCGGCCCGCCTTCTCGATCCGCAGCTTCGCGGTCGGCTTCGGCGGGACGGGCTCGTCCGGCCGCTCGCCGCAGCGGCAGCTCGCTTCGGGCCAGCCGCAGCGGGGACAGACGCGGCCTGCGCCCGTCGAGTAGACGACCCGTCGCCCGGACATCGCGCGGAGATTATCCTGCGGGCATGGCCGATCCGATCGACGTGACCAGCCAGGTGCGGGTGCCGGCCGCGGCGATCGAGGCGCGGTCGGTGCGGAGCTCCGGACCGGGCGGGCAGAACGTCAACAAGGTGGCGTCGCGGATCGAGCTCCTGGTGGAGCTCCCCGGCATCGAGGGGCTCGACGACGGGGCGCGGGCCCGTCTCGACGTGCTCACCCGGAACAAGCGGGATGCCGACGGACGCCTCCGGGTGACCGCCCAGGAGAGCCGCGATCGCTCCCGCAACCTGGAGACGGCCCGGGAGAAGGTGCGGCGCCTCGTCGCGCTGGCGCTGGTGGTCCCGAAGGCGCGGCGCGCCACGCGCCCCAGCCGCGCGGCTCACGAGCGGCGTCTCACGGTGAAGAAGCGGGACGCCCGCGTCAAGGGCGGACGCCGCTCGCCCGGGGCCGACGACTGACCGTGTACCGGGAGGCGTGACGGCGGTCACGCGCCCGTCGAATCCGGCCGGGCGACGCATGCCCATGCGCTGACGGGCCGTCCGGGCGGGGCTACATTGACGTGACGAGGCGGCCGCGTCGCGGCCCCGGACAGGGAGGACGTCGGCCATGGGCCTGAACGAGCGACGGAAGATCAAGGAGCTGCAGGAGACCACCCTGCCGGGCCGGGTCCGCGAGATCGAGGAGATCTGCGGCAAGGCCATCCCGTACGAGGTCGACTGGGAGAGCCTCGCCGACGACGCGGAAGGGCTGAACTTCCTGGACAACCTCTCCTGTCATCGCCTCAACATGGCGCTCCGGGCGATCTGTCTGGACGACATGGGCAAGGAAGCCGTCCGCGACGGGCTCCGCCTGGTCCGGCTCAAGAACGTGAAGGACAAGGCCTCCATGAAGATCTCGTTCCAGGACGGCGTCCTCGAGATGTGGTGCGCCTACGCCCTGCGCACCGACGGCATGTACGGCGACGGCGAGATCCGCGAGCTCCTGCTGAAGGGACTCTAGCCGCCCGATCGGTCCCCGTCCCGAACGAGCGGGCCGAGCTCTCTCACGCGACCTCGTCTCGCCGGTTCGAAGCGGAGCTTCGCTAGGAGCCGTCCTCGGGCCTGATCGGCACCGGGCGCCGGGTGTCGTCGACGTTCACGTAGACGATCTCCGCTTCGGTCACCTTCACGCGTGTTCCGGGCTCCTTCCACCGCTCGGCCTCGACGACGACGTGTACGGTGATCGACGTACGGCCGATCTTCAGGACCGACGAGTAGAACGAGACGAGGTCGCCGACGAAGACCGGCTGGTGGAACACCACCTCGGTCATCTTCACGGTGACCACGAGGCCGCAGTACGGGCGCGTCGCGATGGCGCCGGCCATGTCGAGGTACGAGAGGAGGACGCCGCCGAAGATGGTCCCGTGGGCGTTGGTGTCCTTCGGCATCAGCGTGACGCGGATCGCGGGGGCGGGGGCGGGTTCGCTCATCGGCCGGCATTATCCGGCCGGGCTACACTCGCCGGCGATGTCGCGCCGACTCGCCCCCTTCCTCTCGGCGGTGCTCCTGCTCCCGTTCCTGTCCTCCCCCGCGGCCCGTACGGCGCCGCCGTTTCCGCGCGCGCCCTCCGCCCCCCAGCGCCGCCCGGACGCGGTCGCGTTCCTGGCCTTCGGCGACCAGGGAACGGGCGGCCCGGGGCAGCGGCGAGTGGCCGCCTCGATGGAGAAGGTGATCGCGGACGCGCCCGTCGACTTCACGCTCCTCCTCGGCGACAGCTTCTACCCGGACGGCCTGTCCTCTCCGGCGGACCCGCTTTTCGACACGCTCTTCCGCGACGTCTATTCCGCGAAGGCGTTCCCGTTCCCGTTCTACCCGGCCCTCGGCAACCACGAGTACCGCACCAGCGCCAGCGCCGTCCTGAAGCTCGGGACGCGCGACGCGCGCTGGCGGATGCCGGCCCGCCGCTACTCCTTCACCCAGACCGTGGCCGGAGGCACCGTCCAGTTCGTGGGGCTCGACACGACGCCGTTCGACGACGAGAAGCGAGTCGCCGCGGACCCCGACGTCGGCGCCCCGCTGCAGGGCGTGGCCGAGGAGCTGGCCGCCGCGTCGGGCGCCCGCTGGCGCTTCGCGTTCGGCCACCACCCGCTCCTCTCGTCGGGAGTTCACGGCGAGTCCGAAGGGATGATGCGGATCGCGGGGCCGATCCTCGCGGCCGGCGGAGTGGACCTCTACCTGTGCGGCCACGAGCACCTGATGGAGTCGCTGGCCCCTGTCCTCGGCGTGCCCCAGATCATCTCGGGAGGCGGCGGCGGCTGGGACCGGGCCACTCCGGTGGTGCGGGTGCGCTCCGAGAGCCTGTACCGGCTGACCGGCGGCGGGTTCGTGCGCGGCGAGGTCAAGGCCGACGCCGCGGTCTTCACGTTCTACGACGTGGATGGCGTGGCGCGGCACACCCGGACGCTCTACCCTCGTGCGCCGAGGGTGGCGGGAGGGAAGCGATGACGCGAGACCTGAAGCTCGGGCGAACCGTCGACCCCTCGACCGGCGCGGCCGGCTCCCTCCTGACGCTCGAGGGCTCCGACCTCACCACCCACGGCCTGATCGTCGGTATGACCGGCAGCGGCAAGACGGCGCTCGGGATCGTGCTGATCGAGGAGCTGCTGCTGTCCGGCGTGCCCGTGCTGGCGATCGACCCGAAGGGGGACCTGGGCAACCTGGCCCTGGCGTTCCCCGGTCTTTCTCCGGCCGAGTTCGCGCCCTGGGTCGACTCCAGCGGCGGCGCCACGCCCGAGGGCGAGGCGAAGAAGTGGGCGGACGGGCTGGGGGGCTGGGGGTACGGACGTGGGGACGTCGCCTCGCTCGCCGAGGCCCGCGACGTCGTCCTCTACACGCCCGGCTCGACCGCGGGCGTCCCGATCGACCTCCTCGGCTCGTGCGTGAGGCCGGAGGGCGGAGACGACGAGGACCGGCGCGACGTGATCGGACCGTTCGTGGCGGGGCTCCTCGGTCTGATCGGCGTCGACGCGGACCCGGTTCGCTCCCGGGAGTTCATCCTCCTCTCCGCCTGCGTGGAGGCGATCTGGGAGACCGAGGCGACGGCCACGCTCGAGGCGCTTCTGCGGGCCGCCGCGACCCCGCCGTTCCCGTCGGTGGGCGCGCTCCCGCTCGAGACGTTCTTCCCGGCGAAGGAGCGGCACGGCCTCGTTCTCGCGCTCAACGGCCTCCTCGCCTCGCCCTCCACGGCCGCGTTCCGGAGCGGTGCGCCGCTGGACGTCGGCCGGATGCTGGCCGCACGGCCCGGCGGCAAGACACCGCTCTCCATCGTCTCGATCGCCCACCTCGGCGACGGCGAGCGCCTGTTCGTGGTGTCGACGCTCCTCTCCCGTGTGAAGGCCTGGATGCGGTCGCAGCCCGGGAGCTCGTCGCTCCGCGCGCTCGTCTACATCGACGAGATCTTCGGCTTCTTCCCCCCGAGCTCCGAGCCCCCGACGAAGAAGCCGCTCCTCACGCTGCTCAAGCAGGCGCGGGCCTTCGGCGTCGGGGTGGTCCTGGCGTCGCAGAACCCGGTCGACCTGGACTACAAGGGGCTCGCCAACTGCGGCTGCTGGTGGGTCGGCACGCTCCAGACCGAGCGCGACCGGCAGCGGCTCGCGGACGGTCTCACGTCGGCCACCGGCTCGACCGACGCCGTGGCTCTCCTGCCGAAGACGAAGAAGCGGGTCTTCCTGCTCCACGACGTCCACCGCAAGGGGTCGGAGCTGGTCGAGACGCGCTGGGCGATGAGCTACCTGCGCGGTCCGATGACCCGGGAGGAGATCGGACGCCTGAAGCCCGCGCCCGCGCCGGGCGGCCCGCCCCCCCTGCCGTCCGCGGCCTCCCGGATGGAGGACGCCACGGAGCCGCCGCCGCTGCCCTCCGGACTGCCGGGGCGCTGGGTGGAGCGGCGCGGCGCCGACATCGCGTCGCCGCACCTCTTCGTGAAGTACGCGGTCCGGTACAAGGTGGGGACGGCGTCGGCGCCGGAGGTCTTCGGCGTGAAGCTCTTCCCGCTCTCGACGGCGTCGGCGGGAGAGGCGCTCGAGGGGGAGGCCGTGGACGTGGCGTCAGACGACCTGGTCGACGCCGCGCCGCGCAGGGTCCGCTACGCGCCGCTGCCGGAGTGGTTCGGCGCCGCCGCCACGAAGGCGCTCGACAAGGCCGTCCGCGAGCGGTTGCCCGACAAGCTCGCGACGACACTCCTGAAGGACCCGATCACCGGCGCGGTCTCCCGTCCCGGCGAGACGCCGGACGCCTTTTCGGCCCGGATCGCCGGCTCGTCGACGGCCTCGGCGCCGATGGCCCTGCGGGAGAAGCTGGAGAAGAAGAGACGGGACCTGGCGACCGCCGAGGCGGCGGAGAAGGGCCGCCAGGTGGAGACGATCGCGAGCGGTCTCGGGGCCGCGGTCGACATCCTCGGCGGCCTCTTCGGGGGGAAGAAGCGGACGCTCAAGGTCGGCAAGGTCGGATCGGTCCTCTCGAAACGCCGCATGGAGGCGAGCGCGGAGGGCAAGGTCGAGGTCCTGAAGGCCGAGATCGCCGAGCTGGAATCGAAGCTGGCCCCGCCCGACGCCGACCGGTTCGTGCCGGTCGAGGTCGTGCCGGCCAAGACGCAGATCGACCTCCTGAGCCTCGGGATCGCCTGGGTGATCTGAGCCGGGCCCTTCTGCGCCCGCCGGCGCGGCTTGACCTTCCGGCGCGCTCCCGATACGTTTCGAGCGACCCGTGAAGGAGTCCCCGATGCAACGTCGTCCCCTCCTCTCCCTCGGTCTCCTCGCCGCGCTCGCCGTCGCTCCGGCGTTCGCTCAGACTCCCGAGACCGCGGCGGCCCCCGCCCCCGCGGCAGCCGCTCCAGCCACCACGGCGGCCGATCCGGCCACCACGGCGGCCGATCCGGCCACCACGGCGGCACCCGCACCGGCCGAGCCTGCGACCCCGTCCACGGCGGCGGCGCCCGCCCCCGAGCCGGTACGGATGTTTGGCGGGCGGCGTCCCGTTCTTGAGAAAA
>CAYLNK010000245.1:0-10524 GCA_964384675.1 uncultured Holophagales bacterium | reverse complement strand
GCCCCCCGCGCCCCCCGGGGACGCCGTCGGCTCCTCCGTCGCCGCGGCGCGGAGGCGGAGCCGTCCGCGTGCGCCCGCCGGGCCGGTGACGAGGGCCACGTTGGTCCGGAAGCCGGTGCTCCCCGCGTCAGCCGAGAGGCCGGTGAAGAGGAGGAGGCGCCCGGGCCCGGCCATCGCCTCCGCCGGGGTCGGCTCCTGCGCGGCCGCGAACGTCCCGGGCGTTCCGGACGGATCGACGTTGCGCGTCGCGGCGAGGGCGGCGAGCCGCCCGGTCGAGGTCACCCGGACCGCGCCGGCGCTGCCGTCGGGAAGGCCCAGCGCGCCGAGGAGGTCGGACTCCTCGAGGAGGCCGCGCGGCGCGACGACACGCGTCTGCGGTGCGCCACCTCCGGTCGCCGGCTCGAGCGTCACCTCGACGGGCGTGAGGCCGGGATTCACGACGCGAAGACCGGTGCGCCACAGCGTGCCGTTCGCGCCGGGCGTCCGCGCCGCGCCGTCGACGAGGAGCGTGAACGGCGGTCCGGCCGGCGCATCGGTGCGTCGCGCGAGCGAGAGGATCCCGTCCCCGGTGACGTTGTCGACGACCGCCGCGTACGCGACCGCCGCGCCGCGAAGGACCTTCACCTCCACGCGGCCGGCGGGGATCTCCGGATCGGCCGCGAGCTCCCCCGTCGAACGCTGCCAGAAGAGCGGCGCCTCGCCCGTCACGCGCTCCTCGCCGCGGACGAGCCCCGTGTCGTCGAGGAGCGTCACGAGGACCTCGCTCCCGGCGTCGAGAAGCGTGACGGCCACGTTCGTCCGGAATCCCAGCCCCGGCGCGGCCGTGTGGGAGAGCCACGCCGCGGTTCCGGTCTCGCCCGGCCGGAGCGCCTCGGCCTCGGGAAGGGGAAGGAGCGCCAGGCCGTACGTGCCGCGCGGGTCCGCGACGTTGGCGGTGACGCCCCGGAGCGCGAACGGCCGTGCCGCACGGGCGGTGAGCGTCCCGGCGGCCGAGCCCTTGCCGAAGAGCGTCAGGACGGGGTCGTCGACGCGGCGGGTCTCGCGCGGCGAGAGCGTGAGGCGGACCGCCTGGGTCGAGCCGTCCGCCGTGACGAGCGTCAGGTCGATGGGAAGCGTGTCGTCCGAGGGGTTGTGGAGCCAGGCCGTGGAGACGAACCGGCTGCCGCCCACGCCGCTCGCCCGGGCGACTCCCGGCAGGAGGACTCGCTGGTCGCTCCGTGCGTCCGTCCCGAGGAGCAAGAGCGGCGCGGCGAGCAGGGCCAGGCGCCGGGCGGAGGAAGGCCGAGGGACGCGCATGAGGTCTCCTGGGCGCTTGGACGCGGACGGCGCCCGGCCGGTTGACAGCGATGGGCTCGACCGCCCGGTCAGGCTCCCCTCTTCTTCCGGGGCCTCGTCAGGTCCCTGAGGCCGTCCTTTCCGATCCAGCGTGCCGTGGCGTCCGGCGAGGCGGCCAGGCGCCTGGCCACCGCCACCGCCGCGGACCGGAGCGCGGCGTTGCGGCTTCCGATCCGCCGCAGCGCCCAGCTCACCCCCTTCTTCACGAAGTTCCGGCCGTCCGTCGAGGCGCGCTCCACGAGGACGAGGCCGTCGAGGAACGCCTGGTCGGGCGCGCTCTCGTCGTGGCCGGCGAGGCTGGCGAGGAGCGCGAACGCCGCTCGTTTGACGAACTCGTCCTCCTTGCCGGCCCACTTCGTCACCTTGGCCCAGGCGTGCGGGGTGCGGTCGAAGAGGCAGAAGCAGAGGGTGTCGCAGATTCCCCAGTTGTCGAAGTCCCGGCACCAGCGGTCCATCTGCGCGGCCGTCACCCGCTCCGGCTCGTCCACGAAGGCCGTCAGCATCCGGGCCTCGTACCAGCCGGTCTCCCAGAGGGCGAGGGCGAGCGCGTGATCGCGCCCGAGGCTCTTCGCCAGCTTCTGGATGTTCGCCATCGAGACGCCGTAGGCCTTGCTCACCGTGATGCCGAACCGGGACGGCGTCTCGCGGTCCTTCGCGGTGCTCATCGCCTCGAGCGAGGCGAGCGCGGCCGTCACGCGCTCCGGGATCGGCAGCCGGGCCAGCTCCTCGTTCCGCTTCATGGCCGGACGTTATCCGGAGCGGCGGGGGAGCCGTCAAGCGGAGCGCGTCAGTCCCGGGTCACGCGGTCGAGGAGGAACAGGTACGAGCGGTAGACCTGGCCCGTCGCGCGGGTCATCCCGATCTCGCACGTCCGGCTGCTGGAGAGATGCTCGGCGCAGCTCCGCGCCCTCACCTCCGCCGCCTCGAGCCGCGTGGCCGAGGCGGTCAGCTCGGGATGAAGGAAGCCGCGGTCGCCCGCGAAGGCGCAGCACCCTGCCGTGATCGGGACGACGACGTCGTCGCTGCAGAATCTCGCGATCCCCTCCAGCTTGCCGCCCAGGTTCATCTTCGTCAGCGAGCAGACCGGGTGAACGGCGACGGCGCCCGACTTCCGCCTCGCCGCCAGCTTCGGGAGCAGCGTGTCGTGCGTGAAGGAGACGGCATCGAGGATCGTCAGCCGGTCGAAGCGCGCCTGGTTCTCGGGCGTCAGCTGCGGCCGGCTGGTCTGCAGGCCGTAGGTGCACGGGCTCGTGTCGACCACGATCGGCAGCGTCCCGTCGCCCGACCAGGTCCAGAGCCGCTCGATCGCCCGGTTCACGGCGAACGCGTGCGCGCCGGCATAGCCCTTCGACGAGAACGGGACGCCGCAGCAGGTGCCGGCGACGTCCGGGGGAATGAAGACGGGCGAGCCCGCGCGGCGCGCGACCTCGACGAAGACGTCCATCAGGGACGTCTCGTCCGGCTCGCCCGGGAGGGCGCCCATCGTCCGCGAGACGCAGGAGGGGAAGTAGACCGCGGCCGAGCCCTCTCTCGATCCTCGCGCCCGCAGCCGCTTCGCGGGGCGAGGCATCCCGGCGTCCCACTGCGGGAACGGCTGGCCCGCAACGGCGCGGATCGCGCGGGTGAGGCCGGCCATCGCCCCGCCCCCGAGCAGCGACTGGACGAGGTGCCCGGCGCGCAGGCCCAGGCGGATCACGGGCTCGACGCGCGCGAAGCGGCGCGCGACGCCGAGCGCGGCCGCCTTCGCCCGGGGGGAATGGCGAGCTTTGCGAAGGCGCTTGGTGAGCTGCCCGGTGTCGATCGAGACCGGGCACGCGGTGGCGCAGAGGCCGTCCACCGCGCACGTGTCGACGGCTGAATACGGGTACTGGGCCTCGAGCGCCGCCAGCAGGGTCGCGTCCTCGCCGGACGCCTCGAGGCGGGTCATCTCGCGGCGCACCACGATCCGCTGGCGCGGGGTCATCGTCAGCTCTCGGCTGGGGCACCTCGGCTCGCAGAAGCCGCACTCGATGCAGGTGTCGACCTCGGTCTCGACGGTGGGCATCGGCTTGAGGTCCTTCAGGTGGGCCGCCGGGTCGGGGTTCAGGAGGACGCCCGGGTTGAGGATCCCGTCCGGGTCGGCGAGGGCCTTGAGCCGCTTCATCACGGCGTACGCCTCGGGGCCCCACTCGGTCTCCACGAACGGGGCCATGTTGCGGCCCGTCCCGTGCTCGGCCTTCAGCGCGCCGTCGTACTTCCTCACCACCAAATCGACGACGTCGTCCATGAAGCGGGCGTAGGTGTCGACGTCGGCCTGGTCGTTGAACGACTGGGCGAGGACGAAGTGGAGGTTCCCGTCCTTGGCGTGGCCGAAGAGGATCGCCTCGGGATAGCCGTGCTTCGCGAAGAGGCCGGTCAGCTCGACGGCGGCGTCGGCGAGGCGCTCGACCGGGAAGACGACGTCCTCGATCACCACGGTCGTCCCGCTCTTGCGGGCCGCGCCCACCGACGGGAAGGTCCCCTGGCGCACCTTCCAGAGGAGCGCCTGCTCGACGGGATCGTGCGTGAAGCGCGCCGGCTCGAGGAGCGCGAGAGCCGCGACGGCGGTGGACGCCGCGGCGGCGAGCCCCTCCCGCTCCGCCTCGTCCGCCGCCTGGTACTCGACGAGGAGCGCCGCGGCCCCATCGGGCACGGAACGGATCGACGGCGGCACGCCCGGCTGGCTCTCGACCGAGCGGAGCGAGGCGCGGTCGAGGAGCTCGAGCGCCTTCGCGCCCGAGTCGCGCAGCGGCACGATCGCCGCGCAGGCCGCGTGCATCGTCGGGAAGAGAAGGAGGCCGGTGACCTTCACCGGCAGATCGGGAACGGTGGAGAGGACCGCCTCGGCGATGAAGGCGAGGGTCCCCTCCGAGCCGATGAGGAGGTTGCGGAAGATCTCGACGGGCTTCTCGAAATCGAGGAACGCGTTGAGCGAGTAGCCCATCGTGTTCTTCATCCGGTACTTCGCCCGGATCCGCGCCACGAGGGCCGGGTTCGCCTGGAGCGTCGCCTTCAGCTCGAGGACCCCCCGGGCGAGCGCCGGCTCGGCGGCGCGAAACCGCTCGTCCGCGTCGGGCGCCGCCGTGTCGATCAGAGTCCCGGACGGCAGGAGGAACGTCAGGGACTCGAGCGTGTGGTACGCGTTCTGCGCCACACCGCAGCACATGCCGCTCGAGTTGTTCGAGAGGATCCCACCCATCGTGCAGGTGTTGATCGAGGCCGGGTCGGGGCCCATCTTGGCGCGGTAGGGGCGGAGCGCCGCGTTCACCGACGCCCCGATGACGCCCGGCTGGGTGCGGAACCTCTGCCCGCCGTCCAGCACGGTCACCTTCCGGAAGTGACGCGCCACCTCGACGAGGATCCCGTCCGTGATCGCCTGACCCGAGAGCGACGTCCCGGCGGAACGGAACGTCAACGGCACCTTCGTCTCGCGGGCGAGCCGGAAGAGGGCGGCGACCTCGTCGGCCGACCGGGCGAGCACGACCGCCCGCGGGATCAGGCGATAGAAGCTGGCGTCGGCGGAGAACGCGATACGGTCGATGGGCCGGTCGAGAACTCGCTCGGGGCTGGCGATCGTCTCGAGAGCGGTCCGGAGGGACGGCGGCGCGATTGGCATGGGCATCGTGATTCGCCCGCCATCATGCGGCGACCGGGTGTCGGGCGCGAGGGGCGCCGGGCGCGTTTGCGGAATCGGGCGAGGGCGCCTACCTTGTAGCTCGGAGGCGGCGCGCTTCCGGCGAGCGCGAGGAGGCCTCGGGAGGGCTCATGGCCAGCTGGCACACGCTCTCCGTCGCGGCGGTGGTCGAGCGGCTCGAGACGACCGAGGGCGGCCTCGGCAGCGACGAGGCGGCCCGCCGCCTGGCCCGGCACGGGCCCAACGAGCTCACGGCCTCCGGCCGGATCACGCCGTGGAGGCTGCTGCTCGCGCAGCTCGAGAACGTCCTGATCGTGATCCTGCTGGTCGCGGTCGGTCTCTCGGCCCTCCTGGGGCACGTCCTGGAGGCGATCGTCATCGGTGTGATCCTGCTGTTCGCGGTGGCGCTCGGCTTCATCCAGGAGTACAGGGCCGAACGCGCCATCGAGGGGTTGAAGCGCCTGGCCGCCCCGACGGCGACCGTGATCCGGGACGGCGCGGAGAGGGAGGTCGCGGCCCGGGACCTGGTGCCGGGAGACGTCGTCCAGCTCGAGGCGGGCGCCAAGGTCCCCGCGGACGCCCGGGTCCTGTCGGCCGTGAACCTGAAGGTCGAGGAGGCGGCCCTGACGGGAGAGTCGATGCCGGTGCGCAAGTCGACCGAGCTGCTGTCCGGGCTCGACCTGCCGGTGGGGGATCGGAGGAACATGGTCTACGCCGGCACCGCCGTCGCGTACGGCCGCGGTTCGGCCGTCGTCGTCGAGACGGGGATGCGCACGGAGTTCGGCACCGTCGCGCGCCTGCTCCAGGGAGTGGAGATCCGGCGCACGCCGCTACAGGAGAACCTGGATCGGGTGGGGCACATCCTGGCCCGGGTCGCCGTGGGCGTCATCGCGTCGATCGTCCTTCTCGGCATCCTCAGAGGCGAGTCGTTCTGGGAGCTGCTCATCTTCGGGATCGCGCTCGCCGTGGCGGTCGTGCCGGAGGCATTGCCCGCCGTCGTGACGATCTCGCTCGCCCTGGGCGCGCAGCGGATGGTGAAGCGCCACGCGCTGGTGCGCCGGCTGTCGGCGGTGGAGACGCTGGGGAGCGTCTCCGTGATCGCCTCGGACAAGACCGGCACGCTGACCCGGGGCGAGATGACGGTCCGGCAGATCCGCGTCGACGGCCGCGACGTCGAGGTTTCCGGAGCCGGCTACGAGCGGCACGGCGCCTTCCTCGAGGGCGGACGGGCGGTGCAGGTGCCGGACGCCGTGGCGGCGCTGCTCCAGGCGGGCGTCCTCGCCTCGGACGCGAGGCTCAGCCGGCATGGGGAAGCGGCGGGCTGGTCCGCGAGGGGCGATCCCACGGAGCTGGCCCTCGTCGTCGCCGCGGAGAAGGCCGGCCTGCACGAGGACGCGCTCGATACGCGCTTCCCGCGCGTCGCCGAGATCCCGTTCACCTCCGAGACCAAGCGGATGACGACGCTGCACCGGACGCCCGAGGGCGTGATCGCCTGCTCGAAAGGGGCGCCGGAGGTGGTCCTCCCATCGTGCGAGCGGGTCCAGACTGCCGACGGCGAGGCTCTTCTGGAGCCCGCGGAGCGGCAGCGGATCCTCGAGTCGGCTCGGGACCTGGCCGGCCGGGCCCTCCGGGTCCTGGCCATCGCGGTGAAGCCGGGGGCCGCTCTCGAGGACGCCGAGAGCGGGATGACGTTCCTCGGCCTGGTCGGGATGAGCGACCCGCCCCGCCCCGAGGCGGGCCGCGCCATCGAGGCGTGCGAGCGGGCCGGCATCGAGACGATCCTGATCACCGGCGACCACGCCCTCACCGCCCAGGCGGTCGCCCGTGAGCTCGGCGTGCTGAAGCAGGGGCGAGCCGTGACCGGTGCCGAGCTGGACGCGATGAGCGACGAGGACCTCGAGCGCCAGGTCGAGGAGATCGAGGTCTATTCCCGGGTCTCGCCCGCGCACAAGCTCCGGGTCGTCACGGCCTGGCAGAGCCGGGGCCGCTACGTCGCGATGACCGGCGACGGGGTGAACGACGCTCCGGCCCTGAAGAAGGCCGACATCGGCGTCGCCATGGGGATCACCGGCACCGACGTCACGAAGGAGGCGGCGGCGATGACCCTGACGGACGACAACTTCGCGTCGATCGTGGCCGCCGTCGAGGAGGGCCGGGGGGTCTTCAGCAACATCAAGAAGTACCTGATGTACCTGCTCTCGTCGAACGTCGGCGAGATCGGGCTCATGGCGGGAGCCTCCCTGCTGGGCCTGCCGCTGCCTCTGACGGCGGTCCAGGTCCTCTACGTGAACCTCGCCACCGACGGCCTGCCGGCCCTGGCGCTCGCCGTGGACCCTCCCGAGCCGGACCTCATGCAGCGCCCTCCGCGCGACCCGCGCACCGGGATCTTCACCAGGCCCGTCCTGACGTTGACGATCCTGGGCGGTGTTTGGTCGATGCTGGTGAACGTCAGCCTCTTCGTCTGGGCGCTCGGCTCGGACCGCGGCGCCGCGCACGCCGTGACGATGACCTTCGTGTCGCTCGTGCTGATCCAGTTCTTCAAGGCCTACAACTTCCGCTCCGACCGGCATTCGGTGCTCGTCCGGCCGTTCGCCAACCGGTGGCTGAACCTGGCCATCGCGTGGGAGCTCGCCGCGCTCACGGCCGTCCTCTACCTCCCCGTGCTGAACGTGCCGTTCGGGACGTATCCGCTCCCCCTGGAGGATTGGGCGATCGTCGTGGCCGCGGCCTTCACGGTGTCCCCCGTCCTCGAGGCCGCGAAGTGGGCGGAGCGAAAGGGCTGGTTCGGGAGCCTCGGCTCGTGAAGGGGGAGGGCCGGTCTACTTCGGGAACGCGCTCCGGTCGATTCCGGGGATGACCGCGAGCGCGTTCCGGAAATAGAGCCTCTCGAGCACCGCGTCGGGCAGCTCGAGGCCGTACATCTTCCAGAACGCGTGGCGCTTCCGGTAGTAATCGAAGTACTCGTCCGCGGATTCCAGCACCCGGAAGTAGACGTGGTACTCGTCCGCGGCCCAGGTGTCCTTCCCGAACATCACGCGGTCCTGGTGCTTCAGGAACCAGTCGCGCGCGAAGCGAGGCTGCCGTCCCAGCTCGGCGAGGACGGCCCCGATCTCCGTGGTGACGTTCGGATGTCGGTCCAGGAGCGCGCCGAGCCGGGCCAGGTCGCCGCCCATCCAGCCGAGGTGGGCGCAGATGAACTTCGTCCGCGGGTGGCGGGCGAAGAGGCTCCACTGCTCGGCGATCAGCGTCTCCCAGCTCGGATACTGGTCGGGGGGCCGCGCCCGCCGCGGGAACTGCTTCAGCTCGAGCCAGCGCTCGTTGAAGCGGTCCTGCGGCTGGAAGAACGACGCCGGCTCGGCGGTGTGGATCAGGACCGGGACGCCCAGCCGCGCGCACGCCTCGAAGACCGGATCGAGGCGGGGGTCGTCCACGTGGACCCGCGCGCCCGCCTTGTCCTTCACCGTCATGCCGAAGTTCTTGAAGATCTTCAGACCCTGCGCGCCCGCCTTCACGTCGGCCTCGAATTGCCGCGCCGTGCGCTCGGGCCAGTCGGGGTCGTCGATGTCCTTGAAGTCGAGGTTGGCGAAGACGACGAAGCGCTTTGGATACCGCCCCTTGTAGGCCGCGACGCTCTTCCTCAGCCCTTCTCCCGTGCCGCCGCTCAGGTTCACCATCACCTGCAGGTTCAGACCGTCCATCTCCTCGACGAGCTTCCCGACCGCCTCGGCCGGGCTGTCGTCGTCCTGGTGGTTGTGGACGTCGATGAACGGGAAGCGCGCGCGCGTGACCGGGCGCCCCGGGACGACGAGCGTGGACTTCGGCTCGTACTCCTCGATCGTCATCCGGGGACCGGGGGTAGGCGTGGGTGACGGCTGGGTCTGTGACACGGCCCCGCCCGGCGCCAGGAGCGTTCCCCAGGCGAAGGCAGCGACGGCGACGCGGCTTGCGAGCTTCCCGAGAGTCAGGTTCATGGCGGCCTCGGGCGGAGGATACCCGCGCCGGAGGACTAGACTCGAGGGGCCGTGAGAGCAGGGTCCGGTTGGGTGCGGAAAGCCTGGGCGCGCCGCGCCGCGCTCCCGGCCATCCTCCTGGCCGCGCCCGGCTCGGCGCCGGTTCACGCCCAGTCGATCGTGACGGTCGCCGGCGGAGGCACCGACGACGGACGCGACGCTCTCGAGGCCCGGCTGCGGGAGCCGACCGGCGTCGCGGTCCAGGCGGGCACGCTCTACGTCGTCGACACGGAGAACAACCGGATCCGCAGCGTCGACCCGCGCACGTCGCTCCTCCGGACGGTGGCGGGAACGGGCGTGAAGGGGTTCTCGGGCGACGGCGGACCGGCCGTCAGCGCGGACCTCGACCTCACCGACCAGCTGGGACAGGCGACCCTCGTCGTACACGGAATGGCCTTCGACTCGTCCGGCAGCTTCTACTTCGCGGACCGCTACAACCGCCGGGTCCGGCGCGTCTCGCGAGCCGGACTCATCGACACGGTCGCCGGAGGCGGGCAGCTTCCCCCCGGTCTGAGCGACGGCGGGCCCGCGACGGCGGCCTTCCTCGACCTGACCGGGGGCGTGGCGATCGACGCGGCGCGCGGGCTCCTCTACGTGGCCGGTATCTCCAGCGTCAGACGGGTGAACCTCGCGACCGGGATCATCACGACGTACGCCGGTGGGATCAACGGCGGCTCGTTCGCCGGCGACGGCGGGCCGGCCACCGCAGCGAAGCTGAGCTCGCCGCAGGGCCTGACCCTCGACAGGGACGGGAACCTTCACATCGCCGACTTCTACAACGACCGCGTCCGTAGGGTCGATGTCGGGACGGGCATCATCACCACCGTCGCGGGGGGCGGGACCGGCGGCGACGGGGGACCCGCGACCGCCGCGCTCGTGGCGCGGCCGTACTCCGTCGCGTTCGACGGGGACGGGAACCTCTACGTCCAGGACGGCTCGCTATCCCGCGTGCGGCGCGTCGATCGGGCGACGGGGATCCTCTCGACGTTCGCCGGGGGCGGCGTGAACTCCACGGGGGAGGGGATCCCCGCCACCTCCGCCTCGCTGGTCAGCCCGCGCGCCATCGCCCTCGACGAGGAGGGGAATCTCTACGTGACGGAGGCGGGCCGCGGTCGGGTCCGCCGGGTTTCGGCTTCGGACCGGACCATCCGGACGGCCGTCGGCGCGGCGTTCGACCCGGCGCTCGAGGAGGGGATCGCCCCGACCTCGGCGCGGCTTTCGAGGCCGACGGGCGTCGCGCTCGACCGCCAGGGACGCCTCCTGGTGAGCGACACCGAGAACGACGTGATCCGGATCGCGGACCTGACGGCCCGCACGATCTCGACGTTCGCCGGGAAGCCCGGCGGCCTGTCGGGCGACGGCGGCCTCGCCACGCAGTCGCAGGTCTTCCGTCCCGAGGACCTCGCGATCGACTCGTCCGGCAACGTCTTCCTCTCGGAGCCGAGCGCCAAGCGGGTGCGGCGCGTCGCCGCGGCCACCGGCCGGATCGGCGCGTACGCGGGGACCGGCACCAGCGGCTTCACCGGC
>CAYLNK010000244.1:0-10589 GCA_964384675.1 uncultured Holophagales bacterium | reverse complement strand
GCTCGGCGGCGCGGGCTCCTCGTCACAGACGGCGCGCGCCAGCTCGAGGGGGGCGCGGCCCTCGACGCGGTACGGGAGCCGGCCAGCCAGGAGCTCGTACAGGACGACGCCGAGCGAGTAGACGTCGCTCGTGGTCGCGACCGCGCGGCCGAGCACCTGCTCCGGGCTCCCGTAGCCGGGGGTCAGGGCGGTCAGCCCCGTCACCGTCTCGGCACCCCCCGGCTGGAACAGCTTGGCGATGCCGAAGTCGAGGAGCTTGGGCGTTCCGTCGGGCGTCACCAGGATGTTCCCCGGCTTGAGGTCGCGGTGGACCACGAGGTGCTGGTGCGCGTACCCGACGGCCGCGCAGACCCGGCGGAAGAGCGCGATCCGCGCCCTCACGTCGAGGTGCCTCTCCCGGCAGTGGACGTCGATCGGAACCCCCTCGACGTGCTCCATCACGAGGTACGGGCGCCCCTCCGGGGTGGTGCCCCCGTCGAGGAGGCGCGCGATCCCGGGATGGTCGAGGTCGGCGAGGATCTGCCGCTCCGTCAGGAAGCGCCGGACGAGCTCCTCGTGGTCGAGACCCGGGCGCACGAGCTTGATCGCCACCCGCTTCTGGAACGTCTCGTCGTCCCGCTCGGCCAGGTGCACGGTCCCCATCCCGCCCGCACCCAACTCCCGCAGGAGCCGGTAAGACCCCACGCGGTGCGGGACGGCCAGACCCGCCTCGCCCCTCAGCGCGTCGAGGAGGACGCCGGGCGCCGACGCCAGGAAGCCGGAGACGCGCGAGTCCGCCCGCAGCAGCGACGCCGCCTCCGCCGCGAGGTCCGGGTCGGCCGCCGACGCCTCGGCGAGGAGCCGCCGCCGTTCGCCGTCCGGGGCGTCCGCGGCCGCGTCGAACAGGGCCTTCACACGCTCCCACCGCTCGGGCGTCATCGAGGGCCTCCACCCGGGACGCGCAGGCGGTCGGGGAAAGGGATCACGCCCCTTCGGGCCGGAGCTGGCGGACGAGCCAGGCGCGCGCCATCCTCCACTCCCGCTTGACGGTCGCGGTCGAGAGCTGGAGCGCCTCCGCGGTCTCCTCGACGCTCAGGCCCGCGAAGAAGCGGAGCTCCACGACCCGGCTCTGGCGGGGATCGAAGGTGGCGAGCTCGGTGAGCGCCTCGTCCAGGAGGAGGACGTCCAGGTCACGCGGCTCGGGCCAGTCGGCAACGCCGTCGAGCGAGACCGTCTCCGCCCCGCCGCCTCTCTTCCCGGCGAGGCGCCGCCGGGCGTGGTCGATCAGGATCCGCCGCATGATCTGCGCCGCGACCGAGTAGAAGTGCGTCCGGTCCTTCCAGGACGCACGCGTCTGGTCGACCAGCTTCAGGAACGCCTCGTTCACGAGGGCGGTCGGCTGGAGCGTGTGGGAGCCGCGTTCGGAGGCGAGCTGGCGGCCCGCGACGCGCCGCAGCTCGTCGTACACGAGCGGCATCAGGGCGTCGAGCGCGGACGCGTCGCCCCCGCTCCACGCCGCGAGGAGCTGCGTGACGGACCGACCGGTCTTTGCGTCGCTCAACCGGAAGCAGTCTGCGCGCCGGGCGCGCGGCGCCGCAACTCCGCGCGCCGGAGCGACGCGAGCAGGGCCAGGCCCGCCACGAAGGTCGAAACGGCCACCGCCTGCGACGTCGAGAAGGGGCCGAGGCTTCCGCGGTGCGGGTCGGCGCGCAGGACCTCGATCAGGAACCGGAGCACGGCGTAGCCGATGGTGAAGGCGGCGAAGGCCTCGCCCGGTCGGCGGCGGCGGCGCACGAGGAGGACGAGCCCCAGGAGGAGAGCGCCCGCGCCCGACTCGTACAGCTGCGTCGGGTGCACCGGCAGGGACGACGCCGCGTCGCGTCCGATCAGCCCTCGGGCGACCTGCTCCTGCCACGCCAGCGAGCCGCGCGGGAAGCGCACCGCGAGCGGCCCGTCCCACGGCTGGCCGAAGTCGCAGCCGGCGAGGAAGCACCCGATGCGCGTGAAGAGGAGGCCGGAGCCGAGCGCCGCCACGGCGGCGTCGGCCCAGGTCAGGAAGGGGACGCTCCGCCACCGGCACCAGAGGAGGGACGCGAGGAACCCGCCGAGGAACCCGCCGTACGCCACGAGCCCCTGGCCCGTGGGCCGCACGAGGTCGAGCGGGCCGCGGACGAGGCCCGGGTTCGTCACGAGGAAGAGGACGCGGGCGCCGAGGAGCGCCGCGAGCGCGGTGACGGCGAAGCAGCTCGCCATCTCCCGCCGCTCCAGGCCGTCCCGCTCGGCCAGCCGTAGCGCCAGCCACCAGCCGAGCGCGAACGAGATCCCGAGCATCGTGCCGTAGGCGTAGACCGCGGCTCCCCACGGGAGGTGGAAGAGGATCGGGCGCATCTCGCGCTTCGAGGCCGGACGATCAGAACGTGACGGCCGCCGTCAGCGCCAGGCGCCGGGGCGGGGCGAAGCTCGTCGCCTCCTCGAACGCCGGGTTCGGGACGCCGCCCGCGAGGAACTTCCGGTTGTCGACCGTGAGCGCGGTCTGCGTGTTCAGGACGTTGAAGACCCGCCCCTCCAGGCGCACGGTGAAGAGCCCGGCGACCGGCAGCTCGTACGCGAGAAGGAGGTCGAGGTTGCTCCACGTCGGCGTGCGCCTGGAGCCGGCGGGCTCGAGGTACAGGTTGCTGCCGGCGTAGTCGCCGAAGCCCCGCGCCTCGTACGGGAGGCCGCTCTGCAGGCGGTACGCCGCGCCGACGTTCACCCCCTTCACGCGGTACGACGCGAAGACCTTCAGGATGTGGGTACGGTCTCCGGTCAGGATGCCATCCCGGTTGAGGTCCGTGGCGTAGTAGCCCGGCCCGTCCTGCAACGAGGAGGAGTTGTAGTTACGGGCGTCGCCGAACGCGTCGAGGTCCCAGTTCCCTTCCAGGCGCGACAGCGTGTACGCGGCCGACGCGTACCAGCCGTCCGCGTACGCCCGCGCCACCTCCAGGGTGACGGCACGATAGCGGCGCCGGGCCGCCTCGACGTTCCCGTAGACGAAGCTCTTCGGGTTCGAGGTGTTCACGTCGACCGTCGGGAAGTCGTCGAAGAAGTCGCGCACCGAGCGGTATTGCCCCGAGAGGTCGACCGAGACCTTCCCGAAGAGCGGCCGCGAGTAGCCGACGATCACCTCGTCCGTGTACTGCGGGCGGATGTCCGGCAGGACGACCTTGCTCACCTCGGCGGCGTTGGGGATCTCGCCCAGGAAGATGCCGTTCGCGTCGAAGCGCGCGTTGGTGGAGTAGATCCGGTAGCGCGAGGCGTTGCGGGCCAGGGCCTTGTTGTCGGAGTTGTAGTAGCGGCCGTAGTTCGCGTACGCCTTGTCGGCGGCCCGCGGGTCGACGACGATCGACACGCCGACCCGCGGCTGGAGCTGGTCGGCGAAGCCGAACGTCAGGACGTCGTACGTCCCGCCCGTCGCCGGGATCCCGGCGATGTACTCGTCGCGGTTGGCGAGGAGGCCGACGGTCGCGGTCACACGGGACCCGAACGTCACGCGGTCCTGGACGTACAAGCTCAGCACCCGGCCCGTCGACTCCTGCGGGGGCTGGAGCCCGACGTAGGCCGCGGTGAAGCACGGGGTCTTCCCCGCGGGGAGCGAGCCCCCGAGGAGACAGGTGTTGGCGCTCGTCGAGTAGCGCACGTCCCCCCAGCCGTTCGAGACGCGGTCGAGCGTCTCCCCGTTCTCGTCCCAACCGAAGCCAGCCTTCAGCTCGTGCTCCGCCCCCAGCCACGAGCCGTACGCCGTGAACGAGCCGCGCACCTCGTCGCGCCGGAAGTTGTCGTCGTTCTTGGCGAGGCTCGAGACGCCGACCAGCTGCCCCGGCACCTGCGTGCCGCCGACGAGGAGGTTGGGCGTCGAAAGGAACTGCCCCATCCGGTCGGGCCTCTGGGGGTCGAAGGAGGGCTGGTAGAGGAGCGCTTCGTTCGGCGTCAGCCCGTCGTCCTCGCGGACGCGGTTGTACTTCAGCTCGGCGAAGGCCTGGGACGAGACGAACCATGTGGCGCCGGCGTTCAGGAGAAGCGTCTTGTTGAACGAGGTGTAGCCGACCGTGGGGGCGGAGGTCGCGCCGATCCCGTCGTTCTCGCGGTCGATCTTCTTGTACCGGTACGAGCCGTTGAGCGAGAGCGCCTGCGACGGCGCCGCCGTCACCTTTCCGAACAGCTCGGTCGTCCTCGACGTCTGGTCCGGGAGCGCCGTCGCCGGGTCGGCCGTCGCGGGCCGCACGTTGAAGAGGTTCGTACGGTTCGCCTCGGTGTCGTCGGTGTACGCCCCCGAGCCGTAGAACCAGACGGTGTCCTTCAGGATCGGGCCGCCCACGCCGCCCGCCGGCAGCACGCGGTCGCGGGTGGAGCCGAGCGTGCCGTTCTCGTACCGCGACGACGCGTTCTTCGGCTGCCACTCGAGCCGCGCCTCGCCGTGCAGGTCGTTCGTGCCCGACTTCGTGACGGCGTTGGTGATGAAGCCGCCGGTGCGGCCGAACTCCGCGGTCACCGCGCCGCGTTTGATGGCGAGCTCCTGCACGTCCAGCTCCGAGATGAAGTTGAACGGCCGGTCCGCGTAGAACGGGCTCGTGATGTTCACGCCGTCCGCCAGGAAGATGTTGTCCTCGCGAAAGCCGCCGGCGTTGACGCCGGAGCGGCTCGGGTTGTCGAACGTGGTCGGGTTCAGCTGTAGCAGCTCCTTGTAGGTGCGCCCGATCGGGAGGCGCTCGAAGGCGTCGCGAGTGAAGCTGCGCCCCACCTCGGTGGTCTTCACGTCGACCAGCGGGAGCGCGACCGCCCGGACCTCCACCTCCTGCGCGACGGCCGGCGCGAGGACCAGGGTGATCTGCGTCTCCCGGTCGACCGCCACCACCACCTGCAGCTCCGCCGGCGCCATCCCCGCCACCGTGGCCGTGACGGCGTAGGTGCCGGGGGGCAGGCTGGGCAGCCTGAAGCGCCCCGCGGCGTCGGAGACGGCCTGGCGGCCCCCCGGCGCCGGGTCGCCCTTGGCGGTGACCGGGATCCCCGAAAGAGGGCTGCCGCTCCGGTCGCGGACGACGCCGCCGATGGCGCCCGTCTCGCCCCCCAGGAGCGGGGCGGCGGCCAGGAGGACGAGGAGGACCGGCAGGAGACGACGCATCGACGGAAACCTCATGCGGCGCATTGTCCACGAGAACGGAGAGGCCCGCGGATCGCTCCGCGGGCCTCGAGGATTCCGGACTCTGCGGAGGGTGCCGGCTCTAGAACTCGACCCTCAGCGCGAACTGGAAGCGGCGCGGGTCGTAGAACGTCTGCGGGTTTCCGGGGTTCGCCGTGTGGGCGTTGTCCTGGATGTTGTACCCGGTCTGCTTGTCGAAGACGTTGAAGACGTCGATCCGTGCCTCGATCCTCACGACGTCCCCGATCGGGATCGTCTGCGAGTAGTTCAGGTCGAGCTGGTAGTGGGCGTCGGTCCGGCGCGAGCCGGCCGGCTCCGCGTAGCGGTTGGTGTCGCTGGTGTTCGTCGTCAGCGCGATGTACGGCTCGTAGCTGTGCAGCTCCCAGGGCTGTCCCGACTGGTAGATGGCGTAGGCGCCGAGCGAGCCCTTCCAGGGCAGGCCGTAAGAGCCGTACAGCTTGAGCTGGTGCCGGCGGTCGCCGCGCAGGTCACCGTACTTGAAGTCCCAGAGCTGGCGCCCGGCGCCGTCGGCGATGTTCGAGGAGCCGATGAAGATGTTGGCGTCGTTCGCCACGTTGCTCGTCGAGTTGTCCTGGTCGAAGTTGCCGTAGTAGTGGCTCCAGACGTACGAGCCGCGGACGTAGGCGTTCTTGCCGTGCCACTCGGCCTCGAGGCCGGCCTCGTAGTACTTGGTGAAGGCTCCGTCGAGGGCCGCGATGACGTACGTCGAGCCGCCGATCTCGTTGCGGATCGCCGTCAGGTTCGAGATGTACAGCTCCCTCGGGATCCCGGCCGGCGGGTTGAAGAGGAGCCGCGCGTCGTTGTTGGTGTCTTCCCAGAAGTTGTCGGAGTCGCGGTAGCGCGCGTGCACGCGGCCGGTGAGGCCGTGGCCGAAGTCCTTCGTCGTGCCGATCATGTACTCGTCGGTCTTGCGGGGCTTGATGCCGTCCACGAAGATCTTGCCCGACGACGCGGCCTCGGGGGTGGAGCCGATGAACGTCCCGTTGGCGTCGAAATAGGCGTTGACCAGCGTCGCCAGGTTGCGCGCCCAGGACGCGGCGCGCGGCAGCGAGCTCGCCGCCGGGACGTAGCGGGCGTAGTTCGCGAAGACGGTGTTCGACCCGCTGTACGCCCAGACGGCGCCGAGCCGCGGCTGCAGCGTGTCCTTGAACTTGATCTCGTGCATCAGATACTTGTTGCCCGTGGCGGTCTCGAACCCGGAGACGGTGCCGTCCTTCTCCCGCAGGCCCTGCCCGTAGAGAAGGTCGTCGCTCACCAGCAGGCCGACGTTGAAGGCCAGGTTCTTCCACTTGATCGAGTCGTTCACCTCGATGTTGTGGGACACGTACTGGGAGTTGATGGTGGGCACCTTGAGGATGCCCTGCTGCTGCACCTGGGCCTGGTAGAAGACCGGCTTTCCGGCGCAGGTGGAGTTGGCCGGGCAATTGATGCGGCCGCCGGGCACGGTGACCGAGCCCCAGGCGTTGGAGGTCCGGAGCAGGTCCTCCTCCTCCTTGGAGAACTGATAGCCGACGTGGACGTTGTGCGTCACGGTCTTGCCGAACGAGAGGTCGTAGGCGACCTGGAAGCTCTGGCGGTAGAAGTCCTGGTCGTTGAACTCCGACCCGCCGCCGACCCGGCCGCCGCCCTTGCGCACGCCGTCCTGGAGGTAGCCGTAGCGTTCGATGATCGGGGCGATGAAGGCGTTGAAGGCGGTCTGGCCGGTCACCGGCACGGGAACGGTCAGGAGGCCCATGGTGTCGAGCGCCGCCGTATTGAGATTGACGCTGCCGTCGAGCTTCGGCGCGAGGCCGAAGACCGTGTCCGGTCCGCCCACCGTCGGGTTGGCGAAGTTGGTGTACTTGAACGTGGCGTAGCTCCTGTCGTTGATGACCCAGGAGCCCTCGGCGATGGCGATCCTCTGCTTGGCCTCGCTGCCGTTGCTGGTTGCCCCGGCGGAAGCCTCACCCGACACGCTGGTGTGCTCGTCCGTGCGGCTCGAGGCCCGGTAGGAGCCGTTGAGGAGGATCGACTCGGTCGGCGAGAACGTGAGCTTGCCGAAGCCTTCGTCCCGCGTGCTCTTGTAGTCGGGGACCTCGCCGTACAGGTTGGCCCGGTTCTGGCGCTCGCTCGTCGGGCGGTAGTACGAGGCGTAGAAGAAGAGCCGGTCCTTGAGGATCGGCCCGCCGAAGTTGGCGATCAGCCAGTTCTTGTCCTCCTCGAACACCGAGGCGCTGGTGGTCGTGCGCGTGGCGATGAGGCTCTCGGGCTGGATCTGGAACGAGAGGGCGCCGTGGAAGGCGTTGGTTCCCGACCGGCTGACCGAGTTGATCGAGATCCCGGCCGAGCGGTTGAAGTCGGTCGCGTCGGCGCCGCCCTTGACGATCGCGATCTGCTCGATGTCGTGCGACGACGGCTCGGCCGAGAGAGTGCCGAAGAGCGGCAGGTTCACGTTCACGCCGTCGAAGTTGTACGTGTTGTCCTGACCGCTCCCGCCGGCGCTCGGCCCGCGCACGTTGTCCTCGGAGTACTGGACTCCGGGCACGAGCTTCACGAGGTCGCGGTACTCCTGGCCGACCGGCAGGGCCTTGATCACCTTGTCGTCGACGGAGGCCTTGAGGGCCGCCGACTCGGTGTCCAGGAGGGTCGCCTGCGCGAGGACCGTGACGCCTTCCTTGAGCGACTCGACCGAGAGGGCCGCGTTGACCGTCGTCTCCTGCTGCAGCACGACGTTCGCCGGTCGCTTCACGTTGCCCATGCCCGGAAGGGAGAACGTCACCTCGTACGTACCGGGCGGCAGCAGCGGCAGCCGGTACTCGCCGTTGGCTCCCGACACGGTGTGCCGGGCCTGGGGCAGCACGCTCGAGGTCGCCTGGACGGTGGCCCCCGGCAGGGCCGACCCGTCGCCCATCGTCACCTTACCGATGATCGAACCGGTCTGCTGGCCGAACGCCGGAGCAGCGACCACCACCGCCAAGACCCCCCCTAAGAGCCACTTCATCTGCCTCTCCTTCCTTCCTAGCGGTCGCGCCGCGCGGTGCGGCACGGGCCCCAAAGCGAAATGAACCTCGATATTAAGTCCAGAGCCTCGCGAATAGATGGTCCTCGCCGTGGAGGAGCCCACGTCGTCGGCCGAGTCTCAGGGAACCAGGCCCGCGAACAGCCGCTCGCCGGCGATGAGCCGGCGGGTCGCCGGGTCGGCGCGTTCCCAGGCCGCACGGACGCGTCCGCGGCTGTCCGGCTCGCCGAGCAGGACGCTGACCTGCGCCCGCTTGAAGAGCGCCATCGCCGCCGCCGGGTCGTCGGGAGGGACGCGGTCGAGCGCGGCGCGGGCGTCGTCCAGCCGCCGGGCGGCGAGATAGAGGACGCCGAGCTCGAGGTGCCGCCGGAACGCCGGCCCCTGCGCGTCGCGCGCCTGCTCGAGCGCCGTCGTGGCCGGCCCGGTCTCACCGAGCTGCATGCGCAGCAGGCCCACCTCGACGAGGCGGGTCCCCGGGTCGCGCGAGAGCGGCACCGAGCGCTCGAGGAGCGCCGCCGCCTCGGCCAGCTTTCCCTGACGGGCCCGGACCTTCGCCAGCCCCTCGATCGCCGCGAGGCGATCGGGCTGGGCGTCGAGCACGGCCTCGAAGAGCGGCGCGGCGAGGTCGTCGTGCCCGCTCTTCAGGTGATGCATGCCGAGGTAGTGGCGCACCTCGATTGAGCCGGGATCGATGCGCGCGGCACGCTCGAACGCCGCGAGCGCGGCCTTGTCCTTGCCGAGCAGCGACCAGCAGACCGCCAGCCGCACGACCGTCATCACGTTCCCGGGATCGCGCGCGAGGATCCGCTCGAAGGCCTGGGCGGCGTTCGCGTAACGCCCGTCGCCAAAGGCGAGCGACGACGCGTCCAGATCCGCGAAGAGGGGCGCCATGTCCGCGGCCCGGGGCGCGCCGGCGGGCACCGACTTCGGCGTCTCCCCCGAGACGAGGTAGCCGAGGCTCGCCAGGCGCCGTCGCTCCTCCTCGCCGGGAGACGCCGTCGTGGCGACGGCCCCGCCCTGCCCCGGCAGCGGATACCCCGCGACGGCGGTGACGAGCGGCCGGGCGGGGGACACCGCCCCGGCCAGGTCCCGCTCCTCCCTCGGGTCCCCGACGACGTCGTACAGCTCGAGGCGCCCCGAGCGGATCAGCTTCTGGCGCCCGGCGATCGCCATCACCTGCGGCTGCCAGCGATAGTTGAGGAACGGCTGCATCGCCTCGCCGAGCACCGGTCCCTCGATTGGGGAGAGAAGCCCTCCGTCGGCCTTCTCGCCGGCCCAGCCGAGGAGCGTCGCGTGGATCTGGCGCAGGCTCACCGGATCCGTGCGGATCCCCGGCGCGATGCCGTCGCCGGCGAGGACCAGCGGCACGCGCATGACGCCCTGATAAAGCAGGTTGCCGTGCAGCATCTCCCCGTGATCGCCGCGTCCCTCCCCGTGGTCGGCGGCCACGACGACCTTCGCCGCGCGCCCGGCGCGGGAGGCCTCGAAGGCGGCGAGCAGCCGTGCCAGCTCGTGGTCCATGGCCGCGATCTCACCCCGGTACGGATCCCCCGGGAACCGGCTGCGGAACGGCTCCGGCGGCGCGTACGGCTCGTGCGGGTCGTAGTAGTGCACCCAGAGGAAGCGCGGTCGCGAATCGGGCGACGCCAGCCACGCGAGCGCGCGGTCGGTCGTCTCGCGCGCGCTCCGCTCGACCCTGCCGGGTCCCAGCTCGTCGTCGTAGCGGTCGAACCCGCGGGCGAGACCGAACTGCCGCTCCAGCGGAAAGCCCGAGACGAACGCGGCGGTGCCGTAGCCGAGCTGATGCAGGCGCTCGGCGACGAGCGGGATGCGGTCGGAGAGCCGGCGCCCGTTCTCGTGGAGGCCGTGCCCGGACGGGTAGAGCCCCGTGAGCATCGACGCGTGGGACGGCAGGGTGGTCGGCGCGGTGGCGTACGCCTGGCTGAAGCGCAGACCCCGCACGGCCAGGGCGGCGAAGCCGGGTGTCGCCGCGGCGTCGGCCTCGGGCGCCAGCGCGTCGGCCCGCGTGGTGTCGAGGGTGACCAGGAGCAGCGTCGGGGGCGCCGGCGGGGCTGCCGCACGCTCCCTCTCGCGATGGCAGCCGGCGGCGAGCGCCACGGCCCCGGCCACGACGAGACGCTGGAGAAGGCCGCGCGCCACGATGTCCCGGAGCTTAGCCCGACGACGGCACGCGCGGCGCCGACAGCCCGACGAGCCCGGTGGTGCTGCTAGTCTCGGCGCATGTCGCTCCTGATCGGAATCGACGGCGGTGGAACGCGCACCCGGGCCGTCGCGGTCGATGCCGACCTCGTGGCGCGCGGGCGCGGGGCCGCCGGCCCCGCGAACGGCACGACGACGCCCCTGCCACGCCTCCTGGAGACCGTCTGCGAGGCGGCCGACGACGCGCTCTTCGCC
>CAYLNK010000243.1:0-10625 GCA_964384675.1 uncultured Holophagales bacterium | reverse complement strand
GGCGGGCCTCCGTCGCGGGCGGAACGCGGCCTCGAGGAGAGCTTCGGCAAGCCGCTCCGGTCGTGGGTCACGGTGACCCTCGCCACGCCCCCGGCCGGCTGATCCGGCAGCCCAGGAGGCCCGTGCGAACATCCGGGCCATGGAGTTCATCGACTGGTTCCGTGCCTCGCATCCCCAGGTCTCCGCCCGCTCCGCCGACGCCGTCCTCCAGCTCGCGGCCGACGGCTCGACCGTCCCGTTCATCGCCCGCTACCGGAAGGAGCAGACGGGGAACCTCGACGAGGTCGCGATCCAGACCGTGCTCGAAGGCAAGGAACGTTTCGACGAGATCGTGAAGCGGCAGGCGTTCCTTCTCGAGGAGATCGGCGCGCAGCAGAAGCTCACGCCCGAGCTTTCGGAACGAATCCTCGGCACGTGGGACCTCGACGCCCTCGAGGATCTCTACCTTCCGTACAAGAAGAAGCGGAAGACGAAGGCCACGCTCGCGAAAGAGGCCGGCCTCGAGCCGCTCGCGGCCTGGCTCGTGGACGTCGGTCACGGCGTCGTGGCGGCGGGCGAGCGGCCGGAGGAGCGGGCCGGCGCTTTCCTCGACCCGGAAGCCGGCTACGCCGATGCGGCCGCCGTCCTGGCCGGCGCGGTCGAGATCGTCATCGAGCGTCTCTCCGAGGACGAGGCGCTGCGCCAGACGGTGCGGCACGAGGTCCTCACGAACGGGGTTGCCCGCACGACGAAGGGCGAGAAGGCGAAGACGCCCTCCCGGTTCGAGCCGTACTTCGCGCACGAGGAGAAGATCGCCTCGCTCCTCCTCCCCGGGGCGTCGCACCGGTATCTGGCGATGCGCCGGGGCTGGCTCGAGGAGGAGCTGTCGCTCACGCTCGGCGCACCGGCGAAGGAGGCCGACGACCCGGCCGGCTTCGACGCCCGCCTCCTCGCCGCGTTCGAGAGAGCCGCCGGGGCCGGACGCGCCACCCCGGCGCAGGCCCTCCTGAAGAAGGCCGCGCGCCTCGCCCTGAAGGCCCACGTCTTCCCGAGCATCGACGCCCAGGTCCACAAGTCCCTCAAGGAAGCGGCCGACGACGCGGCCATCCACGTCTTCGCCGAGAACGTGCGGAAGGTGCTCCTGTCCGCCCCGTTCGGGCCCAAGGCGGTCCTCGGGGTCGACCCAGGGCTCCGCACCGGATGCAAGCTCGCCCTGGTCGACGACGCCGGGTCCTACGTCACGAGCGGGCTCTTCCACCTGCACGGCGAGGAGGCCCGCCGGCAGGGACGCCAGCTGGTGGCCGAGCTGGTCAGGAAGGGGAACGTGCGCGCCGTGGCCGTCGGCAACGGCACGGCCGGGCGGGAGGCCGAGGCCTTCGTGCGGGAGGCGCTCGCGAGCGAGGGGCTGAGCGTCCCCGTCGTCCTCGTCAGCGAGGCGGGCGCCAGCGTCTACAGCGCCAGCGAGGCGGCGCGCGACGAATTCCCCGACCTCGACCTCACCATCCGGGGCGCCATCTCGATCGCCCGGCGGCTCCAGGATCCTCTCGCCGAGCTGGTGAAGACCGATCCCAAGTCGATCGGGGTCGGCCAGTACCAGCACGACGTCGCGCAGAACCTGCTGAAGAAGAGGCTCGACCTCGTCGTCGAGAGCGCCGTGAACCAGGTCGGCGTGAACCTGAACACGGCGTCGGCGTGGCTCCTCTCTCACGTGGCCGGGATCGGCCCTTCGCTCGGCCGCGCGATCGTCGCCCACCGCCAGGCGAAGGGCCTCTTCCGCTCGCGCCAGCAGCTGCTCGAGGTGCCTCGCTTCACGAAGAAGACGTTCGAGCAGGCGGCGGGCTTCCTCCGGATCCCGGGCGGCGAGCACCCGCTCGACGCGACCGGCGTCCACCCGGAACGGTACGACGTGCTGGAGCGCGTGGCCGCCCGGATGTCGCGCGACCTCCCCCAGCTCCTGGGCGCGGGCGCGACCGCCCTGCGCAGGCTCCCCGAGCTCGTGAACGAGCTTGGGGTCTTCACGTTCGAGGACGTGGTCGCCGAGCTCGAGAAGCCGGGCCGCGATCCGCGCGAGACCTTCGTGCCGTTCTCGTTCCGCGACGACGTCCACGAGCTGTCGGACCTGGTGCCCGGAATGGTCTGCCCCGGCCTGGTCACGAACGTCACGAACTTCGGCGCGTTCGTCGACGTCGGCGTGCACCAGGACGGGCTGGTCCACGTGTCGCAGCTGTCGGACCGCTTCGTCAAGGACCCGCGCCAGGCCGTGAGCCCGGGCGACCGCGTCACGGCGCGCGTGCTCGCGGTGAACCTCGAGAAGCGGCAGATCTCGCTCAGCCTGCGGTCGGACGCCGCTCCGGCCTCGCCCCCGCCCCGCCCGCTGGCGCCTCCCGGCCGGGCTCGTGAGGCCGAGCCCGCGCCGTCGCGTCCCGCCCCGGCGCCCCCCCGGAGCGAGCCGTCTCTCTCGAGCCTCTTCGGGGGGCGGGGCCAGCACCGCGGCCGGTAGCCTCCGGCATTTCGTGAGGCTATCCTCCCGGGCGGGCATCAGGGGGAGGAGCGGGGAAATGAACGGTCTCCAGATCCGCGTCGCGGCGCTGTCGGACGTGGGGCTCGTCCGCAAGATCAACGAGGACGCTTACAGCGTCACGGACCTCGACACGGGCCGGCGCCTCGAGCCGGAGGTCGGCCCGGGCGACTTCCCGGCCGGGGCGCGAGGGGTGCTGCTGGCGCTCTCCGACGGGATGGGGGGCCACGCCGCCGGTGAGGTGGCGAGCGCCATGGTCATCGACTCCCTCCGCCGGGCCCTGGAGTCGGGGGACCCCGCCGAGCCGATCGACGGCCGGATCACGGCTGCCGTCAAGGAGGCCAACGCCGACGTCGCGGAAGCGTCCCGCGCCGAGGGGCGGAGCGGCATGGGGGCGACGCTCACCGCCGTCCTCCTGCGGTCCGGCGAGGCCCACGTCGCCGAGGTCGGCGACTCCCGCGCCTACATGCTGCGAGCGGGCACGCTCCACCAGCTCACCCGCGACCAGAGCCTCGTGCAGTTCCTCGTCGACCAGGGAGCCTTGACCCCCGAGGCCGCCCGGGTCTCGAGCCGCAAGAACGTGCTCCTGCAGGCGGTGGGGATCGCCGACGACGTGAGGACCTCCATCGGGCGGCTGACCCTCAGGCGCGGGGACCGCTTTCTCCTCTGCTCCGACGGCGTGTCCAACCCCGTCCACGACGACGAGCTGAAGCGGCTCCTCGAGGAGAGCGACCCGGCCCTCACCTGCCGGATGCTGATCGACATGGCCAACGACCGCGGCGGAACCGACAACATGACCGTCATCGTCGCGCACGTCGACGGCGACGCTCTCGAGCCCGCGGAGACCGCCGAGCCGCTGCACGAGACCTTCGAGGTGCTGCAGACCTTCTCCGGCGTCCCACGGCCCCAGCTCTGAGACCGGGGCTCGCCCGCCTCAGCGTCCCGCCGGGGCGAGGTCCTGGAGATGGAGCGCCATGTTGACGGGCGGCTCCCAGCGGACCCTCTTCCCCGCAACGAACGTCTCCTGCTGGATCTCCAGCGGGAGCACCGCGCGCAGCTCCACGGACCGGCGCACCGCCGCGATCAGGAGCTCGTGCCGCCGCCCGGGGTCCCGCTCCTCGCCGGCGTCCTCGATGAGGCGGTCGAGCAGCGGGTCGGCGAGCCCCTCGAAGTTGTTCGTCCCGAGCGGCGCCGTCCCCGTCTGGCGCGAGTGAAGGAGCGAGTCGAGAGCCTCGCCCGAGTCGACGTACTCCACGGCCCAGCCGAAGAGATAGAACCTGGAGCTCTCGAGGATCTCGTAGAAGTCGTCCTTCGGCCGGGCGTTCACCTCGACCCGGATCCCCACCAGGGCGAGCTGGCGAGCCACCTCCGCCAGGATCTCGCCGTCGTTCACGTAGCGGTTGTTGGGCCCATCGAGGCGGACGTCGAGGCCGGCCGCGTATCCGGATTCGGCCAGGAGGCGGCGGGCCCGCTCGCGGTCCGGGTGTGACAGCGGGATCGTCGGGTCGTAGCCGGGAACGGCCGGGCTGACGACCTGCGACGCCGGCAGAGCCCGGCCGCCGAGCGCGCGCCGGATCAGCTCCTCGCGGTCGATCGCCAGGTCGACCGCCTCGCGGACACGCGCATCGGAGAAGGGAGGCTCCGACATCCGGTAGGCGAGGAAGATCACCCGCCCGCTCGGTCCGCTGTGGACCCGGAACGCCGGGTCGGCCCGGAACGCCGTGACCTCCTCCGGCGGGACCTCGTCGACCAGATCGGCTTCGCCGCGGCGCAGCATCTCCACCCGCCGCCGGGCATCCGGCTCGACGGCGAGACGCAGGGTGTCGAAGGCGGCCGGCGGACCGTGGTAGGCCGGGTTGCGGCGGAACCGGATCTCGTGCCCCGGAGTCCACGACTCCACGACGTACGGTCCGGTCCCGACGGCGGGGATCGGCGTCCGGGAAAGGACTCTCTCGGGGAGGATGAACCCCCACGGGAGGTGGTACAGCAGGCCCGGCCCCCGGCCGCGCGTCCTCACCTCGAGCACGTCGGGCGACACCGCGACGGCCGATTCGATTCCCGAGACGTCCTCCCGGTTCGCCCAGCCGAGCCGTCCCGGGGCGAGGAGCGAGGCGGCGGCGTCCGCGGCCGTCACGGGCGTGCCGTCGCTGAACCGGATCCCGCGCCGGATCCGGAAGCGCCAGGTCGTGTCGTTCACGGACTCCCAGCTCTCGGCCACGGCCGGCACCAGCTTGTGGTCCCGGTCGAAGCGAACCAGCCCTTCGAAGACGGCGGTGTTGATGTAGTAGGTGTACGACTCGTCCTGGTACGGGTGGTTCGGATAGAAGCCGGTCACGTCCGCTCGCATCGCGAGCGTCAGCGTGCCCGCGCCGCCGCGCCCGCAGGAGAGCCCGCCAGCGAGGGCTGCAGCCGCGAAGACGAGCCGGGGCGCGAAACGCATCGGGTACCGGGCATTATCGCCCGGCGCGCCGGCCGGTGGCAGCTCACCGCGCCGGCTCGCCTGGGACCGGCTCGGCCTGCGTCTACAGATCGAGGGAGTAACCCTCCCGCGACTGCCTGCCCCAGCGCTCCTCGTCGGGGAAGCGTGCCCGGATCGCGCGGATCTCGTCCAGCCGTCCGATCAGCACGTCGACGCAGGCCGGGTCGAACTGGCTTCCCGCCCGCTCCCGCAGGTAGCCGATCGCCTCCCCCTCGCTCCAGGCGGACTTGTACGGCCGCTCGCTGGTGAGCGCGTCGAAGACGTCGGCGACCGCCACGATCCGCGCCTCGAGCGGGATCGCGTCGGCCCAGAGCCCATCCGGATAGCCGCTCCCGTCCACGCACTCGTGGTGATGCCGCACCACGTTCCGGAGCAGCCCCGCGTGAGGGAAGTCGTCCATCGCGAGGTGGGCGAGCACGTCGTCGACGATCGCCACGCCCCGCGAGACGTGGGTCTTCATCACCTCGAACTCCTCCTCGGTCAGCCGGCCCTTCTTCAGGAGGACGCGGTCCGGGATGGCGACCTTCCCGATGTCGTGGATCGGCGCGAACAGAAAGAGGAACTCCACGAACTCGTCGGGCAGCCCGCGATCCGCGGCGAGCTTGCCGGCCAGGACCCGCGCGTAGCGCGACATCCGGTCGAGGTGGGCGCCGGTCTCCGGGTCGCGCTCGTGGCTGAGGCGGGAGGCCACGTGGAGCGCCGAGCGGAGCGTCCTCACCGGCCCGAAGGAGTGAAGGAGGAGGAGCGCGACCAGCTGTCCGTAGACCTGCAGCTTCTCCACGACCGACGGTGTGAAGAAGCCCGTCGACCTCGCGTCGAAGAAGAGGAACCCCGCGAGGCTCCCGCTGTCGAAGAACGGGACGGTGTAGCTCGACCGGTACCCCTTCTCCAGCAGCCGGCGCGTGTGCTCACGCGTCGAGCCCTGGAACACCGACAGGTCGGTCACGACGCGCGTGTGGCGCTCCCGGGCGAGCTCCACCAGCGACGGCACCTCGCCGAGCCGGATGTCGTAGTGAGCCAGCGGGCTCCCGCCGTCCGTGCTGTTGACGAACGTCTTCAGGACGTCGGTCTTCGGGTCGTAGAGCGCGGCGGCGACGCGGTCGATGCCCGGCAGGTCCGTCCGCAGGCGCTGGTGGATCGATTCGAGCTGGGTCCCGAGAGAAGCCGGCGACAAGGAGAGGACCGTCACGGCACCCCCGATCGATTCAATGTCGACCCGGGGGAGCACGGCCACCATGATGCGGCTGAATCAGGGCCTGGATGATCCATCCGCTTCATTGCCCGATCCCGGGGTCAGGCCCGACGCTCGTCGTGCCGCCGGAGCCCAGGATCGGACCCGGCAAGGAGCGATGAAATGGCCAAGAGCCTCGACTTCTCCGGCCTCGACCTGCAGGACGCCCTCGACCTCGCGGTCCTCGTCGAGGAGGAGGCCCACGAGCGGTACCTCGAGCTCGCCGCCCAGATGGACGAGCACCGCACCCACGCGGCGGCCGAGTTCTTCCGCTTCATGGCCGGGAACGAGGAGAAGCACGGCCTCGAGCTCGCCAAGCGCCGCCGGACCCTCTTCGGGGACCTCCCGCGTCGTGTCGATCGCTCGCTGCTGTGGGACGTCGAGGCTCCGACCTACGACACCGTCAGGGCCTTCATGCCGCTCCGGCAGGCGCTCCAGGTGGCGCTCGACTCCGAGGAGAAGGCGCATGCCTTCTTCGTGGAAGCCCTCGGGCACATCTCGGATCCCCAGGTCCGGGCGCTCTTCGAGGAGCTCCGCGAGGAGGAGATCCTCCACCAGAACCTGGTCAGGAACGAGATCGCCAAGGCCCCCGCGGACCCGGCGGCCGACGCGGAATCGTTCGCCGACGAGCCGGTCGCGCAATAGCGCGGCCGGCCCCGGCCCGCCGCGGCCCTTGACCCGGCAGGCTCCACGTCACACAATGACCATATGGCGATGGAGCGAGATCACGTCCCCCTGTCCGAGCGAACCCGCGAGCGGGTGGCGACGCGCTTCCGCGCGCTGGGCGAGCCGACCCGGCTCCGGATCCTGGAGCGGCTCTTCGACTCGGCGGCCTCGGTGAACGAGATCATCGAGGCGGTGGGGAGCACCCAGGCCAACGTCAGCAAGCACCTGGCGCTCCTCCACTCGAGCGGGCTCGTCACGCGGCGCAAGGAAGGGACGCGCTGCTTCTACGCGATCGCCGACCCGACTCTCCGGCGCATCTGCTCGATCGTCTGCGCCGACGTGGAGCGAGAGGCGCGACAGAGCGCCGAGGCCATCCTGGGGCCTTCCCAGCGGGCCGCCCGCCGCTGACCGCATGCCCGTCTCGGCGGACTATCAGGCCTTCGTCCTCGAGCAGCTCGGGCAGGTGACGCCCGTCCGCTCCCGCCGCATGTTCGGAGGCCTCGGCGTCTACGCGGGGGATCTCTTCTTCGCGCTCGTGGACGACGACCGGCTCTACCTCAAGGTGGACGACGTCACCCGCCCGGACTTCGTGGCCGCGGGCTCCGGGCCCTTCCGTCCCTACGGCGACGGGGGCGAGGAGATGTCGTACTACGAGGTGCCGGCCGACGCCCTCGAGGACGTCGACGAGCTGCGCGGCTGGGTGAGGAAGGCGATCGAGGTCGCAGGTCGCGCGGCCGCGAAGAGGCGCGGCGTCCGGAAGGCCGTCGTCCGGAAGGCCGCCTCCCCCCGTCCACGCGGCCCGCGCCGCTGACCCGCGGAAGCGCGACGAGGGGCGGGACCAGGTCCCGCCCCTCCCCGATCGGGTCGAGCCGCGCCGTCAGGACCGGTTGCACCCCGACGGGCGCCCCGTCGTCGCGTCGCGCAGCGAGACGGTGAGCCCCGTCGCGAGGTCCTTGACCCAGAGGGCCACCCACTGCTCGACGCCGTCCACGAGGACCGGGACCGAAGCGATCTCGAGGCGCATCCCCTCGGCCGGCAAGAGGCCGGCCCGGTTCAGGGCCCGGAACGGGGCGACGACCACGGCCCGGTCGCCGTCGGACGTCCGCAGCGTGACGACCGGCTGGCCGCCGCCGAAGCCTCCCTCGAGCTTCAGCACGGCGCCCGTGAGGACCGCGGTCCGGGTGAGGTCGGGCCCTTCGCAGAGCGGGTTGCCGACGCCCTCCGCGCACGATCCGTTGCCGGGGCCGCCTCGGCCGCCACGGCCGCCACGGCCCGCGCCGGTCCACGTCGGCTGCCCGGCCGCGTCCCGGAGTGTCAGGGTCAATCCGCGGGTCAGGTTGCGGACGGAGCCCACCGCGAACCCTGTTTCGCAGCTCGCGCACGCGTAGACGACCAGCTCCACGGTGTCTCCCGCGGCCGCCGAGAAGCCCTGCGCGGCGAGGACACGGTACGGTCCGAGCACGTAGGTCGTCTCCGCCTTCCCCGTTGCGACCACGAGGCGCGGCGACCCCTCGCCCGGCCCGGCGACGAACGCGACGACGGTCCCGTTGACGGTCGTGGCGGTTCCGACCACGGCCGGCGTGCCGCCCCCGCGCGGACCGCGTTGCTGTGCGGCGAGCGGTGCGGAGAAGAGCAGCGCGGCCGCGACCGAGAGGATGAGGTTTCTGTTGCTCATGAGAGCCTCCTTCTTCGCGAGGAGGAATCGCAGGAATCGTGCCCGCCGGACCGCAGCCGCCGATCCTCTGGCCTTGCAGCGGGTTGCGTTGAGCCTGGGGAAGCGTTCGAGCCGCGGGGCTGCAAGAGCTGCAGGCAGCGCCTGCAAGGGCGGCGCGGCCCTACTGCAGGCCCCAGCGACGCAGGCGGTAGTAGAGCGTCCGCACCGAGATGCCGAGGAGCCGGGCCGCGACCTCGCGGTTTCCGCCCGACTGGCGGAGCGCGCCGATCGCGGCCTCGCGGTCCCGCGTCTCCTCGTCCAGCGGCGCGGGCCGCTCCACAGGCAGCTGGAGGTCCTCGGGCCGGATGGGCGCGCCGGCGCGCACCACGAGCGCGCGCTCCAGCACGTTGCGCAGCTCGCGCACGTTCCCCGGCCACCGGTACCGCTCGAGCGCGGCGACCGCGGGCTCCGTCAGCTCGGCCCGCGGAATGCCGTGCCGCGCGGCCAGCCGGTCCAGGAGACGGACGGCCAGGAGCGGGAGGTCGCCCGTCCGCTCCCGCAGCGGCGGCAGGGTCACCGGCACGACGGCGAGCCGGAAGTAGAGGTCGCGGCGGAGGCCGCCCCGTTCCACTTCCAGGGCGAGGTCGCGGTTGGTCGCCGCCACGAGCCGGAGGCTCACCGGGACGTCGGAGTTCCCGCCGACGCGACGCACCACCCGCTCCTCGAGGACGCGCAGGAGCTTCGCCTGGAGCGGGAGGGAGAGCTCGCCCACCTCGTCCAGGAAGAGCGTTCCGCCGCCCGCCTCCTCGAAGCGGCCGGCCCGCCTCGCCTCCGCGCCCGTGAAGGCCCCCTTCTCGTGCCCGAAGAGCTCGCTCTCGGCGAGGTTCTCGGGGAGAGCCGCGCAGTTCACGGCGACGAAGGGGCCGCCGCTCCGCGGCGATCGCCGGTGGATCCTCCGCGCGACCAGCTCCTTGCCGGTACCCGACTCGCCCAGGAGGAGCACGGTCACGTCCCGGACCGCGACGCGGTCCACGAGCGCGAGGCTCTCGACGAGCGGGGGATACGCCGTCACGATCTCCGCGCCGGCGTCGCCGTTCGCCTCGGGCGCCAGGAGCCGCGACACCACCGCCAGGAGCTGCTCCGGCGACGCCAGCGGCTTGGTGAGGTAGTCCGCCGCCCCCAGTCTCACGGCCTCGACCGCCTGAGGGATCGTCCCGTACGCGGTCAGCATCACGACGGGGGGCGCCGCGCCCCGGCTCCTCAGGCGCCGGAGCAGCTCGAGCCCGTCCACGCGGGGCATGCGCTGATCGGAGAGCACCAGGTCGAACGGCTGCCGCTCGGCGTGGAGCCAGGCCTCGTGCCCGTCCCGGGCCTCCGTCACGACGTGACCGGCGCCCTCCAGGATGTCCCCGAGGAGCGCCCGGAAGGAGGGATCGTCGTCGGCCACCAGGACCCGCGCCATCTCAGCCGCCCCCGCGCAACGTGAGCTTCGCGGCGCAGCCGCCGCCGTCGGCGGGACCGAGGACCAGGTCTCCCCCGTTCGCCTGGGCGAGCGCGCGCGCGATCGCGAGGCCGAGCCCGGTGCCGTCCGGCCGCGTGGTCACGTAGGGCTCGAAGGCGCGCCGCGCGTCGATGGAGAGACCCGGTCCGTGGTCGCGGACCTCGACCGAGGGTTGGCTCCCGTTGCCCGACACGACCACGTCGAGCACGCCGTCCGGATCGAAGGCGCGCGCGTTCGAGAGCAGCTCCTCGAGGATGCTGATCACGTTCTCGCGGTCGGCGACGACAGGTACGGGCCCGGCCGCGCGGATGGCCACGCGCGAGTCCGCCCGCTCGGCGACCTCGCGGCAGAGGACGGCCAGGTCGAACCGCTCGGCCCGCGTCTCCGGCGGCCGGGCGAACTCGAGGAGCTGCGCGACCAGCGCCTCGATCCGCTCGCTCGCCTCCACGATGCGTGTCGCGCGTTCCGTCACGCGTCCGGTCTCCTGCCCCGCGAGGAGCTGCGCGGTTCCCTTGATCGCGGCGAGCGGGTTCCGGATCCGATGCGCGAGCCCGGCCCCGGCGGTGGCCACCGCGTCCAGGCGACGCCGCTCGGCGT